>JAKFCC010000166.1:0-1683 GCA_036676795.1 Gemmatimonadota bacterium
GTCGGCTCACCCGCTCCCCCCGCATTTGTCGTGGCTCAGCTTGCAGACTTGGCCACTGCGTTCTGACTCGAGGTCTGGCTGACCCTATCTCTACGGCGGCATACCACTCGGTGATTATTGCTGCGGTGGTAAGTCCGCACCCGCCAAGGCGATGCCTTGGGTATTCGCCACGACTATCGGCCTTGGATGCATTGTGGCGTGGCGGAGGATCACCGATTCGCGCTGGTCGAAGCCGGCCAGCGCCACACACGGCACTGACTACGGCCATTTCAGTTCCAGCTCATTCCTTTGCGCAGGAGATCAACCCAGCCACAGCGCAGCTGTCTCGGTGGTAGTCGCTAAGCCCGGGCTCGCCGCACGGACTGGAGAGACACCCGCCCCTATCCGGCCGCCCAGAGATATATTTCCCCGCAGCACTTGAAGTATACGATATGTATAGTAATCTGGCGTTCAGCGAATACAACAGAGCTGAGAACGTCACATGAAAAGGCCTTTGGTATCAGCGGCACAAGGTGCGGAAATGACACCCTCCTTCCCGCCCGCCGCAGAGCGACCTCCGGTGCCGGAAGAAGGCAAGCTCTGTAGCCTTGAGCCAACTCGCTCTCTACTCGTTTTTTCTTTGAGCCCTAGGTCATGCCTAGGGGCTGACCCCATCCGACTGCTGATACGCACTGGAAGGGAGAAACTCTCCCAAGGCCTTGATGCTCTGCTGATGCCATTGACTCCCGCGGCTGTGCGGCACCAGCAAAAGGCTTTCAGACCATTCGACTACAGCAGTAAGGCTGCAAGAGAACGGCGCTCATTCTGGAGCACCGTCATTTCCTGCATTACTGGATCGCCGACTACTACGACCCCGCCCGACACCAAACGCACGAGCTTGCAAGTCACGGCGCCTTGCACCAGTGATCTGGTCGCCATCGAATTTGCGTGACCAATTTTCACTTGGTCGGCGGCAACCGCATCCCGCCATGTTTCGGTTGAAGGGAAATTTTGTACAATGCCTTATGCCAAACAAAACTTACGGTCAACTTTGTCCAATAGCCCGGTCGCTAGACGTACTGGGAGATCGCTGGACGCTCCTCCTCATTCGCGAATTCCTCTTGGGGCCGAAGCGGTTCAAGGAGCTGCTCGCAACTTTGCCGGCCATGGGGCCAAATCGGTTATCCGAGCGCCTGGCCATGTTGGTGGAGAACGGCGTCATTCGACAGACCATGCAGGGGACGTCTCCGGCCACTCCAGCATACGAGTTGACAGAGCTCGGCGAGCAACTGCGCAAGCCGCTCATCTCACTGGGGTTCTGGGGACTCTCTCTACCGGTCGACGAACGGATCGACCCATCCAGCGCGCGCGCGGAACTCATTGCGCTTTGCCTAACGGGCTCGAACGATCCGGCGGCAAGCGCCGGACTGCAGGAATCCTACGAGTTCCAAGTCGGCACAGAAGTCTTCCATATCCAGGTGGACAACGGGACTCTGCTAGCGCGATCCGGTCCGAGCGCAGAGCCCGCCGACGTCAAGATTCAGTGCGACATAGAGACCTTTATAGCCTTGGCGCTACGCGAGCTCAGCCCATCACGCGCACTGCGCGAGCGCCGCGCAACGCTGCTGCAAGGGGATCGACCAGCGTTTACGCGGGTATTCAACGTCTTGGAATACAAGCCCTAAGAGCCCTCTCCTGCCCCAA
>JAKFCC010000167.1:0-13769 GCA_036676795.1 Gemmatimonadota bacterium
GAAGAGGAAGACACGCGCCTGCGCATGTACGCGGACACGATCATCGTGAAGGACGTGAAGTCCCCGGAGCGACTCCTCGACGAAACCGCACTCTTCCTGCACCGTGTCGAGGCGCGCCTGCCCGAAGACAAGAGGAAGATGCTTGCGCAGCTGCACGACTCGGACACGGTCGTCGCAGGGAAGAAGGTGATGGTCGTCGATGACGACGTTCGAAACATCTTCTCACTGACGAGCGTGCTCGAGGACCAGGGGATGGTGGTGCGATTCGCAGAGAACGGAAAGGCAGCCCTGAAGTCGCTCGAGGAGGACCCGGAAGTCGATGCGATACTGATGGACGTCATGATGCCGGAGATGGATGGCTACGAAACCACTCGTGCCATTCGAGAGATCGAGAAGTTCAAGGCGCTTCCCATCATTGCCCTGACAGCCAAGGCGATGAAGGGCGATCGGGAGAAGTGCATCGCCGCAGGAGCGTCCGACTACATAACGAAGCCCGTAGACACGGAGCAGCTACTCTCACTTCTGAGGGTATGGCTTTACCGCTAATGGCCGAACGGCTTACCGCCGAGCCTCCTGAGGAACAGAACTACGACCCCGATCTGGAGAGGATCGAGGTCGAGCTTCTGCTCGAGGGGATCTTCCGCAAGTACGGCTTCGACTTTCGCGCCTACGCCTATTCGTCTCTGCGCAGGCGTCTGTGGAAGCGAATTGCTGAGTCCGGGCTTACAACGGTGAGCGCGCTGCAGGAGAGGGTTCTGCACGACCCCGTTGTCATGGAACAGCTGCTGCTCGATCTCTCGATCAACGTGACGGCTATGTATCGGGATCCTCACTTCTATGTCGCGTTCCGGGAAAAGGTAATTCCCATGCTTCGCACATATCCGTTCATCCGGATATGGCATGCGGGATGTTCGACGGGCGAGGAAGTCTATTCCATGGCCATTCTTCTCCAGGAAGAAGGGCTGTACGATCGCGCGCGGATTTATGCAACCGACATCAACGAGGTAGTTCTTCAGCGCGCAAAGGAGGGAATCTTTCCCCTCGACCGCATGAAGGAGTACACTGACAATTACATAAAGGCCGGCGGGAAGAAGTCGTTCTCCGAGTATTACACGGCAAAGTACGACAACGCGATATTCAATCCCGGACTCACGAAGAACGTCGTGTTCTCACAGCACAACCTCGTGACCGACAGATCGTTCAGCGAGTTCAACGTCATTCTCTGCCGCAACGTGCTGATTTATTTCGACAAGGCACTGCAGGCCCGCGTGCAGTCGCTCTTCTACGACAGTCTCGCGATGTTCGGGATACTTGTACTGGGCAGCAAGGAATCACTCAAGTTCTCCGAGTACGAGTCCTGCTATGAACAGATAAGTCCGCCGGAAAAGGTCTACAGGAAGATTCGATGAGAGGTATTGCAGTGATCGGTACATCATGGGGTGGCCTGGCCGCGCTCAGCGAGATTATCGCGGGACTGCCACGTGATTTCCCGATGCCGATTGCCATCGTCCAGCATCGTTCCAAGGACTCCGAGCTGCTGGTGGATCTGCTTCAGGATCTGACGCCGCTGTGCGTCCGTGACGCGGAAGACAAGGACCCGCTCTCGGCGGGAACCATATACGTAGCACCGCCGGACTATCACATGCTCGTCGAGCGCGAATACGTTTCGCTCACTGTGGATTCTCCCGTTCGACACAGCCGGCCTTCCATAGACGTGCTGTTCAAGAGCGCGTCGGACACATTTGGGGCAAACACCATTGGTGTAGTTCTCACCGGGGCAAACGAGGACGGTGCCGCCGGCCTGGCTCGGATAGCTGCCCGCGGTGGCAAGACTTTGGTTCAGGATCCGGCAGAGGCTGAGGTGCCGATAATGCCTCAGTCTGCCATTCGCGCCGTGCCGGGAGCGCGTGTGCTACCTTTGAAGGAAATCAGTTCGGAGCTCGCGAGACTCGCGACCGCGATTGAAGAGCCTCGCACAAGGAAAGCTGGATGACAGACAGCCGCGTGAGCATCCTGCTCGTTGACGACAGGCCGGAAAACCTGCTTGCTCTCGAAGCCATTCTCGAGCCGCTGAACCAGAGGCTTGTCCGGGCCGAAAGCGGCGCGGAAGCACTCCGCGCCATTCTGCGTGACGAGTTCGCAGTCATTCTCCTGGACGTTCAAATGCCGGGGATGAACGGTTTCGAGGTGGCGGAAACCATCAAGTCGCGCGAGCGGTCACGCTTCATTCCAATCGTGTTTCTCAGCGCCATCAGCAAGGAAGACGAATACGTCTTCAAGGGCTACGAGGTCGGCGCTGTTGACTACGTGTTCAAGCCGTTCAATCCCGATGTCCTCCGGTCAAAGGTCGCTGTCTTCGTTGACCTGTACCTCAAGCAGAAGGAAATCGAGAGCACAGGTGAAGAGCTGCGACGCAGCCAGCGTCGTGAGCTGGAACTGCAGCACCGCGCCACTCTGCTTGAAAGCGAGGCCAAGTCAGCGCAGCAGCTCGCAGAGCTGAACGTCGAGCTGAAACTGCAGGCGCAGGAACTGGAAGAAGCGATCGGATCGCGCAACAGATTCTATGCCTCGATGAGCCATGAACTGCGTACGCCGATCAACGCGGTAATCGGGTACAGCACGCTGATGCTGGACGGGATTTATGGTCCGCTTAGCGACAAGCAGCGGGAGGGATTGGGGCGCACGCTGAAAGCTGCCCGGCATTTGCTCGAGCTTGTAAACGATGTCCTCGACCTCTCGAAGATCGAGGCAGGGAAGATCGAGCTCTCGCTGCAGCCTGTCGCGATCCCGGTTCTCATCGACGACCTCCTGGTCACGGTGCGGCCGCTGGCAGATGAGCACAAGACAACGCTTCAGTGCGAAATGGATGAGTCCAACCTGACGATCGTAACCGACCCCCGCCGGGTTCGTCAGATCCTGCTCAACCTTCTTTCAAATGCCATCAAGTTCGGTAATGAGCAGCCCATCAAGGTCCGAACGCGCGCAAATGAAGGCGGAGGAGTAATTGTCGAAGTGGTCGACAAGGGTCACGGCATCGCGCCTAAAGACATGAACCGGATCTTCGAGGAATTCGTGCAGATCGACCCTGCCCGGCAGCCAGGGACCGGACTGGGCCTGCCCATTTCGCGTCGCCTGGCTCAGCTGCTGGATGGCAAACTCGAGGTTGAATCCAGTGAGGGCGAGGGGAGCACCTTCCGGCTCATCCTTCCGGCCAAAGTCAGTGACCTGGCAGGTGTCCAGCGAGAGCTACACGTCGTGTCCGCAGCCTGACACATCTATAGAAGGGGGCTCATTGACTGCTGAGCCCTCCCCTGAGTTAGAGCCGCAAACAGGCGTTTAACGCACTGAAAACGGCACAGCTGATCCCCTCAAAAATGGCACAGCCCCTGCCTTTCAAGGGTGTACCGCGAGGACTTCAAGTACAGCGGATCCCCAGGAGGAGAGATGAATTTCAAGTATCTGATTGCCGTTCCCGCGATTTTCCTCGCGGCGGCATGCAAAGGAAACGACGCAAAGGTAGACGAGGCGCTTAACAGCGATTTGTCGCTGGCAGCGCAGTCACAGGTCGCCCCGCTGGACAGCATTTCCGGCGTCGAGCGCGGCTACACGACGGGAGCAGCTGTTGCCGCCGCGCCGGTAGCAAGAACTGCGACTCGCAGAACAACGAGCGCTCCGGTGCGCCGCACGAGCACTGCGCGCAGAAGCGCGAGTTCGGGATCGAGTGGAACATATTACCCACCGGCACCGGCGACCAAAGTCGTGAAGAATACGAAGCGTGACGCAGCGATCGGTGCAGTAGCCGGAGCAGCCATTGGAGCCGCCACGAGCCGGAACAAGGTCAAGGGCGCTGTAATCGGCGGAGCAGCCGGTGCCATTCTTGGCGCGGTGATCGGCAACAACGTGGACAAAAAGACCGTGCCAGTCGATCGGTAACTAACGCACCTTCTCAATCGTCTTAAGTGCCCCGAGGCTTCCGCCTCGGGGCACTGTCGTTTAGGATGTATAATCACCTCCATCACGCTCGAATTGGACTCTAGTACGACCCTGCGGGTTCTGTGTGTTGCAAGGCACATATTCCTGAGCGAGCATGTCGCCAGGTTTTTCAGCGAACTCGGCCTCGAGACATCCTGCGCCGTGGGACTCGACGAAGGTGTGGTTCTCGCCAGGGACTTTGCACCACAGGTCGTGATATGTGACTACGATCTCCTCGCAACGCTTTCACTCGAGGCGTGGGAGAGCGATGAGCTCCTCGCCCGCACACCGGTAATCGCAGTCAGCCTTACCCGCCGGCCGACAGAAGTTCACCTGCTGGATGTAAATGGAATCGCCGGATTTCTATACCTGCCCACACTGGAACCGGCTGTTGCATATCGCATCCTCAATGCGGCCGCAGCACGAGACGCGATTCGAGTGGGCTCATCGTCGCTGTCGATTTCGGCCTTCAAGGAAGCGCCGGAAGAAAGCCGAATCTCCTAGTTCGCGTTAAATTTGTTGCCATGAGTACTGAGCCCGTCACAGGCGTGTTCAACGACGGCTATATCGCCGAGCAGTATGAGCTATACCGCAGAGATCGCAACGCGGTTGACTCATCCTGGCGGCAGTTTTTTCAGTTTGCCGAAGGCATTGCGGGCGCTCCGTCTGCGTCCGCCCAGGCCGGCACTGCGGATCCCGCGCTTCTCCGAAAGGTCGCAGGGGCAGCCAGCCTCATTGAAGCGATCCGTGCGTATGGCCATCTGGCGACTCCGCTCGACCCGCTCGGAAAGCCGCGGTCGGGCACGACGGAGCTGAGCGCGGAATTTCACGGAATCGCGGAGTCGGATCTGGGTGACGTACCCGGGAATGTCCTGGGTCTCCCGGACGCAAACGCCGCTGAGGGAGTTGCGCGGCTGCGCTCGCTTTATTCCTCGACAATCGGAATCGAGTCAGAGCACCTCGGCACCGCGGCAGAACGCGTATGGCTGCGGGAGTACGTGGAAAGCGGAATGCTCCAGCAGCCGCTCGCGCCCGAAAAGCGACTTGGCATTCTTCGGCGGCTGACTCAGGTTGACGGGCTCGAGCGTTTCCTTGAGCGCGTTTACAAAGGCTACAAGCGCTTCTCCATTGAAGGAAACGATGCACTCGTTCCCGTTCTGGACGAGATCATCGAAGATTCTTCCGCAGCTGGTGCGCGGGAAGTCGCGATTGCCATGGCCCATCGTGGACGCATCAACGTCCTTGCCCACATTCTCGATAAGCCGTATGCGACGATCTTCGATGAGTTCGAGGGCAAGCACGCGGCTGCGAACGCAGAAAGTGAGAGCGGTGACGTCAAGTACCATCTTGGCGCGCACAGTCAGCGTGAGTCCTCCGAAGGAAAGACCGTCGCGGTTTCGCTGATGCCAAACCCGAGTCACCTCGAGTTCGTGAATCCTGTCCTCGAGGGATTTGCCCGGGCGCGCCAGAGAACAGAGGAAGCGAGTCAGGACGTAGCCGCCGTGGTACCAGTGCTCGTGCACGGCGATGCGGCATTTCCCGGAGAGGGAATCGTCGCAGAGACGTTCAACCTTTCGCGCCTCCGCGGTTTCAGGACCGGTGGAACGATTCACATCATCGTGAACAATCAGGTCGGCTTCACGACTGATCCAATCGACGCACGGTCAACCAGATACTCGAGCGATCTCGCGAAGGGCTTTGAGGTTCCGATAGTGCACGTCAACTCGGACGACGCCGACTCCTGCGTTCGTGCTGCCGAGATGGCTGTTGCCTACAGGAACAAGTTCGGCAAGGACTTCCTCATCGATCTTGTCGGGTACAGGCGCATGGGTCACAACGAGACCGACGCGCCCGAGTTTACGCAGCCCGAGCTGTACGCGAAAATCCGCCGGCATTTGCGTCCCCCGCAGGTCTATGCTGCCAAGCTGGTGGCGGAGGGCGTGACTACCGCGGACAGCGCCACGGCGCTGGAACAGGAGATCATGAGCGGGTTCGAGCGCGAGCGGGATGAAACCCGCAACCGTGCGCCCGAAACCGATCAGTCCGATACTCTCCCCACGGGAAGTGACAACGTCGATGCTGCGCTTCCTGCTGCGCGCACCGAGCAGCTCGTTGCCTGGAACGAAAGGCTTCTTGCCTGGCCCTCGGACTTCAAGCCGAATGCGAGGATTGCAAAAACGCTCGGCCGCAGACGCGAAGCGATGGGTGAGCAGGGAGGAATTGACTGGGGACACGCCGAGGCCCTCGCGTTTGCATCTCTGCTTCAGCATGGGGTTTCGATTCGCCTGACCGGACAGGACGTCGAGCGGGGAACTTTCTCGCATCGACAGGCTGTGCTTCACGACGCGGAGAATGGAGCGAAGTACATAGCGCTTCAGCATCTTCCCGAAGCAAATGGTCAGTTCGAGATCTACAACAGTCCGCTGTCCGAGTCTGCTGTTCTCGGCTTCGAGTTCGGGTACAGCGCCGCCGCCGCGGACACGCTTGTGTTGTGGGAGGCGCAATACGGGGACTTCGTGAATGTCGCCCAGCCGATCATCGATCAGTTCATTGCGAATTCGAAAGTGAAATGGCGTCAGGATTGTTCGCTCGTCATGCTGCTTCCGCACGGCTACGAAGGTGGTGGGCCGGAACATTCCAGTGCACGCCTCGAGAGATTCCTCCAGCTGTGCGCGCAGGACAACATGTGTGTCGCGTACCCATCCACGCCAGCCCAGTACTTCCACATCCTTCGCCGGCAGATGCGCAGGAAGGACCGCAAGCCGCTGGTGCTGATGCAGCCAAAAAGTCTGCTGCGGCTTCCTGCTGCTGCTTCTTCGGTTGCCGACCTGACGGGCGCGTCATTCACTCCTGTGATCGACGATCCAATAGCATCGAAGGAACGCGAGAAAGTCCGGCGCCTGGTTTTCTGCACCGGCAAGATGTACTACGACCTTCTCGAAAAGAGAAAACCGCACGTTGCGCTGGTTCGTGTCGAAGAACTTTACCCCTGGCCGCACAAGCAGGTAGCCGACATCGTCGATCTCTATCCGGAAATCGAGGAAGTCGTCTGGGCGCAGGAAGAACCCAAGAACATGGGCGCCTGGAGCTATGTCTCTCCGCAGCTAAGGGTTTCGACGGGCAACGCACTCATCGTCCGGTACATCGGACGCGGCGAACGCGCGAGTCCGGCCGAAGGCTATGCAGAAACGCACAAGCTGGAACAGGAGCGCATCGTGACCGATGTCGGAGCGCCGATGCAGACTCCATCGGGCAGCCGGAAGCGCAGCGCAGCAGCGCGCTAGGCATTCACTCTGACGGATAAAATGTTGAAGCGCCTTTCACTTCTCTTTGTAATGGCGCTGAGTGTGGCGTCCCTGCCACTTCGCGCTCAGGAAAACGGGTCCGCAGCGCTTGCGCAAAAGGTCGCGGGCATCGGCAACACGATGAGGGTACTTCTCGTTGCCGCGCATCCGGATGACGAAGATACGCAGCTCATTTCATGGCTTACCCACGGCCGGCACGTCGAGACAGCCTATCTCTCGCTGACCCGGGGCGATGGAGGCCAGAACCTGATAGGGAACGAGCTGGGCGAAGCGCTTGGCGTCATTCGCACCGCCGAGCTGATGGCCGCTCGGCGTGTGGACGGTGCCAGACAGTATTTCACCCGCGCATATGATTTCGGGTTCTCCAAGGACACCGCAGACACTTTCAGGCACTGGCCGAAAGACTCGCTGCTTGCCGATGCAGTTCGCGTGGTGCGGGAGTTCGCGCCGCATGTAATCGTGGCGGTCTTTTCAGGCACCCCGCGCGACGGACATGGCCAGCATCAGGCCTCTGCAATCATCGCAAGGGAAGTATGGACTGCAGCGGCCGACACGGTGCGCTTCCCTGTACGTGAGTATGGCGCCGGCTGGACTCCGCTCAAGCTTTACAGGGCCGCGCGATTCACGCCGACTGAGGCAACGCTGCGATTCAATGTTGGCGAGTACAATCCGACTCTCGGAAAATCGTATTTCGAGATTGCAGCTGAAAGCCGGTCCCAACACAAATCCCAGGGTTTCGGGGCGCTGCGGCGGAAAGGTGTGATCTGGAATTATGTGAAACGGGAAGAGACCCGCGTGCCCGCTCCGGAAGATCCGAAGCTCGAGAAATCGATGTTCGATGGAATTCAAAGCGGACTGATGGCTTCGACCGGATATCCGGTCAGGCCGGGAAGCTGCCGTGAAGGAAGCCGAGAGTCGGCGGAGCTTGCAAGACGACTGTCGGAACTCAACGAAGTGCAGTCGGCAGACCGCGGGAAGACAATCAGGATACTCGCGGGAGTGCAGCGAGCAATCGGCTCCGCGAGGACGGCGGGCGCCTATTGTGGGCCGCAGCGGGAAGGCGAAAGAATGTTCGAGGTCATGTCCGGCCGGGTGAACGAAGCGCTGATTCACGCAGCAGACATATCGTTCGAAGCTTTTGCGAGCCGAAAGGCCGCTGCAATCGGCGACACTTTCACTGTGACGTCCACGATCTACAATCGCGGAAGAGTTCCTGTCACAGTGCGTGGCGGAGCTACCGGCAACGGCGAAAATGTGACGCTGCTGCCCGACAGCGCCTTCGAGATCAAGCTGGTATGGAACGATGCGACGATCGGTGGAAAGTCCGTTCCATTTCCGGGAACCCAGCCCATCTGGCTGCGTGCACCCCGCAACGGTGATCTCTTTGGATCGCAGAGCAACCCGATGGATGTACTCAGGCCTGGACTCGAACTGATCCAGGCGCGTGCGAGTGTAACGATCGATTCCACTATAGTCGAGCTGTCAACGCCGGTGAGCTTCCGGTATGCTGATCCAATTCTGGGAGATGTGCAGCGGCCCTTCGCGATCGAGCCGGGAATCTCAATCAATTTCGATCGGCCAAGCGAACTCGCCCGCAGCGGAGCAGGCAGGACTCGCTACTTCACTGTCACAGTACGTTCCGCATTTCCCGCCCGAAAGGATGTTCTGGTCAAACTGAATCTTCCGTCCGGGCTTGCGGCCGACTCCGCAACACGAGTGTTGAGTGTCGGTCCAAATGGCACACGCTCCGCGACATTCCGGGTCACCGGTTCACTGGCTCCCGGGCAGCACGAAGTGAGCGCGACAGCAACGAGCGACGGGAAGACATACTCGGTTGGCTATGTCCCAATCGAGTATGAACACATTCCGCCTCAGCGCATGTATCGTCCTGCCACAGTAACTGTAAGCTCGATTCCGTTAACCATCCCGGCAGGCCTCAGCATTGGCTACGTTCGCGGGGTTGGCGACAATGTCCCGGCGACGCTGCAGGACTTAGGTCTCTCGGTCACGATGATCTCTCCCGGCGAACTTCCGTCAATCGATCTCTCCCGGTTCACAACAATCGTCGTTGGGACGCGAGCCTACCAGGCAAGCCAGGATCTGATCGACAACAATGCCTTCCTCATGGACTTCGTTCGCCGCGGAGGCACCCTCGTTTCTCAGTACGGTCAATACGAAATGACCCAGCCCGGTGTGATGCCATATCCAGTCACGATCGGGCGTCCGGCAGAACGGGTAACTGACGAGACGGCTGACGTCCGGATTACGGACGCAGCTTCACCTCTGCTCTCGTACCCCAACAGGATTACGCCCCGTGACTTCGATGGCTGGGTACAGGAACGCTCGTCCTACATGCCCGCCACGTTCGACGCAAACTACAAGAGTTTCTTGTCAATGAATGACATGGGTGAGACACCCAAGAACTCGGGCATCCTGGTCGCCCCGGTTGGCAAAGGCCTGTATATCTACACGACGCTTTCATTCTTCCGTCAGCTGCCGGCGGGTAATCCCGGCGCTGCGAGACTGTTCGTAAACCTTCTTTCGGCCAGGCCCTCACGGTAATGCGATCCGGCAATCTGATTTTGAGGTCTCTGCGGCAGGGCAGTGTGCTGCTGCTGTTGACAGCTGCAGCCTGCTCCGGCGACAAGCGCACAGTTCTCACCGTTTACTCTCCGCACGGAAAGGAGCTGCTCCAGCATATGGAGTTGGGCTTCGAGAAAGCGAATCCCACTATCGACGTTCAGTGGGTGGACATGGGATCGCAGGAAGTTCTCGAACGTATCCGGGCGGAGAAAACCAATCCGCAGGCTGATGTCTGGTTTGGTGCGCCTGCGGAGGCGTTCGATCGCGCAACGCGCGAGCAGCTTCTCGAGCCGTACACACCATCCTGGGCAGCGGCAGTGGACGCCGAGGGGAAGGATGCCGGCAACAACTGGTACGGGACTTACCTCACGCCGGAGGTAATTGCGTACAACACAGAGGCCGTAACGAGGGACGATGCCCCAAAAGACTGGGACGATGTACTCGATCCCAAATGGAAGGGCAAAGTTCTGATACGCGATCCCATCGCCTCGGGCACCATGCGGGCAATTTTCGGTGCAATCATGGCCCGTGCAATCGCACAGACCGGGAGCCCGGAGGCCGGTTATGAGTGGCTGCGAAAGCTGGACGGACAGACGCGCGAGTACGTGCTCAATCCAACCATCCTCTACCAGAAGCTGGGCAGACAGCAGGGCGTGATCACGCTCTGGGACATGCCAGACATTGCAACGTTGAAGCAGCGTGTCGGGATTCCGGTTGACTACATAATCCCCAGCAGCGGCACGCCGATGCTGGTTGACGGAATCGCGATCGTGAAAGGCTCAAAGCATCAGAAGGAAGCAAGACTTTATTACGAGTATGTGACTACGCCGCAGGCTTTCAACGATGCTGCCGAGAAGTTCCTCCGCATCCCCGCACGGACCGACCTGGACGTAAACAGGATGCCCCAGTGGATACGCGAGGCGAAGGCGACGATAAAGCCGATGCCTGTGGACCGGCAGCTCATGGCGCAGCATCTTGATGAATGGATGAAGTACTGGGACGCAAACATCAGGAATCAGTCGCGCAAATGACACCGGGCTCGCTGTCTCTCGAGAATGTCAGCAGGACATTCGACGGACATGCCGCAGTCTCCGATGTTTCGTTCACCGTTGCAGCGGGTGAGCTTCTCGCCCTGGTCGGTGCATCTGGTTCTGGAAAAACGACGACACTCAGAATTGCCGCTGGGTATGAGGTTCCGGACAGTGGGCGTGTCCTGCTCGACGGAGAGGACATCACCCGCCTGCCCCCGCAGAAGAGGGGATTCGGAATGGTTTTCCAGCACTACGCCCTCTTTCCTCACATGCCAGTCGAGGAGAATGTGGCGTTTGGTCTCGAGGCTCGCGGCGTTTCCAGGCAGGAGCGTCTCACTCGCGCAAGGAAGACCCTCGCTTCTGTAGGACTCGACGGAGCAGGCAGGCGCCCAATTCAGTCACTGTCCGGCGGCGAGCAGCAGCGTGTTGCGCTCGCGCGAGCGCTGGTCATCGAACCAAAGGTCCTTCTGCTCGATGAGCCTTTGTCCAATCTTGATCCCACGCTCCGCACCAGCACGCGCGACGAGCTCCGGGCAGTGCTGCACCGTGTCGGCGTTCCTGCGTTATTCGTGACGCACGACCAGGAAGATGCTTTTGCAATCGCAGATCGTATCGCCGTCCTCAAGAAGGGGAAGCTTCTCCAGATTGGAACACCGCAGGACCTGTACGACCATCCTTCGTCAGCTGATGTTGCCGGCTTCATCGGGCGAGCCACTGTGGTGCCGGTAGAGCGCAACGGCGACATCGCCACGCTTCGCATCGGATCCGAATCCAACAGCTTCGCAATCGATCTTCCTGGAAATGCAAAGCCAGGCGATAAGCTCGCCGCAGTGCTGCGCCCCGAGTGCATGGCCATAGTGCTCCCCGATTCCGCATCCTCCTGGAATGGAAAGGTGACAGCGAAGCGATTTGCCGGCGCAATCGCGGCGTATCTGGTAACGGTTGCGGATGGAACGGTGTTCGAGGTGCATTCCGACAACCGTTCCATACGCGAGGGGGATCCGGTGGGCGTAACCATCATGGCCAGGCGCATTCCCGTCGTGCCTATATGAGCCTGAACGACCGGAAGCGCGACACCTGGCTGCTCGCAATTCCCGTCCTTCTCATTCTTCTCTGGACGGTTGTCTATCCCAACGTGGCAGTCGTAGCGGGCAGCTTCGAGAATGGACTGGGATACTGGCGGGAGTTTGCCAACAGCCCGGGCGATCGTGAAGCGCTCACCACGACGCTCTTCATCTCGGTAGTCTCCGTAATTGCGTCGGTCATCGTAGGCGTTCCGCTCGCCTTCCTTCTTTCACGCACCGAGTTCCCGGGGAGACGAATACTCCGTGCTGTAGCCACACTCCCAGCCGCTTTACCACCCCTTGTGGGCGTGATTGCGTTCCTCTTTCTGTACGGTGAGGGCGGCATCGTCACCCGTGCAGTCCAGGGTGCGCTGAATCTGCAGGAGACGCCATGGCGACTGACTGGCGTGTGGGCGATCATCTTCGTTCACGCTTACACGATGTACGTGTACGTATTCCTGTTCGTGTCTGCCGGCCTTGAGCGGTTCGACGCAACACTGGATGAAGCAGCTACAGGGCTGGGTGCGTCGCACTGGACGCGACTTCGGAAAGTCACTCTTCCTCTCCTGATGCCTGCGATTGCCGGCTCTATGCTCCTCGTATTCATGACATCGCTGGGCTCTTTCTCGGCGCCCTATGTATTTGGTGGTGGTATCAGGGTGTTATCGACGCAGATTGTGGCCAGCAAACTGAATGGCGCCATGGGGCTGGCGTATGTCGAAACTACGGTCCTGGCCATCAGCGCGGTTGCGGGCCTGGCCCTGTTCCGCTGGCTCGAGGGAAAGCGCAAGTACACGGTGGCCGGAAAAGGTTCGGCCTCGCGCAAGCGAATCAGCTCGCCTGCCGCCCGCATTGGGATAGCAGTCGCCGCATTTCTTTTCGTCGTCGTTCTAATCCTGCCTCACCTGATGGTTGTCCTGGTTTCCTTTGCCAGGGACGGTGCGTGGACAACTCAGGTGCTTCCGCCGGAATACACACTCGAGAACTACAGGCGACTGTTCACGGAAAGCTCTCTCTGGAGACCCATCGTGAACAGCGTCTCGATGGCGCTCCTTGCAACCGGCGCGAATCTCATTGTGTGTTTTGCGGCAGCCTACCTGATCGTGATGCGCAAGTTCGCGGGGAAGAAGATTCTCGAGACGCTTGTGGCACTTCCATGGGCAATCCCGGCAACCGCTATCGCGCTCGGACTTGCCGCCACTTTCAGCCGGAACGATCCCTCACAGGCGAGGGTCCTGCTCGTCGGAACATTCTGGATACTGCCGCTCGCGTACTTTGTGCGTGACATCCCGCTGGTCGCCACGGCGGTGGAAGGGTCACTCCGGCAAATGGACGAGTCGCTGGAGGACGCGGCGCGCGGGCTCGGCGCATCCTGGTGGATGACCATGAAGCGTGTGGTGCTTCCCGCTGCACGGCCCGGCCTTGTTGCCGGCGGATTGCTGGCCGCGGTCACGGCGATTGGTGAGTTCGTCGCAAGTGTAGTTCTCTACACGCACTCGAACCGGCCCATTTCCATAGAGATCCTGGCCCAGCTTCGCGCCCTCGCGTTCGGAACAGCCGCTGCATACAGTGTGTTCCTGATCATCCTGGTTCTCATGTTCACGCTATTCGCTCGTTCGCTCGAAGAGAGAATCGCGTGAAGTGAACAGGCCGCGCATTGTCATTATCGGCGGGGGTTTTGGCGGACTGGCCGCGGCGAAGGCGCTTCGAACCGCGGTGGCTGATGTAACGGTCATCGATAGAACGAACCACCATGTCTTCCAGCCGCTGCTGTATCAGGTGGCGACCGCCGCACTGGCACCGAGCGACATCGC
>JAKFCC010000168.1:0-1861 GCA_036676795.1 Gemmatimonadota bacterium
TGAGTGCCTGTGCGGCAAGTACAAGCGCATGAAGTTCAAGGGCGTCATCTGCGAAAAGTGCGGTGTGGAAGTCACCCTGAGCCGCGTCCGTCGCGAGCGCATGGGCCATATCGAACTGGCCGCTCCCGTCGCCCACATCTGGTTCCTGAAGTCCCTGCCGTCCCGTATCGCGCTGCTGCTAGATATGACGCTGAAGGACATCGAGCGCATCCTCTACTTCGAGAACTACGTCGTTCTCGACGCAGGTCTTACGCCCTTCACCCAGCATGAACTGCTGACCGAAGAGCAGTTCCTCGACGCCCAGGACGAATATGGCGCCGACAGTTTCACCGCCAAGATCGGCGCTGAAGCCATCCGTGACATCCTGCTCGCGCTCGACCTCGAGAAGATCGCGGCCGACCTGCGCGTGGAAATTGCTGAGTCAACCACCGAGCTTAAGCCCAAGAAGCTCGCGAAGCGCTTGAAGATCGTCGAGCAGTTCATCGTTTCGGGCAACAAGCCCGAATGGATGATCATGACCGTCATTCCGGTCATTCCGCCCGAGCTGCGCCCGCTGGTGCCGCTGGATGGTGGCCGTTTCGCGACGTCGGACCTCAACGACCTCTATCGTCGCGTGATCAACCGCAACAACCGGTTGAAGCGCCTAATCGAGCTGCGTGCTCCTGACATCATCATCCGCAACGAAAAGCGCATGCTGCAGGAAGCCGTCGACGCGCTGTTCGACAATGGCCGCCGTGGCCGCACCATCACCGGTGCCAACAAGCGTCCGCTGAAGTCGCTGTCCGACATGCTCAAGGGCAAGCAGGGCCGCTTCCGCCAGAACCTGCTCGGCAAGCGTGTCGACTATTCGGGCCGTTCGGTCATCACCGTGGGTCCGAACCTCAAGCTGCACCAGTGCGGCCTGCCCAAGAAGATGGCGCTCGAGCTGTTCAAGCCGTTCATCTACAGCCGTCTTGAAGCGAAGGGTTTCTCTTCGACCGTCAAGCAGGCCAAGAAGCTGGTCGAGAAGGAAAAGCCCGAGGTTTGGGATATCCTGGACGAAGTGATCCGCGAGCACCCGGTACTCTTGAACCGCGCTCCGACCCTTCACCGTCTGGGCATCCAGGCGTTCGAGCCCATCCTGATCGAGGGCAAGGCTATCCGTCTGCATCCGCTCGTCTGCTCGGCCTTCAACGCCGACTTTGACGGCGACCAGATGGCCGTGCACGTTCCGCTGTCGCTCGAAGCACAGCTGGAAGCGCGCGTGCTGATGATGTCGACCAACAACATCCTGCACCCTGCCAACGGCCAGCCAATCATCGTGCCGTCGCAGGATATCGTGCTGGGCCTCTACTACCTCTCGTTGATGAACGAGAAGGAGCCTGGTGAAGGCATGGCGTTCTCGTCCTATGCCGAGCTCGAACACGCGCTCGACAACAAGGTGGTCACGCTCCACACCAAGATCAAAGGCCGTGTCACGGCCTGGGACGAAAACGGCAAGCAGATCACCGAGATCGTGGAAACGACCCCGGGCCGCATGCTCATCGGCCAGATTCTGCCGAAGAACCCGGCCGTGCCGTTCTCGACGGCAAACCAGCTGATGACCAAGAAGATGATCTCCAAGATGATCGACACGGTTTACCGTGGCTGCGGTCAGAAGGAGACGGTGATCTTCTGCGACCGCGTCATGCAGCTCGGCTTCAAGAACGCCTGTGACGCCGGCATCTCGTTCGGCAAGGACGACATGGTTATCCCGGCCTCCAAGTACACCATCGTGGAAGCCGCCCGTAAGCAGGTCGAAGAGTTCGAGCAGCAGTACAATGACGGCCTGATCACTCAGGGCGAAAAGTACAACAAGGTGGTCGACGCCTGGGCCAAGTGC
>JAKFCC010000169.1:0-1571 GCA_036676795.1 Gemmatimonadota bacterium
TGCACCGGCAGTAGAAGGAGGACAGGCTTAAATGCTTATCCCACGTCGAGTCAAGCACCGTAAGCAGCACCACCCGGGTCGTTCCGGCGCTGCTACGGGCGGCACCAAGGTCTCCTTCGGTGAATGGGGTATCCAGGCTCTGAGCCCGGCCTACGTCACGAACCGTCAGATCGAATCTGCCCGTATCGCGATGACCCGCCACATCAAGCGTGGCGGCAAGGTCTGGATCAACATCTACCCGGACCGTCCGCTGACGAAGAAGCCTGCCGAAACCCGCATGGGTTCCGGTAAGGGTTCTCCGGAATGGTGGGTCTCAAACGTCAAGCCGGGCCGGGTTCTCTTCGAACTCTCCGGTGTCAGTGAAGAGGTAGCTCGCGAGGCCCTGCGCCTGGCAATCCACAAGCTGCCGTTGAAGGCACGCATTGTGCGTCGCGAAGGTGGTGAGTAGAAATGGCAGTAGGATCCAAGGAACTTGCATCCGCACAGCTGGACGGTTTCGACAACGAGCGTCTCGTTGAAGAACTCCGCAAGGCCAAGGAAGAGCTGTTCAACCTGCGTTTCCAGTCCGCCACCGGTCAGCTGGAGAACCACGGTCGTCTGCGCGCGGTAAAGAAGGACATCGCCCGCATCTACACCGTTCTCCGTGAGCGCGAGCTGGGCATTCGTGCCGAGGTTGCCGCACCGGTTGTGGAAGCCAAGGAAGAAAAGAAGTCCAAGAAGTCCGCAGCCAAGGCTGAGAAGGCTGAAAAGCCGGCCGAGGCTGAGACCGAGGAGGACGCCAAGTGAGTGAAAAGGACGAGAACGTGACGGAAACTGTTTCCGGTGCAGCCACGGCTGACGAGCGCGGTTACCGTAAGACGAAGCGCGGCTACGTCGTCTCGGACAAGATGGAAAAGACCATCGTTGTCCAGGTCGAAGACCGTGTGAAGCACGCCCTCTACGGCAAGGTTATCCGCCGCAACACGAAGATCAAGGCTCACGACGAAGAGAACAGCGCCGGCATCGGCGACCTCGTGCTCCTCGCCGAGACCCGCCCGCTCTCCGCTACCAAGCGGTGGCGTCTGGTGGAGATCCTCGAGAAGGCCAAGTAACACCTGCAGCCTCGCTGTCAGTGTGAGAAGCCCCCGTTCCCGGCTGGGAACGGGGGCTTCTCCGTTGTCCGGGGTTTCCGGGTCCTGCCAGGCGGCCGGCACGTCACGTGTCACGCAGGGCAGGCTTTCGGCAGGCGTACGACGCCGGCGGGCCCGGTTTCCGGGGGAGTGCGGCGGCCGGCGGGCCAAAAGGCTGCCGTGCGTGACGCCGTCGTCTGTGGTAATGGCTGATTCTGGCTGAGGCCCAAAACGTGCTAAGATTTTGAGTTTGTATGGCGCTATCTGTGCGCCGTCATCAACCTCGTAAACAATCGTGCCACGGCATAGTGCCCCCTAGCGCCCCGATCCGTCGGGACCCCGCCTGGGAAGCAAATGTTTTTGGCACGGGAGTTTAGGCCTGGTCTGGCAAAATCCAGGCAGGTCAAGAGACACCCCGATCAACCGTTCCGCAAGGCTCATTCCGTAGGAAGATTTTCGGTC
>JAKFCC010000170.1:0-2301 GCA_036676795.1 Gemmatimonadota bacterium
CCCGCCAGGGGAGTGCCGGCGACGCTGTCGTGCACGAGACCCGTGATGGTTGCCTGCGCATTCATGACGCGCGCAAAAAGTGCTACAAGGAATAGGGATCTGATCAGCATGGCTCGCAGCATCACCAGCTGATTTGCATGACGGCTGCCATTGTCTCTATCCCGTCAAAGAGGTTTCCCAGCCGGATGTTCTCGTCTTCCGCGTGCTGGTTGTTGTCGTAGTTCGCGATCGGGACCGTGAGGGTGAGAGCGCCCAGTGCGCTCCTGAGGATGGAGAGCGGCAGGCTTCCCCCTGCCGTCGGCAGCAGCACAACTTCCTGACGTGAAGTTGACTGGACGGCCGCGGCAACACGCGCGGCGAAGGGGTTGCTCATGGGCGTACGCTCGGCATTGTAGCCCCCTCCGCTCTGTTCGACACGCGCAATCTTTGCGTATTTCCTCCGCTCCTGCATCGTGGGTTCGCGATCGATTACGAGAAAACCCTGTCTGCGAATGTGCCGGCGAAGCTTGTCGACCTGCCGCTTGTAGTCGTTGCCCCTCACAAGGCGGAGGTCGAGAGTTGCGATTGCGCGAGTAGTGATGACATTGCGTGCGGCTTCGCCCGCTTCAGCGCTTTCGATTCCGTTTATGTTCAGCGATGGTTCGGTGATCAGCTGGACCAGGGACTTGCCGCTGCCTTCGGGTCTGGCTACACCCAGCTCCTCGAGGAGCTGTTTCTCGACTGATGGAATTCGCTTGAGTGCTGCTCTTTCTTCGGCACCCAATGGTTCAACATCGGAATACCATCCGGCTACCGTGACCCGTCCATTTGCATCCTTCATGGATGCAAGCAGTTTGGCGAGGGTCATCCCCGGGTTCGGAATCCAGTTGCCGTAGTGTCCGGAATGCAGAGGCCGGGTTGGCCCATAGACTGTGACGTCAACGTTCACATCGCCCCTTACTCCAAATACGACCTGCTTTCGGCCTGACTGATGTACCGGTCCGTCGCAGATCACCCACGCGTCGGATTTCAGCAGGCTGCGATGGCGTGATACCGTCTGCTCGAGATGCGGTGATCCGGCTTCTTCTTCACCATCGAAGAAAAGCTTGATGTTGACGCCTGGCGCCTTCCCCGCAGCTCGAAGCATGTCGATTGCAGACAGGATGGCGATCACACCGGCCTTGTCGTCAGAGCTGGAGCGGGCGTAGATGCGGGTGTTGGGATTTATTATCACACCCGGTGCGGGCGGATCCATGCGTTGCCCGCGCGTGGCGATGTCGGTGTAGTACACCGGGGTCCAGGGTGGAGTGATCGTCCATTTTTTCGGGTCTGTCGGCTGACCATCGTAGTGCGCGTAGAAAACGATTGTGCGTGTCGCTCCCGGCGTGAGCCATTCGCCGTACACCGCAGGCGGTTCATCGGGCGACGCACCCTCGAGAATTCGAGGAGCGAGATTGCGGCTCGCCAGCATCGCGACCAGCCGGTCCGCATTTGCCCGGATTGCCACACGGTCAGACGCGACATTGGGCAGCTTCAGGAAATCCACAAACTCCTGAAGAACGGCATGCTGCTGTTCGCGGCTGATGCGAAGCGCGCTCTGTGCGTCACTTGCTGCCGTGACTGAGACCAGGAGGAGCAGTGCAAGTTTGTACATCGACAGTTTCCTAGAGGGGTACGACCATCAGCGAAATCCCGAATAGATCACCGGTAAGGCCGGTTACATTCCGCGTGAGCCTGAAGCGCGAAGTCTTCTTGTGCGCGCGAACGTGGTACGCGACCGCGGTAACTCGAAAACTTCCTGATCGTCCGGGCTGGGCGTCATTCGCTTCCAGATAAATATCCTGTCCGACCTTGGGAATGACCGGCATCAGGACGGTTGCTACCGTGCTCGTGTAGCCCGCCTTTGGGGACTGCACCACGAGATCGATTTCGTAAAGCTGGGGGTTCGAGTTCGCCATCCGTATAAGCTAGGTTCGGGGGCAGAATGTGGATAGCGAAAACTCGGGACAAACTCGGGAGGGTGAACCCTCAGAGGATGAGTTCGTAGAAGAGTGTGTCTCCGAACTCGATTGGCCGGTAGGGTTCAACGGGTGCGAAGCCGAGACTGGTGTAGAGCTTCTGCGCCGGCAGCATCGACTTCAGAGTGCCTAGTCGCAGTCGCCGGTATCCACGCGTGCGGGCTTCCGCGATCACATGCTGTGCGAGTGCCCGCGCAATCCCGCGGTTGCGAAAGTCCGGACGCACGTACATTCGCTTGACTTCACCGGTTCCCGGAAGGATTGGCTGCAGAGCAGCGCATCCTGCGGACTGACCATCATAGCG
>JAKFCC010000171.1:0-2649 GCA_036676795.1 Gemmatimonadota bacterium
GCAATGTCAACTGCGCGCCTGAAACCTGTCTCTGCGCATTACCACGATGCATGAATAGGAGTGATCGCAATCCGGCACGCCAAGGGCATTCACGTTGAAAACTCGAACGGCAGCAACCGCTGCAAAGCGGTCCTTCCTCCCGGCGCAGGATCGGAGCCGAGAGGTGCCGTATCGCGCACCGCGGTATGGTCCACGAACTCCCGGCGTTTCCCCAGTGGGCCCGCCGCCACGCCCACCCTTCTGGTTGATGACGTAGCAGCTACTGTTCAGTATCCTCGCGGCGGTCAGCTTCCTACTTCGACGGGCGTGTTCGATATCTAACACGCGTCAAGCAGGGCAACGTCCTGAAGGTTAGGCATGGATTCGACACTTGTCATCTCGCTACTTTCCGCGATTTGTGGAGTTCTCCTGGCAGGGCTTCTGGTAGCCTTGAAGTGGAGGCCGCGGGCGGGGTCGATGACGGTCCACTCATCGCTCGAGCGTGTGAGATCAATGGGTGAACTCACAGTTCTCAGCGCGTACATCAAGGAAGTCGTGACGATGAAGGTGAACGAAAAGTCCACCTTCGACACGACGGGCAAGATCATTCTGATCTGCCCATACCGCCTCGAGTTTCGCTACGACCTGAGGAAGACCAAGATCTCCAGGAACGACAGCTCCACCACGGTCATCCTTCCTCCCCACAAGGCCGAACCCATCCCTGGGAAAATAGAGTTCTACGATGAGCGGAAGTCAGCGTTTATGGGGTTCTGGCCCAAGGATTTCAATGTCGACGTTCGAAACCAGCTTGTGCACGAGGCTGGTCTGCAAGCGATCAAACAAGCGGGGCTGATGCAGGAGGACCTACAGGAGCAAGTGCGGCATTCTGTTCGGTCTACCCTCACGCCGCTTTTCTCCGCGCTTGGCAATGTGCAGGTCGAATACGTCTTTGAAGATAGCGCGTCAATCATGCAGCAACTTTCCGGGCAGCAAATCGCTGCCTGACCGAACGCGCATCTAACGACTTTCTCGGCTACGGGCCCCGAAGGGATCTTCCGTTCCGACGCACTTCTGCGCCCCACCCTTCAGCTTGCTACGCTGGGCCAGGCCCGGCCGCCGGCTCCGGGCGCTTGGCGCTTCTGATTGTCCCGTTTGGTTGGACTTGTCCGTCGCGGCATATCGGTCTCCTAAGCCGGATGCACCCGCATGGCGCACCGGCGGCTCGCTGATGGCTACATCTGTGTGATCGCGCAGAAGGCCCTTGTCAGAACTCTCTAGCAGGCGCCTGGCACCCCATGCGAACACCCTGGGCTCCCCGGATTGCTGATCCGGCGGGGAGGTGTCGCAGGCGCCGCGACCGGCAGCGCCGTTGGCTGCATCTCAGCAGGTAGCGCATCGCCACAATGACGCGTTAGTTCGTTGAGGACCGCATCGCGCTTTTGCTTTTGGTGCATGTCCACTGCGATGGCCACAGGGATTCCAAACGGGCCAAGAAAAAGACCGAGTCCAATTCCAACACCGACCCGGATACCGCGGTTGTCATCGTAGGCGAGCGCCACGTCGCGAGCGGCGCGACAGTCCGCGGTCTCGTACTTCTCAGTACGTGTATCCAGTTGAGAGACAGCTTGTTGCGGCTGCACGGTCGCACAACCGGCGAGCACGCTCAGGACCATCAGACTGCAGCAAAGTTTCTTCATGTAGTCTCCCGTGTTCGTCTGACCGCAGGGCGAATAGACCGGGAAAGCGTAGAGCTAAGGGAAGACAAGTGGGCACCGGCTGTCGTCCTCGCACCGGTAGAAATGCTTAGGCTGAATGGGCGAGAGCGCCAACGCTTACCGGCATCGAGGATGCCGCTACCTCGACAAAGCGAGCCCGCGGCTTGCGCGCGCACGTAGGCTCTGGCACAGTTGCATCGCGTCTGGCCGGAAGCCAGACCCGCTGCGTCCATACGGACAGGCATCGCCGGAAACGCGTTATGCACCGGTGCCCGCAGGTGGCCTTATGCCGGCGCGGGGACTTTCCCAAAAGGAGTCCTCATGCCAAAGCGCCTTCAGTCCGCTCGCCTTCTCGCCTATCACCGCCAACATCGCCGCTGCTACTACTGCCGCGTGCGCATTTGGTTGCGCTCACCTGATGAACTGCCCACGGCCGTACCTAGCGCGGCTGCGGCTGCTGCGATCCGGGGTACCGCAGAACACCTGTTGCCGCGCTGCGATGGTGGAACCGATTGCTCCGACAACATTGCCGCCGCATGTGCGCGCTGCAATCACACGCGCCACCGACGCAAGAATCCCCCGTCTCCATCTGAATACCGGCGGGAGGTTGCACAGCGCGTAGCGAAAGGGAAGTGGCACCACAAGTGGGTGTACGAGGCGGGACTCTTGAACGAGAGCGATGCCGCGAAGCCGAAGCTTCAGCCCTAGGGCCGGCGTTCACACCGGGGTTCGCCTGCGGGCTCACCACCGGCCTACGGGAGACCCCGGCGGCTCAGGAGGAACGCGACAGGTTGGTCTTGCGTCCCGAGCCGCCGACGGGGCCCGAAGGGATTTTGCGTCCCGACGCAATCTTCTGGGCTCCGCCCTGCAGCTTGTTGACGCTGGGCCATGCGCGCGCGCCGGCCTCGGGCGCCTGGCGCTTCTGCTTGTCGGTCTGGTTGGACTTGTCCCCTCG
>JAKFCC010000172.1:0-2156 GCA_036676795.1 Gemmatimonadota bacterium
GACGCTCAAGTACGCCGTCCTGAAGGGTGTGGGCATGTGCATCCTGCCGGACTACATGTGCCGCCGTGAGCTGAGGCTGGGTGAGCTGGAGCAGGTGTTGCCGGGGTGGGCCCCGCGGCCGGGTGTGGTCCACGCGGTGTTTCCTTCCCGCCGCGGCCTGCTGCCCGCGGTCCGCCGATTCCTCGATTTCCTCGGCGAGCACGTGACGGGCGAGGGATTGAGCTGCCCGGAGTGATGCGATGAAAGAAATGGCGATGCAGGAAGACTAACGCTCATGACGAAACGATGGCTGATCCTCGCCTTGACCCACCTGGCTGCGCTGGCGGCTGGTTTTGCCCTGGGCATCTACCTTCTGCCGATCCTCACCGCGCCGCCCGCGCCGAGCACGCAGGAAGTGCGGGCGGCATCGGCCGGGGCCAGCTTCCGGGGCCAGTTCAAGCGGCAGCTCGAGGGCAGCGATGCATTGCACTGGGGCGAAGGTGAGCTGGCCATCGGCCCTTCCACCATATCGCTTGCGGGCCGCATCGCGCCCGGCCCCGCCTACAAGCTGTACCTGGTGCCCGAGTTCGTGGAAACAGCCGAAGGTTTCCTGCGCGTCAAGGCGCAATCGCTCGACGTCGCCGATGTGAAGACCTTTGAAAATTTCATCGTGCCAATTCCGCCCGGAACTGACCTGTCGCGCTATTCAGGGGTGGTGATCTGGTGCGAGTCGTTCTCGCAGTTCATCACGGCGGCGAAGTATCGTTGAGGAAGCGCTCGGCACGTTGTCGTGCATGCATCACGTTTCGGATGATGTGCCGCCCTGTGCAGCCGCCTCACGTGCGTGAACTGACTGTTGGAACTTCAGCAGCTGAGCTTGTGTAATTGCCTCACGATTGAAAGCCTCGATTGCAGCGTAGTCGGCATCGTTAACGGGCACGAAATCTCCGTTGTCGAAATTGTGAAACCCATCTTGCGGCATGGAGTTGCTACTGCAATAGAGCACGTCGGTCTCGGTAATGACCACCACCGTCGGCAGCCGAGCCGGGTCTTTGGAAGACGGCATTATCGGAAATTTCACGGCTTTGACCTGGGGATAGTAAGCCAGTGCCTCCAACGTTTCACGGTAATGCAATGGGTCGTCAGGCAAATCACCTTCGTCCCCCTCATCACCCTCATCCGATCCGCTTGCCGCTTGCACGATCGCGTGGCCCTGTGCATCTACTTCGGGCGCCTCGCCTCCCAAAATATAGATGCTGACATCGGCGGGATCGCACCGATTTTGCAGACACATTACTTTTAGTGCTCGTGCAATGCCGATGTGTCCGATGTCTAGTGGTGTGTGCTCCATATACAGCACTGTCTCGCCTGCCGGGTTTTTCCCGCGAGCACAAAACACAAGGCAGGCAGCTGCGCCGTCCGTTGTCAAGGCAAAGGTACTTGGATCGCCTTTCTTGATGGTGACGACCATGCACTTTTCCGGTCCCACGTTGGGACACTGGAAGAAATAGTCTCTGAGCGAGGCTTCGTCACTTTCGCGAATGTGGGTGGTGTTGAAATAAGGCGCGTATTCGGGCTGCGCTTGCAGAGCCTCATAGCCTGTAGGCACGACGGGGCGAGGTGCTGCGTCTTGGGGAGCGAGGTGGGCGCTAAAGCGGTGGGCAGTAGAAGGGGAGAGAATCATGGGGCCTCCGCGTGGGTTCAAGAGTACGGCGCCCGTGTTTGCGCCAATGCTGCTTGGTAACACCCGGCGGATGATCGTTCCCCCGGACCGACACCTCGGACGCCCGAATCGTCAGACCCCGAGGTATTGATCCAGTAGTTGCGGCTGCGCTCGCAGTTGGGCGGACGTGCCGGCGAATGCGACTTCGCCTTTCACCAGAATCACATTGCGATCGGTGATCTGCGTGACGTGCTTCCAGTTCTTGTCCACGATCACGCTGGAGATGCCGGACGCGCGGATCAAGCCGCAAATTCGCCAGATCTCGCGCGCGATCAACGGCGCCAGGCCCTCGGTTGCTTCGTCGAGGATCAACACGTCCGGGTTGGTCATCAGCGCGCGGCCGATCGTGAGCATCTGCTGCTCGCCTCCCGAGAGCTGTTGGCCGCCGTGGCCCAGCCGCTCCTTCAAGCGTGGGAAGGTGTCCAAGACTCGCTCATAAGTCCAGTCACGCTGA
>JAKFCC010000173.1:0-27082 GCA_036676795.1 Gemmatimonadota bacterium
GGAACTCCTTTCCTTTATGGCGCAGTCCGAGGCGCCGGTGCATGAGCCGCAGTGTCCGGAGCATTCACGCACCGGCCTGATGAGTGTGAAGCAGACGAAGAGCGCGGCAGCCGCAAGCGCG
Organism: Gemmatimonadota bacterium; assembly: GCA_036676795.1. Lineage (GTDB taxonomy): Bacteria > Gemmatimonadota > Gemmatimonadetes > Gemmatimonadales > Gemmatimonadaceae > UBA4720. The sequence goes on from JAKFCC010000173.1 coordinate 122, forward strand.
GCAACGATTGCTGATATCATGCGCCGCTCATGAGCCCCGCAAACCCCATGAAGGCGAGCGAAAGGCTGCCGGCAATTATGAGAACGAGCGCTGTGCCCTTCGCGATGGCCGGTACGTCCGCGAACTGCAGCTTTTCACGAATCGATGCCATGAGAGTGAGCGCGAGGATGAGACCGCCGCCGGCTCCGAGCGCGAACACCTGACCTTCAACGAAGGTGTAGTTCCTGTTTGTCTGGAAGATCGCAAGCGCCAGGATGGCACAGTTGGTTGTGATGAGCGGCAGGTAAATGCCAAGCTCCCTGAACAGAACAGGACTCAGTTTCTTGATGACCATCTCGACGATCTGCACAAGCGACGCGATTACCACGATGAATGCGATGATGCGCAGGAACGGGGCAGATTCGAGAATGAAATAGTTGAGCAGCGACACGCTACCTGCTGTCAGCACGAGCACGAACAGATTCGCAAGCCCGAGCCGAAGTGCGGTTGCTATGCTGTTGGTGATGCCAAGAAATGCGCATAGGCCGAGAAAGAGCACCAGCGTGAAATTGTTCACGAGAGCCGAGGAGACAAAGATCCAGGCAAGATTTTCCATCAGGCCACCCTCGCCGGTCCGGAACGCATCCCGCTTACCTGGACATTTTGCGGAGGAGCTGCAGCACGTTTCTTCTCACGGGCAATATCTCTTTCCCGCGACCACCCCAGGACCAGGAGAACTCCCCCCAACGTGAGGAAGCCGCCGGGCGGGAGCACCATTATCACCCATGGCTCGAAGTTCGGACCGAACACGCTGGCACCAAGGATTGTCCCGGAGCCAAGCGTCTCACGAACCACGCCCATGATCAGCAGTGTGACCGTAAAGCCGGCCCCCATTCCAAGGGCGTCCAGCACAGATCGGCCGATGCTGTTCTTGGCGGCGAAAGCTTCCTGCCTTCCGAGGATGATGCAGTTCACCACAATGAGCGCGATGAATGCACCCAATGCCTTGTGCGTCGTGGGAACCAGTGCTTCGAGCGCCATGTCGGCAATGGTGACGAACGTCGCAATGATCAGCACGTAGGTGGAGATTCGCACCTCATTTGGTATCAGCTTCCGCAGCGCCGACACGAAAAGGCTCGAGAATACGAGCACGAAAAGGGTCGCGACTCCCATCGTTACGGAGTTCATGACACTGTTCGTGACTGCCAGCGTCGGACAGAGTCCGAGCAGCTGCACAAGCACCGGGTTGTCCTTCCACAGTCCCTTGAGCAGGTCCTGATATGCGGTCGGACCTCCGGAGGGGCCTGCAGGCGTCTGGGAAGTGACCGGTGCTGCGCCATGCATCTGCTCCATTACCTCCCTCCCTCTCCGACCTTATCGAGCAGTGGCTGCCATCTCTGTACAGCGTTGTTCATCTCACGGATCACAGTGCGTGACGATATCGTGGCTCCCGTTATCATCACCACCGCATTTGCGTCCCCTGCCAATGCCTTGCTCTTGACGCCAACAAGCGGAGCTAGTCTGCCTGCAAACTGATCCACGAATGCAGGTTTTTCGATCTTGTCGCCCAGCCCTGGAGTCTCCTTGCTCGAGAGTATCTTCACTCCCAGAAACTTCCTTTGTGCCGGATCATATCCGAAGATCAGTCCGATCTGGTCGGCAAAACCCGCCTCGGATGTACTGATGGCGTAGCCAAGTACGCGACCGTCGGACGAGTAACCCTTGTAGATGCGTTCCAGCTTGGCACGATCGACGGCGGGAGAAGGTGTTGCCGTAAGCGCTCCGCGTTCGAGATACAGCGTGTCGGTGCGTTTGGGGGCGTGCAGGACTTCCTCTATGGCCGAACGAAGCAATTGCGACCGATACTCTTCGATGCGCGGGCGAGTCCAGTCATAGGCAAGAAAGATCAGCAGCCCGGCGAGCGCGCCGGCGCCGCCAAGAGTTACCAGTAGCCGCCACGACTGAGGCTTCTGCTCGGCCGGCACTTCACCGGTCGCAGTCACGGGGCCGGTCGTGTCCGCACTCATGCTGCCGCCTTCATCTTCTGCACTCCGAATGGAGTGGGCTGCGTTGCCCGGTTGATGAAAGGCACGAGTGCATTCATCAGCAGGATCGCATACATGACTCCCTCGGGCAGCCCTCCCCAAACGCGGATGATCACCACCAGCAATCCGATACCAACTCCAAAGATCCACCGGCCGGTGTTCGTGACAGGCGCAGTCACCATATCAGTAGCCATGAAGACCGACCCGAGTATCACACCGCCTGAGAAGACCATGAACAGGCCGCTGCCGTAGCGTGCCGGATCCACTGCATGCAGCATCGATCCGAACACACCGACTGTGCCGAGAATTGCCACCGGAATGCGCCAGTTCAGGAATCCGCGGAACGCGAGCCATGCGCCACACAGCAAAATGAGCAGTCCCGCAGTCTCGCCCAGTGATCCCCCCGTCGTGCCCATCATCAGATCCCAGAGCGGCGTCGTCTTGTGCTCGAACTTCATGAGTCCGAGCGGTGTCGCGGAAGTAATTGCGTCGTTGATTCGCGGGCTCATGAGCGGAAGCGCGAAGTTGTCACCCTTCAGCGTCAACCAGCTCCCGCCTGCGGTTGGCCATGTCGTGATTGCGACTGGAAATGCGGCCTGGAGAAACGCCCGGCCAAGCAGTGCGGGATTGAAAATATTGAACCCAAGGCCGCCAAAAATCAGCTTGCCGAATCCAATGGCGAACACGCTGCCGATAAACGCCATCCAGATCGGCATCCCCGCGGGCAGAGTAAGACCGAGAAGCACTCCCGTGATGACAGCTGAACCGTCGGCGATCGTTCCGCCCTTTCCAAACGTGCGTTCGGTTGCAAGCGCTCCGGCCACCGCAGCAGCGATTACCAGAAGCGCGCTGACACCAAAGAACCAGGTTGCCGCAATGACAATTGGGACAAGGCTTCCAACTACATTCCACATGATGTACGGCGTGCTGTCCCGCTGGCGAATGTGTGGAGACGCCGTAACAACTAGCGAACGATCGCGGGCCCAGTTCACGCCGCACCCGCCTTCACTCGCCTGAGCGCGGTCCTGCTCGCCTGAAAGAGTTGAGCGAGCGGGATGTTCGACGGGCACACATACGAGCACGAGCCGCAAAGCATGCAGTCCATCAGGTGCTCCTTCTCCATCTCCGCGTAACGTCCTGTGCGCGCGAGATCACCCAGCAGGGATGGGTTTAGCATCATCGGGCAGGCGTCGAGACAACGGCCGCAGTGAATGCACGGATATGACCGGGCAGCAGGGACCTGTGAGGAGGTCAGAACTACGACACCAGTCGTTCCCTTGACTATCGGCGTGTCCAGATTGCTCTGGGCCACTCCCATCATGGGACCGCCAAATAGAATCTCCTCTGCATCATCAGTGACGCCGCCGCACATCTCGAGCAGGTCGCCCACCTTGGTACCAACGGGCACGATCAGATTGGCCGGTTTGCGGACGCCCGGTCCGGACACCGTGACTATCCGCTCGAGCAGAGGCATTCCCGTCTCGAAGATTTCACCAATGGATGCCGCAGAGCCTACGTTCTGCACCACCACACCGAGACTGACGGGGAGCTTGCCCGACGGCACCTGCCTGCCCGTCACCGCCTTGATCAGCATCTTCTCCGCTCCCTGCGGATACTTGACGGTGAGCGGAAGCACGGAAACATCGATGTCCGTGGGCAGCGTCGCGCGAAGAGCCTCGATCGCGTCGGGTTTATTGCGTTCTATTCCTATCACCACGCGCTTCGCGTTCAGCGCACGCAGCATGATCCTCGCCCCGAGCTGTACGCGCTGCGGGTATTCAACCATGATGCGGTGATCGGTGGTTAGGTACGGCTCACACTCCGCACCATTGAGGATGATTGTCTCGACAGGCATGTCTGCCGGCGGAGCAAGCTTCACGTGCGTGGGGAACGCAGCACCGCCAAGTCCGACGACTCCGCCATTCTGAACTGCAGCGACGATCTCCTGTGGCGTGAGCTTTTCCCAGTGAGGTACCATGCGCGGACGGGCGACCTGCGGTGAAAACCTGTCCACGACGATGCGAACGGCCTCACTCATCGATCCATCGGGATGAGGCCACAATGAGATTTGTGCAACTCGCCCCGACGCGGAGGCGTGCACAGGTGCCGATACGAAACCAGCCGCGGCTGCGATTACGTCGCCCCGCAGCACCTGGTCACCCTTCTTCACAACCAGCTTCGCCGGAGCGCCCGCATGCTGACGAAGCGGCAGAATAACTTCATCAGGATATGGCATGCGCTTGATCGGCACCCTCGCCGTCAACTCCTTGAGTTCCGGCGGGTGAACTCCGTGTGCGAAACCGCTGCGTCGGAGGAGTCTCATTCGCCGCTTACCTGAAGGGCTCCGCCCGTTTCAGCCATTTCTCCAGGTCCTTTTCCTTCGGATTCAGCGGCGTGCCCGGATGAATGATGCCGACGGGGCAGCGCTCCGCGGCAAGCACGAGCTGCTGGAATGTTCCGGCACGCGGGTCCTTGATGGTCGCCTGCTTGTCGGTGTTGTAAACGAACATCTTTGCATTCAGGTTCGTGCATTCGTTGCAGGTCGTGCAGCGAGCCGAGTCGATGAAGGGATCCATCGAAATGGCATCATCACTTTCAGTCGCTGTCGCAGTTGCTGTTGCGGCTGATGCCGCCGCCGGTATTGGCGCTGCTGCTGCCTCGGCAGGTCGATCTCCGGGAACTGCTACCCCACTCGCGACGGGGCTCCGGGATGTCATCGGCTCGGGGCCATTCGGCTGCGGCGGGCTGACGGCCGGACTCGCGCTCACGCGGGAGAGCAGGTCCTCAATACCGGATGCTGCTTTCGGTCCGCGCAGCAGCCCTTCCGCCATCCGCCTCGCCAGGGCGCGTGGATAGGTGGCGCGCAGCTCGGCGAGACGTCCTTCATAGTCTGCACGCAGCTGAGTCAGTTTGTTCTCGTACTCTTCCTGCACCTGCGCCACGAGCCGGTCTCGCACGGTCTCAGATGGCTGCAGGCCCGCCAGTTCACGCAGCTGCGCCCAGAACTGCATGCGTTCTTCTGCGAGAGTGACCAGTTCGGGTGAAACCGCAATCCGGTTCAGCCGCTTCTCGGGCGTCAGTGTGTATATGAAGGGGACTTTCCCTTCCCGGTCCGCGACCGGAAGCTCGAGGAATTCGTGGAAAAGGATCAGGTCGTCTGGGGACATGTCCTTCGTCACCTTGCGGAACTGGCGCTTGAATCTCCCTTCTGTAGCGGCCCAGTCTGCGATGGTCAGCGGCAATTCCATTCGCTGCGCCTCACCGGCGTCGTCGATGTACTCGAGCGCATAGGTCGGCCAAACATCATCCACAGCCGGATTGCCATCGAGCGAGAGTGAATCGGACACCAGTGGCCCCGCGTCCGGATCGAACGTCAGGAACGGAAATGCACGCGACTCGAGCGCGAGCCGCGCCGAGCGCGTTGCCCAGTCGTCGGCGAGACCATGCTCGACAGGGCAAGGCGTGTAGATGTTGAAGATTGCCGGGCGCCTCTTGTTCAGTCCGCGCAGCACTCCGCCGACAAGGTGTGATGCAGATGCCTGGGAAGACTGATGCACATACACACCGCGATGAGCGAGTGCGATGAGCGCCATCTCCTTTCTCACCTCCGTCTTCCCGTGCTGAGCATCTCCATACGCGGCCATGTCGGACACCTGCCCGGTAAAGCCGCTGGTGCATGCCTGTCCGCCCGTGTTGGAATAGACCTGCGTGTCCAGCACGATCACCCGTATCGGTTTTCCGGACGCCATCAGCCTGGAAAGATTCTGGAGACCGATGTCGAGCATCGCCCCATCGCCGCCCATTGCCACGACAGGAGGGCACATCTCGAACTCATCATCGGTAAACGCTTTCCAATCCAGTTTCGCGAATTCCGCTTCGTCGTTTTCTGCGTGGTACTTGTCGGCAAGCAGCAGCTCTGCCCTGCGAACCTCCACGAACTGGTCCGCCATTTTTCGCATCTGGCCCTCGAACAGCCCGATGGCGATTGAGGGCGCATCCTGAAAGAGATGGTTGACCCAGGGAAAGGGATACGGATTGTAGGGATACGTGCTTCCCCACACGGAGGAACAGCCGGTGCTGTTCGCCATTCCCAGCTGTGCGCGTCCCTTTCCGCCGGGTCCTTCTCTATACTTCCAGCTGATAGTCCTGAGTTCTCTGATGCTCTTCGTGATCCGATCCACCAGTGCGCGCTTCTCCGCGGAGAGGATCAGTTCGCCCTGCGCCAGCCTAACCTTCTCAAGGTCCGCTTCGGATGCGAGCAGCTGGCGTGCTTTCGCGTCCAGGGCCGAAATCATCTCCTCCAGCCGCGCGACGTAGCTTGTGACGCGCGGCAGCATCAGTGAATGAATGGCGGAGATAATGAGATGGACCGCCGTCTTCTCGCCGCATCCCATGCATGCGCCGTCTCCGCCGACCATCGACCGATATGCTTCCTTTTTCAGCAGCAGAGACGAGAGAATCCCGGCACCCTCGTCAATGCTCGTGACCTGCGTAAAACGGTCCGGGGTATCCGGCAGCTTCTCCCAGATTCGCCAGTTTTTCCGGAGTACATCGACGATCTTCGCATCCTGGCGAACACTCTCGAGCGCTCCGTCCGGACAGACGGCAACACAGAGATTGCACCCTTTGCACGATTCCGGGTTCACCGTGATGGAGAGCAGTCCGCCCGTTCCTGCCTGCTTCGACTCCGGATTGTCAAAGAAGGGTGCGGTGCGTGCCACGGGAAAATCCGCGAGCGCATCACGAAGCAGCGCGAACTCGGCGTCCAGCTCCGAGCGGCGTGAGTCGTCCCACCCGAGTTTCGGAACGACGGTCGCGTAAGCAGAATCGAGAACGTCCGTGAATCTCGCCTTGTCACTGGACTTCAAAAGCTTGCGCGTTTCCTTCGAGAGGTGTTTGGAAACCTGCCGCATTCGATCCAGGGACGTTCCATTTGACGCAAAGCCCAATCCAACCTCGATTAGCTGGTCAATGTCGGTGACGAGCCCCGGAATCGCGGAATCGGGGCACTGCACCCAGCACTGACTGCACCCGCTGCATTTCTCAGGATGGAAGAGCGGCACCTCCATTCGCACGTCGGTCATGTCGCGAACAGCACCGGTCGCGGCCGGAATCGCGCTGAGCGCTGCGAAGGGATCGGCGATGCCGTCCTGGCCAAGTTTCGTTGGGAAGCAGATCTGTTCCCAGAAGCGGCCGGGGTTTGCGAAGCCATCCCGGGCCTGCGGAACGTCGAGCGCTGAAGGCATCGCCGGTACCGAAGCCTCGATGCCACCCTCGACCGGAAGCGCTGCTGTGTCGAGCTCCTTTATCTCGTGGTATCCGCGCGAGATGACGCGCACGTTGTCTTCCACCACACTGCCGCCCAGCCGCGCAAACTTTTTCTCGAGCTGTTTGTGAATGCCGGCGAAGAGTTGCGCCTCGTCCAGCCTCGCTCCGCCGCCGAGCGGTGAAACCGCGAAGAAAGCGCCCATGAACGCAGCACCCTGCATTCTGTACCTTAGCTCCGAGTCGGACGCCTCACTGCTCGCGATTGCAAAGCCATCCAGCAGGTAAACCCTGATCTCCCTCTCACGGATTTCCTGTCTTGCCCAGGCAGGTACCCTGGCCCAGAACTCCTCGGTTGTCTTGTCACTTTGAATTACAAATGCGCCTCCCCTGACGAGCCCTGCCAGAGGATTGGAGTGGAGAAACACATTTGGATCAGGTGACAGCACCACATCCACATGCCTCAACTCGCAATTCAGGCGAATCGGATCGGGCGCAAAGGTCGCGTAGAAGGTCGTCGGCTGTCCCTTCTTTTCCGATCCGTACTTGGGGTTTGCCTTGATGTTCAGTCCCAGTAGCTCGAACACCGTCGAGGAAACGTTCTTCCCCATTGTGATGGCGCCCCATCCGCCGACGGAGTGAATGCGAAGCGACACAGAGCCCTTGGGAAGCAGGTTTACTTCCGCGGCGCTCCTGAGTGACAGGTCCTCGAGGCCAGGATATTCTGCGGTCAGGTCTTGCTGCCATATCTGAAGCTTCGGCAGGTTCGTTCCCGGACGAATGAAGTCGATGCCAAGATAGAACTGGCGGCGATGTTGTCCCGATGGCAGCATGTTTTCCACCGCCGCGATGATGTCACCGGGCTGAAGATCACGGCTTCCCAACCCGAAGCAGCCCGAATAAAAATCCGGTACCTCACTGGAACTCACAGCTTCCAGCCTGGGGTATGGCAATTGGCTCAGATTCGGCGCACGGCTGTTCTCCATCGCCTGCGCCATCGCAGCCCGCAGCTCTCTCAGCAGCGGCGCATCAACAGCAAGTGGCTGATCGGTGCGCTCGAGCACGACGACACCCTTCTTCCCGCGCAGCATCCGCGACACATGGTCGGACGGGAATGGACGGAACATCGTGAGGTTCATCACGCCCACTCGCATTCCCTTCGCATCGCGCAAATAGTCACAGACGGCTTCCGCATTGCTGACGACGGAGCCCTGACCAACAATTACATATTCCGCATCATCCAGCCGGTAACCTTCCGCGCGGCCGTACCTCCGCCCGGTGAGCTGCGCAAACTCTGCGAATGCCTGGTCTGCGAGATCGGCAACATGGTCGAAGTAAAAGGGCCGCTGTGCCGCGACTCCCTGCGCATAACTCTCCTGGTTCTGCACCACACCCAGCATCGCCGGATAATCCAGGTCGAACATTTCCGGGATGCGGCGGCGCTTTGCGCCGAACACGTGCCGCTGCGCAGGGGTGGGAGAGTCGATCATGTCCGCAGGGTCGCCGAGGAACTCCCGAATGAGTTCCCGCTCCGGCAGACGCAGTGACTCGATGACGTGACTCGTAAGGAACCCATCCTGCGCGCAAATTCCCGGGTTGAGCGTGAGCTCTGCGATTCGGTGTGCAATCAGGTTCAGGTCTGCGCTCTGCTGCACATCTTTTGCGAACAGCTGGAAGAAGCCCGTATCGTCGATCGCATGATAGTCGTCATGGCCAGCATGAACATTCAGTGCCTGCTTTGTCATGGCTCGACATGCGACGTTCAGGACATAGGTCAGGCGTTTTCCCACTGCGGCGTACAGCGACTCGTGCATGTATGCGATGCCCTGGCCGCTCGAGAAGTTGGTTGCCCGCATTCCCACCATGCTCATTCCGGCAGTGACTGCCGCTGCTGCGTGTTCGCCTTCGGGCTCGAAGAAAAGCAGCCTGCGGCCATTCACGTTCTGTTTTCCTTCGGCCACGGCCGCAGCCCACCCTTCACCCATTTGAGTGGAGGGAGTAATCGGATACGCACCGGCGGCTTCGCTTGCAGCCGTTTCCATTGCCACAACTGCGGAGCTTCCATCCATCGCAGTCCTGATTCCCGGAAAGCGCGGAGCGTCCGGAAGCGGGGCGGACTTTCTCACCGGCCAGAACTTCATGCTATCTCTCTCTGTAGGAGAACTTCCCTCTGTTCGAACATCGCGGTGGACTTCGTGTCCCCAAGCCAGACTATGGCCCCAGTTGGGCACCGCCGGATCGCAGAATCATCGCAGTCGAATGCAGCCGCCGGATCGACAACGGCTACACCGGAGGCAATACTCACGACTCCGGGCGGCGCATCGAGCACACACTTACCGCATGCCGTGCATCCGACAGCGCACTCGGTGAGGATTCCGTCCCCGCCGAGAAAGCTCCTGCACTGAACCAGCAGCCGCTGATTCAGTGGAAGGATTTCGAAGAGGTTCTTGGGACAGGCATCCACACAGTCACCGCACGCCGTGCACTTCACGGCGTCAACAACCGGAAGTCCGAATTCGTTCATGTGAATAGCGTCGAACTCACATGCAACGGCACAGTCTCCCATGCCGAGACAACCCCACGCACAGCCCTTGCCCCCGCCGGCCACTGTTGACGCTGCCGCGCATGTCTGAAGACCGCGGTATTCCGCACGGCGTACGCTGACATTCGAGCCTCCCGCACAGAGCAGCCTTGCAATTCTCCGGTCCGCGTCACCCGCTTCAACGCCGAGGTAGCCGGCTATTGCGCCAATTCCGTCGTCTGTCAGTACGTTGCACTTGGACGGCTGGATTTCACCCGCCACTGCCTTTTCAGCAAATCCACGGCAGCCTGGCAGTCCGCATGCGCCGCAGTTGACGCCCGGCAGCATTCCCGCCACCACATCGATACGTGGGTCTTCCCAGACGCGCAGTCTCGAATGCGCAACCGCGATCATTATCGCGAACGCGAGTCCGACTCCTCCGAGGATCAACACCGACAGCAGCGAATCTGGCATTGTATTCAGGCGGTCGTCCCCTCCGCCGCTCGGCCCAGCACCCACTCGGTAAGGCGATCGACAGGATCTGCTCCGCCTGCCCCTATCGCCGCCATGAGCGCGTCCGGCGGATTTGCCGGGAACCGCGGTTCCTCGGCGAGCATTCTCAGAACACCTATATCCTCCCGCTGCTGAGCGGTGCTCCGCGATCCGGGCCCGCGGCGCGCCGATGCATCAGGCATGCGCACGACCCGGAGCCGCTGCCACGCTGACCCACCACGGCGCGGGTCGTGGTCGAACAGCGCACCACCGCCCATCAGCGCTATCACCGCGGGACCGTCGAATTCGGCTATCGAGCCGACGGCATGTAAGTCCTCACACTGCGCCACAAACACTCCTGGCGAAATGAGACGCGAGAGAACCGCGGGCGCGCACCCTCCATTGACCAGCAGAACAAGGTGTACGCAGCCGTCGACGAACGGTGCAATTTCAAATGGATCGAGATCGCTCCCCTCGATACTTACAACTAGCGGCGGTGCGAACTTGCGCTCTGTTGCAGACCACCTGTCGAATGGAAGTCCGTCTGCCGGCCGCCTTTGCTGTGCTGCGTCGAAGGTACGCCGCCTCACATGTTCAATTAGCTCACTCGCAGCAAAGCCAGCACCGAGTACCTTGAGCTGGTTTCTTATTGCAGAACCAACCGAGCGGCCCGGGAGGACTTCCACCACGAACTGACCATCGTCTTCCTGTGCGATTTCCTCGAGAACCTTCGTGGCGGACTCCAGAGCCGCCTTGGCAGCCTGGTCGAGAGGTGCAGCGCCTGCAGATATCATTGCAAACTTTGCAGGGTCTATCCGGCCAGATGCGAACTCGCCCAGCTCGACTCCTGCCCTTGCCTGTCCGTTTTCGGACTCGAGTGTTCGCCGGGCACGGTCGAGGGTGCCTGCTACGGCCGACCGGAACAGTGAGATTCGTCCCGCTACGGCCGCGAGCGCAGATTCCACGCGCGCGTCAGACGGCATAATGATCGAGCTCCGCATTCAGCAGGGCGAGCCGGTCCGCATTTGTCACCCGCGGCGGCTTGCGAATCAGGTCATATCGCGCTCGGCTTTCATTTCTATAGTATAGGCCAAGCCGGATTACCCCCGTGTCCTCCGCAAAACGACGCGCTGCATCCAGGTCAGAAGGGTCGTGCGTCGCCCGGTTCTTGTACACCTTTTCGAGTTCGGGAGCGACAATGCCGTCGTCATGGACGAGCAGTTCCGTCAAATCCGGATTTCGCACTGCCGCGTCATACATGCCCTGCGTGTACATCGGACAGCGCTGAAGTATCCGGACGAACGCGAACCCCGGATGCCGGTATGCGACCCGCAACGTGGCGTAAAGATGCGCCGGCACCCACTCGGCAGTTTGCGCAACGAATGAAACGTTGGTCGTTCCCAAAGTTGTCGTGAGCGGATTCAGCGGCGGAAGAAAGCTTCCGAAAGGCTGCGTGTTGGTCTTGAAACCCTGCGGTGTCGTGGGAGATGTCTGCTTTTTGGTGAGCCCGTAAATGCTGTTGTCGAGAAGCAGCACAACCATTTTCATGTTGTACCGTATGGCGTGAATCCAGTGCGCCGCACCAATTGAACAGCAGTCTCCGTCACCCATCACGACAAATACAGACAGCTCCGGCCGGTGAAGCTTTACGCCGGTCGCAACGGGAAGCGCGCGGCCGTGCAGTCCGTGGAAGCCGTAAGTCTTCAGGTAATGAGGAAAGCGGCTCGAGCAGCCGATTCCCGATACGAATACGGTTTCTTCCGGCTTGAGCTGCTCAGCGACAAGCAGCTTTTCCACCGCCGTGAGAACGGAGTGATCACCGCATCCGGGACACCAGCGGGCCATCGCGCCTTCGTAATCGTGGAGCTCGAACTCGCGGTCATCATCGTCGAGTATCGGCAGGAAGGAGCAATGGCCGCTCATGACGGATCTCCCTTTGCCGCGGCGTCGAGTATTGCCTTGTGAATGAGTCCCGGTCGCAGCGGTTCACCCGGCACCCGCGTCCAGCAGTCCACGTCACACAGTGTTTGTGCCCGGAGCAGCATTGCGAGCTGTCCGCGCCTGCGATTTTCTTCAGTGATAAACGGATCGCCTGGGCGGTCGCTGTAGTTGATTTCGACAGTCATCACCCGCGCAAACCGCGAGAATATCTCCTTGAGTCCGGGCTGCAGCGGCGACAGGAATGTCAGGTGAACCGAGGATGCATCGATGCCTCCGGCACGGGCGCGATCCACGGCCTCTTCGATCGCCCCTTTTGTGCTGCCCCATCCGACAACCAGAAGATCACCTTCCTGGTCGCCGTGGATCGGCGGCGGCAGCAGTGTCTGCTGGAGAACCGAAAGCTTGCGGCTCCGCATCGCAGTCGAGTGCTGGTGAATGCCGGCCCCATACGCCACCTTGCTCCCCTCGTCGTGCGAGAGACCGGTCACGGTGTGCATCCCGCCGGGCTGTCCGGGAATGATGCGCGTTGATGTCCCGAGATTCGGATCCCACTCGTAGGCACGCTGGCCCGGCTTGACCGGGGCGAGGTCCAGGTCGGGAGCTAGCCAGTCTGAGCTGAGCTTTGGTCGCGGAAATGGCTGGACGCCAGTTGAGAGGTTGGCGTCCGACAGAATTATCACGACTGCCCGGAATGTCTCGGCGATCTGGCGGGCCGTGATCACCGAGTGAAAACACTCTTCTATAGTAGCAGGCGCAATAACCACTCGAGGGGCGTCGCCAGGTTCTGCGTACAGGGCCGCAAGCAGATCCGACTGCTCAACCTTGGTTGGCAGTCCCGTGCTTGGTCCGCCGCGCTGTACGTCGATGACCACAAGCGGTGTTTCGGTCATTACAGCCAGGCCGATGAACTCAGTCTTGAGAGCGAGTCCGGGACCGGATGTGATCGTGAACGCTACCTTGCCGGCGTATGATGCTCCGATGGCTACACCGGCTGCGGCGATCTCATCCTCGGCCTGATGCAGAATTCCACCGAACTTCGTGAATACCTCCGCCAGGTAATGCGATACCGATGTCGCTGGAGTGATCGGGTACATCGCACACAGTTCCATACCCGAGGCCAGCGCACCCATTCCGAGCGCCTCGTTGCCGTTCATGACTACCAGCGCTTCGGACGGCGGGTTTGTGGGAACTTCGATCCGGAAATCCAGGTTCTCCGCCGCCCAGTCCATTCCCAGATGGAAGAGCGCGACGTTGCGCGCATATACCTCCTCTGACTTCTTGCGGAACGCGTGTGCGATCTGCTCCTCTATGCGCTCAACGCTCCTGTCGTACAGGTGTGCGAGCAATCCGAGCGCAAACATGTTCTTTCCCTTCCTCGGATTGTCGTCGATGGTAAGGCACTGCTGCTCCATCGGCACTTCGATGATTCTGTACGATTGTGCGGAAAGCTCCCCAAGCGCCTTTTCCCATGCGGCCCGGATATCCGGGTTCGTGTTCGTCGCCCAGGAATTTTCCAGCAGGACAACGGCGTTCTTTGCGAGCGCGCCCAGACGATGGCGACCGAGCAATACCTGCTCATTGAAGGCAATTACAAGATCTGTTTCGTCACCCCAGTTGGTGACTGGCCCGGTCCCGATCCGGATGCGATTGCCGCTCGCACCCTCCGCCGTTCGAGGAGGGGGCTGGATCTCGGCTGGAATGATTTCAACGGTCCAGACACCATTTCCCATCTTGGCGGATACCGCCCCGAATATCTGTCCGCACTTCTGTGCGCCTTCGCCCGAATCGGAAACGATCTCGATGGTGTGTTCCGGACGGCTAAGGATGTCTGGAGACTGCCTTGGAGCATTACCTGTGGCCTGCGCAACAGCGGTCATTGGCAAGGAAGCCTCTGCTTGAGGAATCGCCGTACAAAGGCAATTCTCACCCGCGCATCTCGCCGAACAGTCAGCGATAACTGGAGATTTTGTCAGGGAATTCCCTGCTGCAAGTCGGCTGACCCTTGCAGCAGGGACTCAGTCTTACGAGGCCCGCGTTAAACCGCTGAATCGACCTCCGTAGCGGCTATTTTCGCCTGCTTCCTCAGTCTTCGACCTTCACGTGTCCGATCATTCCCAGCAGCGCATGCGGGTCACACTGGAAGTAGTACCGGCCCTCCGGCATCGTGACCTTGATGTCGTATGTCTGCCCGGGGAGCTGCAGCATCGGGCTCGCCGGAGGCAACCCGGTCTTCACGCTGTTGGAATCGGGAAGGAAGTTCACATTGTGAACGCCCATACCAAGAGTGAAGCGAAGGACATCCCCCTGATGTGCCTCGAAGTTTGCGGGATCGAACCGGTTGGTTCCGTCCGCCTCCGTGGTCATTTTGATGACAATAACCTTGCGGCCTTCGTCGGGCGTCTCGACTCCAGGAGTCGCGGTGGCAGCCGGCGCACTCGACGCTGCTTCCTCCGCCTCGGAGCTTTCCTTTTTCTCTCCGCTGCACGCAGCAACTCCCAGTGCCGCAACTGTCAGCGCAAACATGATCCTGTTCTTCACTTTATTCCCCTTGAATGAAAACATTGTTAGAAATCCCTTTTACGAAATGCCCTGAAACCCATCCATCCGGGCACGATGGTCCAGAAGAGAAGCGCGGCGGCAATGCACAGCACTCCGGTAATGCCTGACAACAGTTCCACCAGCAGAACGCCTGTGTAACTCATGAGAGCCGCAACGTCGAACTGAAGCAGCATCAACAGCCTGACCAGGTCGAGTGGATTCAGGAAGGAGAGTGTCAGGATAGCCTTGTCCAGCGGGTAGTCCGACAAACCGGTAATCACCGCCAGCACAACGCCGTCGTACACGACTGACAGCAGCAGCCACGATCCAATGCCGATCGCCAGGCCGCGCAGCCGGTCGCTTACGGAAAATGCAATCCAGACCGCCGCGACCGTGGTGATCACGGTGAGAAACGCGGCACACACGACCAGAGTTATTGCACGGGTGCGGAAAGCGGCATCTCCCGTCCAATGGATCGCGAGTGGAACCCCCAGGCCAACAACCACCGCAAGAAGCAGCGGCACACACATACCTGCCAGGATGCCTGTGTACAGCTGCCGTCGCCGCACAGGCTGCGCCAGCATCACCTCGATGAATTCCCTGCTGCTGTACACGTACATCGTGGTAAACACCATCGTCACGAACGGGACGATGAGCAAAACGATGTTCGTCAACCCAAGCAGTGCCTTGCTGTCCACTCCTGAAAACCGCAGCAGTCCCTCGGAACTGAGCAGGAAGAAACCAGCATAGGCGAGAACCCAGCGGCTCCGCCCCACATCCCGCAGCTGATACTGGAAGATTCTCCTCGTAGCTCCGCTCATGCTGCCACATCCATCATGAGCTTCGCGATCGCACGCTCGAGCGTGTGCTGCCTCGTACCGGCCTTGAGACTGGACACTGTTCCGCTGAACCGCACCCGGCCGTCCAGAATGAACACAACATCGTCCGCAAGCTCCTCGACTTCGCTGATGATGTGAGAGGTTACCAGTATCGTCTTGCCATCAGCGCGTGCTTCGGCGATATGGTCCTTCAGGATTCCAGTCGCGACCGGATCCAGGCCCGCAGTGGGTTCATCCAGTATCAGAATGCCCGGCTGAAACAGGAAAGCGATCACCGCATTGACCTTCTGGCGCGTACCACCCGACAAGGTCCCGATCTGCTTGCTGAGATGATCGGAGATGTCGAATGCCTCAACCAGGCGCCGGTCCAGGCTTCCTGCGTTTGACCGCAATGCCGTGAGCATGTCGAGGAGCTCCCTTCCCGTCAGGTGCGAAGGAAAACTCGCAAGCTGCGGCATGTAGCCGATCCTGGACCGGTAGGACGGATCGTCGCCAATCGCAATACCGTCGATCAGCATCTCACCCGAGTCTGCGTGCGTCAGTCCCAGGATTGTTTTCAGCAGGGTCGTTTTCCCCGCCGCATTGGGGCCGAGCACTGCCGTGACCCGGCCGGCAGCAAAGGTGACGTCTATACCCGAGAGCACAGGCACCTTTCCGAATGCTTTCGTGAGGCCGCGAATTTCGATCATGACCGTTTCACCGGACGCATTGCAGGCTTCCTGTCCACTACGGCCGTCGGTATGAGTGACGGCAGCATGTTTTCAGCCATGTCCAGCAGTTCCAGGACAAAGCTGCGCATGAGAATCATCGACATCGGATAGCGGGCGGAGATGAGCGAGACGAGCCTTACCGGGTAGTGCGGCAGGTCACCGGTACTGTCCCTGTTTCGGTCAAACCCCTTGTACGAGTCGAAATAGTTACCGGCGAACTC
Source organism: Gemmatimonadota bacterium (assembly GCA_036676795.1). GTDB lineage: Bacteria > Gemmatimonadota > Gemmatimonadetes > Gemmatimonadales > Gemmatimonadaceae > UBA4720. The sequence goes on from JAKFCC010000173.1 coordinate 16,673, forward strand.
GTTGCTGTTGTCCTCGCTGTCCGCGGCGACGTCGAACGTGTTGCCGGTGAAATTGTTGTTCGTGAAGTGCCCGTCATAGGTGCTGGCGAGCAGTCTTATCGCCCATCCATTGTTGCGGAAATCGTTGTCGCGCGCGTCTATGCGCACAGCGCCGTCTGCGACCATTCCCACAGTGTTGGCCGAGAAGGTATTGCCGTGCAGCCGGGCATCGGAAATTTCCTTGAGGAGCAGACCGTAGGAAGCGCTGCCCCAATTATCCGCGAATGTATTCGATTCCATGACTACCGTCTTCGTGTACATGACCGCAACGCCGGCCAGGTTGTGCCGGAATTCATTCCCGGTGTACCTGCAGCTGTCGGAGTACATGAAATGCAGTCCGTAGCGCAGGTTGTTCGTGCTCTTGTTCCGGGTGATGGAGCTGGCATGCACGAACTCGAAATAGATCCCGTCACGGAATCCGGTGATCACGTTATCGGAGATCACGATCTCGCGGGTGCTCCAAAGGTGGATTCCATTCCCGGACGAGGTCTCGGCGGCATTGTTGGCGCTTAGCCGGTTTCCCACGATCGCACAGCCTGACACCTTGGCGAGGTAGATCCCGAAGAATCCATTCTCGATGGTGTTGTTTCTGATCTCGCACTGTTGCGCACCGCTCACCTTGATGGCGGCACGGTCCTCCGTGTAGCTCGATCCCACATTCCGAAACGTGAGCCCACTAATGCTCACACTGTCGGCCGCCACACTCATGATCTGGTGGGAACCTCCTCCGTCAAGAATTGCACCGGGCGTTCCAACAATTTTCACCGGGTGCACGACAGCAATCATTGGCTCTCTGTACACGCCTGGCATCACCACTATGGTTCCGCCCCTGCGCACATTCCGCAGCGCACTGGTGACCGATGTAACGCTGCCGCGCGGCGACACGCGTACCGTATCGGGTTCAGACGACTGTGCCGAGCAGGGCGAGACTACTGCCCCGAGGCACATCAGTGAGAGGAGGTTCCAGCGCATGCGCATCATCGTCAGGAACCGGTCACCGCAGAACGCGCCGCAACAGCCGCGGCTAGCAGCTGATCCCAGCGCTGCGCATCCGGACGTGCGCCGGCATTCTTTGAGGAAATGGCAATCCGCCCGCCACCCATTCCGATGGACAGGCCGGCGGGTGCAGGCACAAAGAGGGCATCGGCAACCGGCAGCAATTTTCCGGGATGCTCGAAATCGAGTACCCATACACGGGCGGATGCCAGATCGATCGTAGCTGCAAAAGAGGCAAGGCAGTCAACGGAGTCGAACGCATACTTCTTCCCTTTCGATGTCACCACGACCCCGCCTGTACGCGGATCTGTGATCGACATCGCACAGTACGCACATGCTTCGCGGCCGTCGAAGGCCAGCTCGGGCATCGCACTCGTCTGTGCACACCCACTTGCGAGCAGCCCGAAGAGGGCCATGGCACCTAGTGACCGCCGCCCCCGGGTCGCGAGTATCACTGCCAGGACGCCGACCGCCAGTGCAATACCGGCTGCGATACCACCCGTGGCAGGCCACGAGTGCGCCGTAAAATTCAGTAACTGCTTTGTACCTATGAGCGGCGGCTGATAGGTCATTCCGGGAATCTTGATGATCGCGTCCGGGGCGAGGTTGTGACCGTAGTCATAGCCCCATCTATAGAAGTCGGCGAGCCCTGCAATCGCCGTTACCGTGAAGACGCCAACCCAGGCGACGAGCGCCTTGTACTTACCGCTCCACGCCGCGAGCAATCCGGTGATTATCAGGACCCCGACAATCCAGGGCATCCACTTCAGCTCGGGAATCGACGCAGCAACGATCGGCTTCATCCCGATGTAATGGTTCAACATGTTGACATTGGCCAGATCGAATTCACCGCCGCCCACTATCGAACGCAGCATGATGTAAAACGAAATGCCTTCAGGGTACTGCGGCGCCTCCAGCCTGATGTGCCAGAGCGGAAGAAAGAACATCGCAATCAGAAGCAGCGATGAAAACACCAGCAGCACTCGCGGAAGTTTTTTCATATGCGAAGCCGGTGAAGTGCGGCGGTCAGGTGACCGCCGCACCTGCACGCCTGGCTACCTCCCTCCTGGAGCCTGCGCTGCCGGCCCACGCATCCCGCCATGGTTCGCCAGTACAGGCGCTTTGGACACACGTGCTGCCTGGGTGGCGGCGCGAGGACTCGTGTTCGCAGAGAGCGGAACGTTCGAACCCGGTGCTGACACCCGCAGGTACCCCTGCATTTCCTGGTGTAGGGCTGAACAGAAATCGGTGCAGTAGAACGGATACACACCGGGTGCCGAGGCCACCCACTTCATCGTGCGCGTTTCGCCGGGTCCCAGAATCAGCTCCGACGTCGGTGCGCCAAAGAGTGCGAACCCATGCATGATATCCCAGTCCTGCTCGATATTGGTGACATGGAAATACACGGTGTCGCCTGCCTGCACTCCCTCGATGTTGTCAGGCGAGAAGTGACTTCTGATCGCAACCATCTTGATGTGTACTGCCTTTCCCGCGCGGCGTATGCCGGTTGCGGCTTCGCTCTTGGAAACCTCGGGGTGTGTGTTGCCTGAAAGGCTGTAGAGTTTCTTGGAGTTCGCCTTTATCAGCTCGGCGGGAATTGCCTGTGCGTAGTGCGGCTCGCCGATAGTCGGGAAATCCAGCAGGAGCTTCATCTTCGGGCCGCTGATGTCGATCAGCTGCGCCGACTGCGACAGCTCCGGCCCGGTCGGCAGGTAGCGATCCTTGGTGATCTTGTTCATCGCCAGCAGGTACTTGCCCCATGGCTTGCGCGAATCGCCGCCGGGAATCATCAGGTGGCCGATCGAGTAGTAGGTAGGAATCCGATCGACGATTTCCCATGTCCCCAGCTTCCATTTCACGACTTCCGACGAAATGAACATGGACGTGTACGCGAACCCTTTGCCGTCGAATTCGGTGTGCAGCGGTCCGAGTCCGGGGTTCTTTACTTCACCGGCAAGCGTCGCGTTGTACTTGAGAATTGGAATTCCCTGCATCTCGCCGTCGAACTGCTTGTCGGCGATCGCGCGCGCAAGCTTCGTGTACGAGTGGACAGGGATCACTGTAGCGAGCTTTCCGCCGCCCACGATATACTCGCCCGTGGGATCAACGTCCACGCCGTGCGGGGACTTCGGGGTCGGAAGCAGGTATACGATTCCCGGGCAGTCCCGCGGATCGAGCATCTGAACGCTCTGTTTCGTTTCAGACGAAGCCACCCGCGACGCTTCATTCATCGTATTGTGCATGTACTTGGCCGGTGCGCTCTTGGCCTTTCCATCCGCGACACACTTCTCGGCAGCATTGTAGTTCACCGCCGCTATGTAGTCCTTGTCGTTCTGCGACGCGTTCAGCTCGAGCTTGGTGTACGCCTGCTCGGTGTTGTACGTCGTGAAGAAGAACCATCCGTCTGACGGCCCCTTTCCCGCATGGCCAAGATCGTAGTTGTAGCCTGGCATCAGGATCTGGAACGCGATGTCCATCTTGCCCGGCTGGTCAGCTCTTATGAAGGAGAGCGTACCACGGAAGTTTGCCTTGTAGCTGTTGATCGGCACGTCGGTATTGGGAACCGGGACACTGAAACGCGTAGCGCTCACCACATACTTCGAATTCGGAGTGATGAAGGGCGATGCGTGGCCACCGGCCGCATTCGGGATCTCGAGAATTTCCGTAGTCTCGAAGTTGGCGAGATCGATCCTGGCAATGCGCGGGGTGTTGTTTCCATTTATGAACAGCCACCTGCCGTCAGGCACGCCATCCGTCTGTGACAGTTCCGGATGGTGCGTGTCATCCCAGGGGACGAGGCCATGCGTCGTTTGCAGCATCGCCTTGGTTTCCTCGTTGTAGCCGTACCCGGTTTCGGGGTTCTGCGAAAACACCGACATCACCTTGAGAAGACGGCCGGAAGGCAATCCATACACAGCCATCTGCCCGCTGAAGCCGCCGGAGAGGAAGGCGTAATACTCGTCGTACTTGCCGGGCGCGACGTATACCTTGGATGCGGCATCGCCAACTGTCAGCGAATCCGCCTTGTTCATCTTGCAGCTTGTCGTACTCAGAGCAGCGACGCCAATCGCCGCAAGAGTGAGTGTCAACTTCGTTCTGAAACGTATCATGTGGAGTGTGCCTCGTGTTTGAGGGGGTCAACGGTTACCAGCTGTGCGATCGTTGTGTTTTCCAGAAACTCTCTTACCTGCGTTGCCACGGGCAGCCAGTGCTTGTGTACGGCGCATTGAGGGCGCTCACCACACAGGCCACCGCCGAGAAGGCACTGTTGGTGACCATCCCCGGAAAAAATCCCGGCGATTGCGCCGAGTGAGATGTCATGGGGAGGAATCGCCAGTGTGAAGCCTCCCAGTGGCCCACGCGTCGAGTGCAGGAGGCCGACGCGCGCAAGATGATTGAGTGTCTTGGAGAGGTAGTTGGCGGGAATGTCCGTCGCGCGCGCCACGTCCTTGACTCGAACAGGCGCCCCACCGTAAGTCGCCGCAATGAAGGCGACCGCTCTCACAGCGTATTCCGCTGTTTGCGGAAAAATCAAAATTGACTCTCTCATCGTGATACATCATGTCCAGATGAGAAATCACTTCCTATGCGGAAATGTCTGAATTTTTGTGCGGATAAATCGCCGGCTGTAAGGGGAAATCCCTACACAGCGCGCGAGAAATCTCTGTAGCAGGCGGCGGTCGCAACTATATAGTATGCCCACAACGGACCTCAGCCCCGCTGCTCCAGCCGAAGTCCCCCTGCACATGATGGAGGCAAAGTGCATCACGAACGGCATCGCACCTCTCACATTGGATGGCTTCGAGCCTCAGTGCTTGGCGCCAACGACGGTCTGATTTCGACAGCGAGTCTTGTGGTTGGCGTTGCAGCGTCCGGGACCAGCCATTCAGCCATCATCGTCGCCGGAGTGGCTGGACTTGTCGCCGGATCCATGTCCATGGCAGCGGGGGAGTATGTCTCTGTCAGCTCACAGGCCGATACCGAAACTGCCGACCTTGCGCGCGAGCGTAACGAGCTGGCAACCATGCCGGATGCAGAGAGATCCGAATTGATCGGCATTTACGAATCACGAGGACTGTCACGTGAACTTGCCGAGCAGGTCGCCGACCAGCTCACTGCGCGCGACGCGCTTGGCGCGCATGCGCGTGACGAGCTCGGGCTTTCCGAAATTACAGCCGCCCGGCCACTTCAGGCCGCACTCGCGTCTGCCGTGGCATTCGCTATCGGTGCTGCACTCCCGGTAATCGTTGCGGTCGTCGCTCCGGAGGCGCAGCTGTCCCTCAGTGTGACTGCGAGCGCTCTATTGCTGCTGACGGTGCTCGGTGCAATCGCAGCACGGGTTGGTGGAGCACCGATGCTCCGCGGTGCTATTCGCGTTGCGTTCTGGGGCGCGATCGCAATGGCAGCATCGGCTGGTGTCGGCCGGGTTTTCGGAACGCAGGTTCAGTAACGGAAGAACGACGTCCCGAATTGGCGACTCAGGCCATTTCGTAGTCTCCTTGCTGCGGAATCAGGGCTGACGTACGTTCCGCCCGTGAAGGCAAATGACGCGCAGGGAAATCCCGTCCCATCCATTCGCCGCGGCAATCCCCAGGACGCCTCCCTGCTAGCCGAGTTGGGCGCCAGAACTTTTACCGAAACCTTTGCGGCTGACAACAGTCCGCAGGATCTTGCGGCCTACATTTCCAAGGCTTTCAACCCTGTCAGGCAGCTTTCGGAGTTGAACGACCCCGCTTCCACTTTCCTCATAGCGGAGATCGACGACACTCCAGTCGGTTACGCGCAAATTTACGCAGGCACGCCGGAGCCGGTCATCCAGGGGGCGAAGCCAGTTGAACTTGTGAGACTGTATTTGTCCCGTGCCTGGCTCGGACGCGGACTGGGGGATGCACTGATGCGAGCGTCCATTGACCACGCGCTCGCGGCGGGATACAAGACTCTGTGGCTTGGCGTGTGGGAGCATAACGCACGTGCGCAGGCGTTCTACCGCAAGTGGAATTTTCGCGCGGTTGGCCACCATGTATTCCAGTTGGGCTCGGACGCTCAAACAGACATACTTATGGAGCGCGCGCTGTAACCGGAGCCGCATTACTGCTTATACCTGGAGGTGCAGTGCCCCTCGACTACTCAGCCGCAAGCAGGGTGCTTCAGGATACTTTCGACACTCGCCGTCTGGCGGATCGCCTGGCCGATGTAAAAGTACACGACCGCTTCACCGCCGAAGATCGCGAGTTCATCCAGCGGCTCGACATGTTCTTTCTCGCGACAGTCGACTCCGCCGGACAGCCTACCTGCTCGTACAAGGGTGGTGATCCAGGTTTCGTGACAATAGTCGATGACCGCACGCTGGCCTTCCCGAACTATGACGGCAACGGCATGTACCTGTCGATGGGAAACGTCACCGATACGCAGCGGGTTGGAATGCTGTTCATCGATTTCCAGTTGCAGCGCCGGATCCGCGTGGATGGAACTGCGCGAATTTCGCTTGAGGATCCCCTGGTCGAGCGGTACCCCGGCGCTCAGTTCATCGTTCGGGTGGAGGCAGCACGCATCTACCCCAACTGCCCGCGCTACATCCACAAATACCAGCTGGTGGAGCGATCTCGCTTTGTTCCGCATCTGGATGTCCCGACCCCCGTCCCAGACTGGAAGCATGCGCCCTGGGCTCGCGATGTGCTTCCGGTTAACGATCCCGCTCGAGAAGAGTGACAACAGACGAGGGCCAGGTGAGTTCAATTCGCACTACCAGGGTACATCAGCATGTTCGCGCGCCGCGTGCCGTGGTATACCGGCTGCTCCTCGACCCATCGGCTCTGGCCCGATGGAAGGTCCCCGATGGAATGACTGCCAGCGTCCATACATTCCAGGCCGCTGAAGGTGGCGAGATCCGCGTGTCGTTGACCTACGACGATAATCAGGCGGGAGGCAAATCGGCGGCGCACACCGATACATATTCGGGCAGATTCATCCAGCTGGTACAAGACGAGCGAGTCATTGAAGTCCATTCCTTCGAGACTGATGACCCAGCCCTGCGCGGACAAATGACTTCTTCGATCATCCTCTCGGACGCTCCCAACGGCGGCACTGACGTGACCGGAATTCATGAGGGAGTCCCGCCGGGAATCTCGCTCGCCGATAATGAAACCGGGTGGCGCATGGCGTTGAGGAAACTTGCAGCACTCGCCGAAAGCGAATCTGGAGACTCCGGCGCCTTCTATCACGGAACCCGCGCCGAGCTGAACCCCGATGACCTGATACACCCGGGCTACTCGTCCAACTATACGACTCGGCGATCTCCCTGGGTTTACTTCAGCGAAACTTTAAACGCCGCTACATGGGGAGCCGAGCTCGCAAAAGGTGAAGGACGAAGCCGAATTTATGTGGTAGAGCCAACCGGCCCTTTCGTCGATGATCCCAACCTCACGAACCAGAGGTTTCCCGGTAACCCAACCAGGTCCTATCGCTCCGGCGCTCCGCTGCGCGTCATGCGCGAACATTTGGGCTGGGAGCCGCATTCACCCGAAGAGATCCAGGCGATGAAAGACGGCATTGCCGGCAAGGAACCAATAGATGACTGAACTGCATTGCGCCTTCGCGCTTCCGCCTCAGATTAGGAAATCATGAAACCGACCGAACGCGCAAAGCTTTTGAAGACACTGCAGGACCGATTCGAGAAGAACATGCATCGCCACGAAGGAATTGCATGGGCCAAAGTCCAGGCAAGGCTCGAGACCCGTCCCGACGCACTGATGTCACTTCTCGAAATGGAGGCGACCGGTGGCGAGCCCGATGTGATCGGCCAGGACAGGAAAAGCGGTCAATTCATTTTTTGCGATTGCGCGCCAGAGAGTCCCAAAGGCCGGCGCAGCTGCTGCTACGACCGGAAGGCCCTGGACTCGCGCAAGGAGCACAAGCCGAAGACCAGTGCTGTCGAGATGGCCGACAGGATGGGTATCCAGCTGCTCACCGAAGATGAATACCGCGCGCTCCAACAGCTGGGGGAATTCGATACGAAAACCTCGAGCTGGGTCAGCACACCCGCTGAAATCCGTTCACGTGGAGGTGCAGTCTTTTGCGACCGGCGCTACGGACAGGTCTTTCTCTACCACAACGGGGCTGAGTCGTACTACGCGGGAAGGGGCTTCCGTGGGTCATTAAAGGTTTGAGAGTTCACAGGTGACCCGGCAATTGAGAGTGATCATCTTCGGAGCAACGGGAATGGTCGGACAGGGTGTTCTGCGCGAATGTCTGAGCGATCCTGACGTCACTCAGGTCACAACCGTGCTTCGTTCCTCATCTGGTCAGAAGCACCCGAAGCTCCGCGAGATAATCCACCAGGACTTTACCGATTTCTCCGCACTCCAACTCGATGCCGATGCCTGCTTCTGGTGTCTGGGTGTAACCTCTGCGGGAACGAGCGAAGCGGAGTACACACGAATCACCCACGACTTCACTATCGCAGCCGCCCGGGCCATGGTCCAGCCGAACATGACTTTTGTTTTTGTATCGGCAACCGGTGCAGAGGGGAAGGCAATGTGGGCACGGGTAAAACGCAGAACCGAGCTCGCGCTCCTGGCAATGTCTTTCAAGGACGTCTACCTGTTCAGGCCAGGCCTCATCGAGCCCCTGCATGGAATCCGCTCTCGCACGCGGATCTACAACATTGTCTATCCGCTAATTCGTCCGCTCATGCTCCTGATCAAGCTCGTCGCCCCCAACAGCATTACGAGCACTGAAAAAGTCGGACGGGCGATGCTGAATGTTGCGCGCAACGGATTCCCCCGGACCGTTCTCGGGAACGCGGACATCAACCTGGCCGCAAGACAGGTTGCCTAAGACCTCTGCGCCGGCAGGCAGGTAGGGCGCACCCCCAAAGGCGGGCTTTAATGCCCTAAGTTGCCGTTTATCAATAAATGTCTTGACGTTTATCGATATGCCTGTTATTGATAGTCGAGACGCAGGACGCTCGCAACTTTAGACGGCAACGAAGGCCCCATGACTGAATCAACTCCCGACACGCTCAAATGGTCGCGCAGAATCCTGCGCGTTCTTATCAAGCTCAACCTGTTCGTTGGCGTTCTCATTCTGCTCCTTTTCGTAACGAGCATCGTCGACAAGGGCCTGGTGATCGAGGCACTCAACGTCCGGCCTTCGGGCAACAGGTTCACTCTCTTCATGGGGATGCAAAGCCTCATGATCCTAGGACTTCTCTCGGTGCCACTTTCCCACGTGGTTCTGACACGCCTCCTGGCGATCGTCGAAACGGTAGGCATCGGCGATCCCTTCGTCTCCGACAATGCGGCGAGACTGGAAACCATGGCCTGGGCCGTGTTGGTGATGGAGCTGCTTCACTTTGTAGTGGGCGGGATCGTGGCCGTACTGAAAGCACAGGATGAACATCTCGACATCAACTGGAGCTTCTCGTTCACGCGCCTGCTGGTCGTCCTTCTGCTTTTCGTTCTCGCCCGCGTTTTCCAGCAGGGAGCCCGGATGCGTGAAGACCTTCAGGGAACGGTGTAGCGGATGTCGATCACGGTAAAGCTCGACGACATGCTGCACGCCCGTCGCATGACGCTGACGGATCTGTCGGAGCAAGTCGACATCACCCTCGCGAACCTTTCCATTCTCAAGACCGGCAAGGCACGCGCGATCCGCTTTTCAACTTTGGATGCGATCTGCAAGGCGCTTGACTGCCAGCCGGGCGATCTCCTCCAGTTCACGGATGGAGAACAGTGCGATGAATGAACTCTCGACGCTCCGGCTTTACATGATGCGGGGACTCTATTTCCTCATCTCCGTTGGGATGGGCTCGATCATCTGGCCGCTGATGTTCAGCCACGGCGAGTGGAGTGTGATGCACAGTGTCGCAAACAGTTTCCTCGCAGCACTGACACTCCTCTGTCTGCTCGGAATTCGGTATCCGGTGCAGATGCTCCCGCTGCTCATCTTCGAGTTTACCTGGAAGACGATATGGATCCTTGCGATTGCACTGCCCGCGTGGCTGGGAAATGCAATGAGTCCGGAAATGCGGCAGACGGCGTTCGAATGCCTGCTCGGTGTGATCATCTGCCCAATCGTAATTCCGTGGGGATATGTCTGGGCCAACTTTGTGAAGAAACCCGGCGACCGGTGGACTCCCCTCAGAACTACGAGTTAGACTCGAGGCCGATGATCCTCATAACCGATGTCGCGGGCGAGAAGGATCTCGCGGATGTGCGCGCGCTGATCCGCGCGCACGTCGAGGCGCACTCCGAGGCGCACAGCGCCGAATCGGTGGCGGCACTGATAGCGGCGCTCCCGGCACCCTACACGGCGCCCCAGGGCGGTCTCTGGCTTGCCCGCTATGATGGTCAGTCCGCAGGATGCGCTGCTCTG
>JAKFCC010000174.1:0-1570 GCA_036676795.1 Gemmatimonadota bacterium
GGGATCTTAGGAAAGGATAAGTATGGGAGCCCAGATCCGGGTCTACCGCCAGAAGATCAGCTCGACGACGTCGATGCGCAAGATCTTCAAGGCGATGGAACTGATCGCTACCTCGCGCATCGGCAAGGCCCGCGCACGCGTAGCGGCTTCACTGCCTTACGCAAACGCGATCACGCGTGCCGTTTCTGCTGTCGCAAGCCAGAGCGAAATTGACCACCCCCTGGTCACCGAACCGGAGCAGATCCGCCGGGCAGCCGTGCTGGTCATCACCTCCGACCGCGGCCTCGCAGGATCCTACTCGGCAACAGTGCTCAAGCAGGCGGAAGGCCTGATTGAACTGCTGCACGAGGAGGGCAAGGAAGTTAAGGTCTACGTGATGGGCCGCAAGGCGCAGGCGTACTTCGACTTCCGGAACCGTCCTTTCGAGCGCGCCTGGACGGGCAACACGGATGCTCCGGTGTTTGACGTTGCCCGTGAGGTTGGAACGGCATTGCTCGAAGACTTCGCGACCGCCTACGAAGAGGGCGGCGTGGACGAAATCCATGTCGTTTACACCCGCTTCAAGTCCATGGTGACCCAGGAGCCGACGGTCATCCGTCTTCTTCCGCTCGAAGTTGTAGACGAGCAGCCTGCCTCCGAATCGGACCTGCTGCCCTTGTACGAGTTCGAACCGGAGTCAGAGCAGGTTCTCGATGCTCTGCTGCCGCGGTACATCGAATCCCGGATTTTCGCAGCCATGTTGCAGGCCGCGGCTTCGGAGCTCGCTGCCCGCCAGCGGGCCATGAAGTCCGCCGGCGACAACGCCACGGACCTCATCAAGAAGTACACGCGTCTGCGCAACACCGCCCGCCAGGCGGAAATTACGCAGGAGCTCTCCGAAATCGTGGCCGGCGCCGACGCTCTCGCGTCCTAGCCTGCCGGATCTCGGATCCAGCCAGACCTGCACCACAGATAAACTTAACCCCCACGCCATCTACTGAGTGAAGTGAGAGAGATGACTGCCACCGCTACCGAACACGTAGCCGCAACGTCCGGTGCCACCGGCCGTATCGCACGTGTTATTGGCCCGGTTGTCGACGTCGAATTCCCGGCTGACGCAATCCCCTCGATTTACAACGCACTCACCACCGAGATTACTCTCAACGGTGAGACCAAGACGATCACCTTCGAGGTTGCGCTGCACCTCGGCGACAACGTCATTCGCGCCATCTCCCTGCAGGCAACCGACGGACTCGTCCGCGGCACCGCCGTAGTGGACTCGGGCGCCCCCATCTCCGTGCCTGTTGGCGACGTCGTAAAGGGACACATCTTCAACGTCCTCGGACAGCCGCTTGACGTGGCTGAGTCGGAACTCGAGATCACCGAGCGCTGGCCCATCCACCGCAAGGCTCCCGCCTTCGCGACGCTCGAGGGTTCCACCGAGATGATGGAAACCGGCATCAAGGTCATCGACCTTCTCACCCCGTACATCAAGGGTGGCAAGATCGGTCTGTTCGGTGGTGCCGGTGTCGGCAAGACCGTGCTGATCCAGGAAATGATCACCCGTGTTGCCCGCAACTTCGGCGGCACC
>JAKFCC010000175.1:0-3231 GCA_036676795.1 Gemmatimonadota bacterium
CCCGGCGATGTGACCGACGAGGAGGTCCGTGACCTCTATGCGCCTGATCGGTCGATGAAAGATTCTCCGCCGTCCGAAGCGAAGCAGCCAAATAAAAAGGAGACGGTGTGAACACTCTTATTTCCCTCTCTCCCTATCTCCTATGGACTGGCATGGGGGTACTACTGATTGCTGGTGGTGTCGCTCTTTCTATCAAAAGCGATCACTCCGATCCTCATAACCAACCGAGGGTGTGAAGACCATGAATACCGACAAGAGAGATTTTGGCTCGTCCGATCTGACAGCGGAGAGTCACGCAACCGCTGCGAAGGTGCTGTTCCTCGACATCGACGGCGTGCTGAATAGCCAGCGCTCCTGCATCGCCTTCGGCGGCTTCCCGCATGACTGCGTGGGCTACGAGCGTGAGCGATTCGATGAGGTCGCCCTGCGGCTGATTCGCGGCATCGTCAAGGAGGCCGGAGCCAAGGTGGTGCTGTCCTCGTCTTGGCGGATCACGCACGCCTACGACTACATCGGCAAGCACCTTGACCTGCCGATCATCGACGCTACGCCTACCAAGTGGGCTCCGGGCCAAGTGCGCGGGCATGAAATCGCGGACTGGCTGCAACGCCATCCCGAAGTCGAAACCTACGTGATCGTGGATGACGACGCGGACATGCTGCCGGAGCAACTCAGCCAGTTCGTCCACACCAACAACTTCGACGGCTTCGGCTGGCTGCACGCCGAAAAGATGTGCGATCTGTTCGGCATCGACATCTACGACGTGAACCGCCCAGCCAAAACGGCCTGGGAAGCCGCCTAACCGGAGCACTTCAATGCAAGAACAAACCTTGTCTCTGGATTGCAGCGAAGACGGCTCCCCCGTTCATCTTCCCATGCAAAAGCCTGCTGGGTTCGTCCGTGCAAGCCTACAACAGTTGTCAGAAATGACCGACTCAGCCTTGCAGGACTACATCAACTACTGCGCCGAATCCATGATGGCCGCCCATCAAAGGTGGAAAACCACCGGCAGCTTTGCCGATGTTGGCGAGCGTGACGCCTGCTGGCTTGCCGAGGCTGACGCACTGATCGAGCGTGGCAACCGTCCTCAGTTGGTGCTGAAGATGGAACGCGAGAGGAACCTGGCCTGATGGCACGTATTCGGACGATCAAGCCGGAGTTCTTCACATCGGAGGATGTGGTGGCCCTGACGCCTTTCGCGCGGCTGCTCTACATCGCCCTCTGGTGTGAAGCCGACAAGGAAGGGCGGCTGGTCTGGAAGCCCAAGACTTTCAAGATGCGCTATTTCCCGGCTGACGCCTTGGAGATTGAGGCGCTGTGTGGAGAGTTGACGCAGGCTGGGCTGATCGTCCTCTATGGGGAAGGCTACGCCCACATCCCCACCTTCTCCGCTCACCAGCACATCAACCCAAGGGAATCGGCAAGCCAACTGCCAGAACCAACGCGTCAGGCACGCGTCGGCACGCGTCAATCACGCGCCAGTGACGCACAGGGAGGAAGGGAAGGGAAGGGAAGGGAAGGGAACCCCGGTGCTGACGCACCTGAGTTGTTCCCTGGCTTCGCCGGATTCTGGGAATCGTGGCCGACCAGCGACAGGAAACAGGCTCGTGGCAAGTGCCTCGATGTTTGGAAAAAGGCGGGGGTTGAACCTCACGCTGCGCTGGTGTCCGCACACGTTGAACGCATGAAGGCTGGGCCGTGGCGCAAGGACGGCGGGCAGTACATCCCTGCCCCGCTGACGTACCTGAATCAACGCCGTTGGGAGGGTGCTGACGACGCTTCCAACGACGACCCCTACGGAGTGAGGACCGCCCTATGAGCGACTTGATGGTCAGGACCATCCTGGAAAAGCAGCTAACCCTGCCTCCGGTGGACTTTGAAGCCTACATGGCCCAGCGTGATCGGGACATCTCACAAATCCGCGAGGCACGGGAGTACGCGGCCCAATTGGAAAACGAGTTCTACGGCTCCGTGGAGTCCAAGGGGCTGACCCTGCCGTGGGAGAAGGTCCGCGACAAGTGGCGGATTCGTCATGGGGAAATGACGATCTGGTCCGGCTACAACGGCCACCGCAAATCCATGCTGACCGGGTTCGTCCTGTTGAACCTGCTGCAGCAAAACGAGCTGGCCTTGGTGATGTCGTTCGAGATGATGCCAGGCAAGACCCTCGGACGCCTTGCCCGCCAGGCCGTAGGGGTCGCCAAACCTACCCCCGAATACCTGACCAAGTTCCTGGACACCTGCGCCGACAAGCTGTGGCTCTATGACCAGCAGGGCTCCGTGACCCCTGAGCGGGTTTACGCGGTCATCACCTACTGCGCCGAGGTGATGGGGGTCCGTCAGTTCGTCATTGACTCGATGATGAAAGTCATTGGGGACGAGGACGACTATAACGGCCAGAAGCGATTCACCGGCGAGTTGCAGAACATCGCCCGGCAACTGACGCAGAACGGCCACCCGGTCCACATCCACCTGATTACCCACGCCAAGAAGACCGGCGACGAGTCCAAGCGACCCGGAAAACAGGACAACCGTGGGTCAGGGACCATCGTGGACCAGACCGACAACTTCGCGGTGGTGTTCCGCCTTCCTGAGTTGAAAGACGGCGACACCGGGCCGGATCACATCGTCTACCTGGACAAGCAAAGAAATGCTGATGACGGGTGGGAGGGGCACATTGCCCTGTGGTTTGACGAACGCTCCCTGCAGTTCCACGAAAACGGCTTTGAGAAGAAGAAGCCGAGGGCGTATGTCTAAAGAGCAGATGCGCCAGGCCATGCCGACGATTGCCCAGATCGTTGACCAGTTTAGAGAACTGATGGCTGACGGCGGGAAGGTGATCTATGCCGAGGAAAACGGCCACGTAATCGACCGCCGCACTCCTGACGAAAACGTCTTCGACATCCCTCCCGGCTACCGCACCCCCTACGAACCGAAGGTGAAGAAGTGAAAGAAACCATCGTTCTACTGAAGATCACGCACAAGAAGCCGCTACCCAAGCTGGTGACGGACACCATCGCTCAACGAGCCTATTCGTACATGTACTCCCAAGGCGTAGAGGTGGGGGTGACGGCAACCATCATCGAAATTCCTGAGTGGGAGAAGAAAGATGGTCAGCCTGCTTGAAGACATGGCCCGGTGTGAAGGAAAGCCAGCCGGTCCCTCTGGCTATCAGACAGCTCCTGAATGCAAGGAGTGTGTGAGAAGGACGGCACCTAGACCAAGTGGGAA
>JAKFCC010000176.1:0-1599 GCA_036676795.1 Gemmatimonadota bacterium
CCACGGATATTCTCCGTCTCGAAGGTGAAGCCCATGGCCAGCGGTGCTGTGCACGCAATGACCAGACCCGATGCTTTAGAAATTATTCTTTTCATGTCGGCTCCCAAAGTTCGCAATTAGCGTTCGCTGATGGTCCGCAGGTTGTCGGAGGTGTAGAAGTCGCGCTTCATACGCGGGCTTCCCTCACTCTCGGTCAGCCAGCGATGATCCTTCTTGCCCACACCGATGGAGGTCATGTCGTACAGGTAGCGCCCATCGACCAGGTTGTACTGGACCTGGGCCGCGACATCGCAACTGCCGGTCTCGTAGACCGGGATCAGGTACCCTTCACGCACCTTCCAGATCTGCCCTTGCTTGTCGTAGTCGACGGCCAGCAGACCGTTCCAGCTGTCTTCATCGATGTAGAAGACCCGCTTCGGTGCCTGGTGACGCATGCCCTGACGCACCGTGGCCTCGACGACCCAGACACGATGTTGCTCGTAGCGACGGTATTCGGGCGCGAAGTAATCAGGCTGAGCCACATCCTCGATCTTGGCCGAGGTGTCATAGGCCCCGAAGGCGTTGTAGGGCACGATCAGCTCCTGCTTGCCGATCAGTTTCCAGTCGAAGCGATCCAGGGGACCATAGAAGATGTTCGACTCATCGATGGTGTACTGGTTGTCGAGACCGATCTGTGGCGCGTCGTAGGAGTAGGCGGGCATACGGCGTACTCGACGCTGGCCGGGGAAGTAATAGAAGGTGGAGGTCTCCTCACCGGCTTTGGTGTTCAGCACACCGGCCTGTCCAGCCAGGGACACCGGCTCGTAGTAGCTGAAGTAGGTGGCGGTTTCCAGCCGGTCATACGACGAGAACAGTGCGCTGCCCTTCTCCCCCCACGGCGTGTACATGTTCCAGTCCAGCGAGGTACGCAGCCAGTCACCACCGGCCTTGCGCGGCGAGATACCAGAGATTGTCTTGGCCATGACGAAGCCGACGCCGCGGTAATGCATCTTCATGTTCCACATCACCTGCGCACCGGTGGTGGGCATGGGGAAGGGAATTCCCGGTACATGGGCGTCCTGCAGGGCCAGGCCATCGCCGTCCAGGGTGGCGAAGCCAACATTCTTCCTGGTGTTCTCGGCGACGAAATCCGGCACGCCACAGCTACGGCGGGTGGGGTAAACGTCCATGCGGAAGCCCGGCAGCTTGTTGAACAGCTCCAGCTGGGCGGGCGACAGCTTGCTCGCATACTGCGAGACATTGCTGGCATCGATGCTGTAGAGCGGCTTGTCGTCCTTGAACTTCCAGTGCTGGCCACGCACCTCACCGTAGGTCCAGTCCCCACCCTGCGGGCCAGGTGGAGTCCAGGCCGGAATCGCCCCATCGGTGCTTGCCGCAACCTCGCCGCCCAACGGAGTCAGCTCGGTGCCTAGCAGAGCAGGATCCTGCTCTGCAGCTTGAACCGTACAGATGGCGGCAGATGCCGCCAATGCCACAACCAGATGCCTTGCGCCACTGAAGGTGGAGATACCGAGGCGCGAGCGCTCAATTACTTCATTCATTGGAAAGTCCTCATGGGGCTTTAACCGGCGACCCGAGCTTCCTGGCGGGGAGAATCGG
>JAKFCC010000177.1:0-2253 GCA_036676795.1 Gemmatimonadota bacterium
CTCACTGGTCATTGCCGCCATTCTTTCGGTCTGGTCGCTGTACGCCCTTTCCGGTGCGGGTGTCATTCGCAGGCTCCCGTTAACTCGCTTGGCCTTGTGCGCTATTACCGGCATCTACTTGCTGCGTGGCGTTGCCTTTGCACCGCTCATGGCGTACTTCCCGGGCAACAGCACCTCATTCTGGCTCTGGAGTTCCGCCATCTGCCTCACGTTTGGCGTTGTCCATCTCTTGGGTCTCCGGCAAGTTTGGTCACGCCTGTGAGTCGGGTGCGGCCTAACAATTCGTTCAAGCCGAAACCGCTTCGTTCCGCAGAGCATGGCAATAAGAGCTTGCCAGCCCTGCTCCACTACGCGTTTCGGCTTAACTCAGGCGTTAGGCCTCGGGGGAGCGGAGGTGGCACGCGTCGTTTCAGAAGCCATCTTGCATTCCTGTAGCCACTGCGAGCCTACGGAAGTGAGTGACATTTGATGCATCACCGATCTTCTTCCGACGGTCCTCTGCGATCTCCTCGGCGGTGTATTGCGTCACATAGCAGGACATCACTTCCAACCCCTTGTTTTCCTCGTCCTGGGTGTACTCGACCTTCACGTTCAAGTACCGGCCATCCACATGGCCTAGGTCAAATAGCCGCCCTTGTTCCATTGTCCACGCCAGGTAGTAGAGCGGATATCGTTCAACCCAACCCTCCCTAAGGAGCAGTTCCGTGACTGCCGCGCCAGTCACGATGTGCTCGGAATGGGACGTATCTCCGTCCGGACCGAACGTAATTATCAACTCCGGGTCAATAGCGAGTATTCGTTCCTTAAGGAGTTCCAACAGCTTCTTGTGGGAGTCAAAATACTTTCCAACGCCGTTTTTTGTGTCCAACCGATCAATGCCCAAGAAGATCGGCTCTTCTATACCTAGCTTCTTAGCTGCGCAGCGACTTTCATCCTTCCGGAGGCCTCCCAGCACATCGCCTGCGGGAATCTTGGTGACTCGTGTTCCGTCCTTGCCATCGGTGGCAGTGATCAATTGCACCTTGTACCCAAGGCCTGCGTACTTCGCCAAGACTTCGGCCACTGCGGACTCGTCGTCCGGATGTGGAAAGATCGCCAAGAGTGTCTTTTGGGCCTGCGCAAAGCCGCACACGGGCCAGAGCAGGAAGAGGGCCAGAATCAGAGCAAGGCGCACAGGGGTTCTCCTTCGCGTGCCGGGAATGGCGATAATCGTCCCTACTGACTCCCAGCAGCAAGCCCATGCAGGGCCCCGGGCCATCGCATGAAATCTTGGATAGTCCCGCTCTTGATGCTTGCGCTCGGAATCGCCGGTTTCGTCAGCTGTTTTGTATTCGACTTCTCAATGTGGATCCTCCTGCCAAGCATCGTCCTTGTTTTGCTGGGGCTGATGCCATTTGATGCGGCCAAGCATCACATGCTCGAGCAGATTCGGGCGCGCCGTGAGTCGGAACATCGGAGCAAGAAGAATGGGCCGTGAGGTTCCGCGGGCAAGGCGCCGAAGTACCGCGGCCTAACAATTCGTTCAAGCCGAAACCGCTTCGCGGTTTCGGCCAAACATTGCCGCAATCTGTTGCAGTGTCGGGTCCCTACCCTTCACGCTGCGGTTCGGCTTAACTCAGGCGTTAGACGGCACTGCCAATCCAGGGGAGAGTTTTGGTGACCGACATTGAGATTGTTGTTAGTGCAACAAAAGGCCGAAGCCCATCGGACCTAACCGTTGCAGAGCTCGGCATAACCCTCGTGTTCGCCAACCGCCTGGCGAATCGGATTTTTGCCGGAGAGCACTCCGCCCAAGACTTGTCGGCATTCAATTCAGAGCCGGATGCGGTATCCCTACGGATAAAGGAGATGCGGCAAGGGTCTGTCATCATAAATGCGGCAGTAGAGTTGGCTAACGATCCATTTGCCCAAGGAGTCGCCGCTTCCATTGCTGCGGACATCTGTCGCCTTCCTTTCGTCGGTCCATTCGGAGCCTCAATCGCAGCATGGGCCGGCTTTCTCGCGTCGCGGCGGGAAAAGCTATCACTGTGGTCGTGCGCGTCGGCAAGTCATCGATTCGGATCGTCACCAATTACCCAAAAGATGGCAGGTCCTCCACGCGGATATATGACGACACGCAGTAAGTGTCGTCTAACAATTCATTCAAGCCGAAACCGCTTCGCGGTTCGGCTTAATTCAGGCGTTAGGCGGCAATGAGAGATTCAAGATGCTGCAACTTCTAGTAGCAACAGTGCTTGGCTATCTCGCCTACTG
>JAKFCC010000178.1:0-4594 GCA_036676795.1 Gemmatimonadota bacterium
CTAGGTCGCGCGGCATGCACACTGCCGCTTAACGGGTACAGTACCGGGTGCCGGTGGCGAAGGACAGGAAGAAGTCCTTGCGTCACGGGTACTTAGGCGCCCGATACTGCTGCCTCCTGCTCCTCGCAAAGCAGACGGGGCTCCAATCATCATTGGAGCCCCGTGTGATCCCGTAATTCGCACCCGAGTGGGTTCGCGTGGCTGATACTGCTGGAAAAGTTTGTCGCGCTTTGGCCGCATTCTTCTGCCAGCACGCCCCTAAAGTCTCAGCTGATGGGCCCCAAATCACCTCGCAGCCTCGCGGGGAATCAGCCCCCCGATTCAAGCTAGCCTAGGTCGGCGGTGACCTCCTCTTTAGATCCTCCCGCAACCAGCCCAATTCCTGGGTCACTCCCTCGATGTTCTCGGCGATCGAGCACAACTGCGGCCAGATGGAATGTTCCAACCGATTCAAGGCCATGACGTTCGCTAAAGCGATCACGCGCTCGGAGTAAGAGGGGCCCGTCTCGCCGAGAATGCGTTGAGCCATCATCAGCTGCGCCGCAGTAATTCGAGTAAGTTCTTCGGCGTCGTTTTCGAGCCGCAGTTCCGCGGGTGTGACGCCATAGCGAATTTCGCGGTGCATCATTGCCCGTCTCCGCCGTGAGGGCCGCTCTGCCGCGGTCGGCCACGCCCGCTACGCTGCCGACTGCCGAGTCGCCCACACTCGATTGCGCGCACGCGCTGGCCCGGCTCCACCCACAGCAACTGATCCTTCTTGCACAGATAGGCCAGGGCCAACATCAGATTCGCACGCATGGCGGCGTCGTCGTGCGAGATCATGCCGATGCCAAGTCGCCTGTACTTGTTCTTAGCACGGTTGCAATTGTGAAAGTGTCCGCGGCCTTCGGTGATCTTGACCCAATACGCGCCGATCATCTCCGCGATGAATGCGTCCTTCCAGACCTTCGAGCCGTCAAAGATGAAAACAGCATGAATGTGGTAATGGTCCTTGACCCCGTACTCCAGTCGGCGGATCGACCCAATCTGGTGTTCGAAGATCTTGTTGTGCCGCCCGTTGTTCACGAGGGTTGCGAAATCTTTGAGCACGCGCTCCAGCGTGATCGCATCTCCCGCACCCTTGTACAAAAAGTCGATGCGGATGACCAGAATCCTCGAATACAGTCGGAACAGGTTTTCAATGTAGCGGCGCAGCTTTTCGAGGCGCCGTTTCGTCCTCATATCCTGCTGGCGGAGTTGGCGGCGGAATGCGGTGGAACGGCAGGACGCGCGCAGGCTGGCAATGAACGCATTGAAGACCTCGCCTTCGGTCATTGACCCGGCCTTCGACTGCGGATAACGAAGGGTCAAAGGCTCCAGCATCTCCGCTGTCTTGAAGAAGCGCTCAACTTTCAGGCTGTGCGACCATGGGGGCCTATTTTGCCGCATCAGTGCCGGCATCAGCGGGAAGTAACGTGCGAAGCGCAACGGCGTTAGTTTGGCCCCATCACTGGTGAAAGCAAGATCGCGAGATTCCATCACTTCGTCGACGAAGCGCTCGATCGTGGCCAAGAGATTCCCGTGCATCTCCCCGATCAGTGGAATGCCGTTGCCATCAAAATCGTCCTCGATGAAGTCGAGGTTCAAGGCTCTGTATATTTCCTGGAAGTTAAGGTCGTCTTGAGCTTCTTCACGCTCCTCTTTATCGGGCTGGTCTTCGTCAGGGTGCTTTTCGTCAGACATAGCTATCCATGAGCATTTCTTAGATGCTCAAGTTCATGGTTAGTCTCTTAACAACGTTAATAACCAAAATGGGATGAGTTGTCCCCTCCGCGAACTTCATCGCAGGGCACTGATCTCGTCCATAGTGGGCTCACATGCCGTGAGGCGCGGCGGATGTACGGATTTAGACCACTAGCCGAACCTCCATACAACCTTGGTCTTTACGCCAGGCCAGCGAGGTATTGGGCTGCGACGCAATTCGTCCATCGTGCGCACAATGTGTACATGCTCGAACCTAATTTGTAGGGGCCCGCGATTGCTTGCGCGAAGCCAAGTCTGGTAGCTCCTCATGAAAGTGGCTGGATAGTGTGGCCGTCCTTCCGTGGTGCGGAAGTAGTCAAGCCACTGCGGGTATATTGGTTTGTGCTCCTTTGCACGCGCGTACAGCGCCTCATAGTTCGGCGGAGAGAATCTTCCCCTTTTTGGGTCGTAGAGAAGACGCTCAAGTTCAGGATCAGTCAGGTCCTCCAGGTTGATCATCGTGACTAGACCTCTGCGCCGCCATGCTGCGACGTGACTCGCTAGGGAGGGAGTGAGGCAGAGGCGTGTGGCCGTGGCGGCGCTTGCCGGCAACAGCCCACATTGCAGGTGGTGAAGAAGAATTCGGCAGCTTGCGACGCTGGGTAGTCCATCCTCCCTTGAACTCAGATCGTCGCGCCAATGACGTGGCTCGTACATCACTGCGAATGTCAGGGGGTCACGGGTACTTGAACGACGGCAACCTCAATCTGCCTTCTTCGGCCAACTCAGGCGTCCGTTCTGCAACTTCTGCGGAGTGGCACCGCAATAGTGGCCCGCGACACAGTACGCACGTCGCACGGTCGCGGGCTTAACTAGATAGCTCTTCGCGAAGTCGGCCGTGGACTGGCCCTCGCGAGGAGGCTGAGCTTTATTGATGCGGTGGGGTTCGTGCACCTTGATTCCTTTCAGACTGACCCTTGCGGTGTCGGGCGAAAGAAGTGTGCGCGGTGCTGTTGCGGATCCAATTAATCGGGATTTGCGGGACGCGACGCGGGATCTGCGGGACGCGCTGCGGGATCTGCGGGATCTTCACCACCTGCGTGGCGAGATGCAGTCAGCCAGCTTCCACAACTGGCCCGCCTTGCTTAACCGGCCGGCTTATCAGCTCCTGCCACTGCGGGGTCGGCCCCGCCCTTGACGGATCACTGCGTTTTCGTTGTCAGTTTGCGTTTACCGCGTCGGCCCGGAAACACTCGAGCCAGTAACGCATTTTGAGTGAGGTATTTGATGCCCCCTTTGGCGGTGGAGTCCCTAACGCTGAATCCGTGCGCGGTCTTTCCAATTCCGGAACTTTTCTTCTGAGCCAATCGCTCGATCGCCCTTAGATACTCTGTGCGCATGAGCCTGGTGTGCATGGGATTCGCCGCACTCAGCCCGGGATTTTGGTCCTCGACGGAAACAAGGACGCTCTTTAAATGCTCAGTCGTGGGATTGCTCGGGGTGAGTCGATCACTCCACCGAACGCGAGTGTGACCTCCGGGAGTAAAAACTCCCGCGCTCGTACCAGTGGGGTTGTAGGTGGCGAATCTCCCGTCCCGTGATACCGTTGACGAGGTGCCACTTTTGAGCTCCGTGTCGAGGCTCGCGCTGCGGCGTTCGAGCTTACTCTGCCAATGCTCGTGGAAGCCCCGCGTGTTTTCCTTGGCCGGGCGATCCACGGTGGGACTTGCCGGAGCCAGCACAATGGCTTCAATAAGGGCAACGCGATGAATAAGGCTGTCCAAGGTCTGCTGCATTTCGCGACTCTCATCCTTACTTGCCTGCACCGACTGCGCGCGGGCACTTCTATAGGCTTTGTAACCGATAACCCGGTTGACTGGGCGCGCGCGAACTGCACCGACCGCATGGGCAGCCTGATCTGGCTAGGTTTATGGCAACGAGCGTGGAGCCAGCTGAGCGCTGGTGCATGGCCGCTAATTGTCGACCAAGGCAAAAGGGCCCGCTACATCCGAAGTTGAAGGCCACCATGACTAGCCGGCCGAAAGAAAGTCGAACCTCCGATTTCCGACCTCGACCTCGACCTCAGAGCTCCGACCTTCGGCTTACGACGCCAGGCAGCCACTCGCCCTGCGTGTTGATCCGTGTTGGGCACAAGCGCTTACATCAGCGCTTACATAGCCCCACCGCTGACGGGCGAGAAACAGCAGTGGGCGCGATTCTTATTGGCGCAGCTGGCGGGGATCGAACCCACGACCCTTGGCTTTGGAGGCGCTGGGGCATCAAGTTCGCACCATCACGCAAACGTGGCTACATGGCGGCTACATGGATCGGTTGTGACAAGGGCCCGCTACTCTTTTGTGAGCAGCAGGCCCTTACATGATCTGGTGCCGGAGAGAGGAATCGAACCCCCGACCTTCTCATTACGAATGAGCTGCTCTACCAACTGAGCTACACCGGCGAAGCCTTCGATTATAGCGGAGCTCCGGGGACGGATGCCGGCCCCCGGGAGACCGGGAGCCCTGGATTCCCGCCTTCGCGGGAATGACGATGCTAGGCGTGGTACCCCGTCACCCGCTCCACCTCGTTCTTCGACCCGAGGATCACCGAGACGCGTTCGTGCAGCTTCTTCGGCTGGATGTCCAGGATGCGCCGCTTGCCGTCCGTGGCGGCGCCGCCGGCCTGCTCCACCAGCCAGCCCATCGGGTTGGCTTCGTACATCAGGCGCAGCTTGCCGGGCTTGTCGGGCTCGCGCTTGTCCCAGGGGTACAGGAAGATGCCGCCGCGCGTGAGGATGCGGTGCACGTCGGCGACCATCGAGGCCACCCAGCGCATGTTGAAGTCCTTGCCGCGCGGGCCGTCCTTGCCCGCCAGG
>JAKFCC010000179.1:0-7124 GCA_036676795.1 Gemmatimonadota bacterium
GCTTTTCTCATACTCGCCGGCGGGCTGGCCTTCGCAGGAGTTCTCAGAAGGCATATAGTCGTTCCGCTTGAAAATCTCGCGTCAGCAGCCGAAGCAGTGGGGGCGGGAAACCTGAGTGTGCGTCTGCCCTCGCAGCAGACTCCCGAGTTCGCTTCGGTCGCCGAAAGCTTCAACAAGATGGCCGAAGCACTCGAAGAGGAACGCCGCAATGTCGGCGAACGGAATGCCCAGCTGGAAAATGCCCTGAAGACGCTGCACGACACCCAGGGAGATCTTGTTCGCCAGGAGAAACTGAGCGGGCTGGGCCAGATGCTCGCCGGGCTCGCACACGAGTTGAACAACCCCATGGGCGGGATCCTTGGCATGAGCGAGAATCTTGCGCTCGAGCTTGCTGAGCTTCCGGGTCCCGAGGCAGCCGAGATGAATGAAACTCTCGTGCGGCCGCTTGTGAAGGAAGCCAAGCGTGCACGCGACCTCGTGAGAAACCTTCTGAGCTTCTCGCGCGCTCCGGAAATGTCACTTGGCACGGCCAATGTCTCGGACGCAATCGCTGTCGCTGTCGGGCTCCGTGAGGGCGCGTTCCGCAGTGACGGCAAGAAGCTAGAGGTCGATGTGCCTCCGGATATCCTCGTTCGCGGCGAGTCGCAGCGGCTTCAACAGGTATTTATCAACCTGATGAATAACGCTCTCGATGCGCTGAACCAGGGGCAGGGAACATTCCTCAGGATCACCGCCGTCGAAAGCGGCAACGACATCGAGATTGTCTTCAGGGACGACGGGCCAGGGTTCGCGGATCCCCAGCGCGCTTTTGATCCCTTCTACACAACCAAGCTCGCGGGAATGGGAACGGGCCTGGGGCTGTCTCTGGTCCTGCAGTTCGTCACCGAATTTGGCGGAACGGTGACAGCAAGCAATGCCCCGGAGGGGGGCGCGAGGATTGTAATCAGACTTTCGCGGGTTCTGGGCTCTTCGTATTCAGTGGAAGAGGACAGGACACAGCCGGAAATTCCGATGCAGTCGCCCAACATGATTCGAGGAATGCGATTCCTTGTTGTTGACGATGAAGCGGCCCTTCTGTCGGTTCAACGGCGCGTTCTGCTGCGAGCGGGAGCGTACGTCGATACTGCGCCCTCGGCGGAGGCGGCGCGCGCCAAGCTGAGTCAGTCCCAGTATGACTTCATTGTGTCGGACATTCGCATGCCTGGTGCCGCCGATGGAATCGCTCTGATAGCCTGGATCGCCCACGCCCGCCCCGGGATGCTATCGCGCGTGCTTCTCGTCACCGGAGACATGTCCGTCACGGATGAACTCCTGACCACGCATCTCAACACGGAACAGTTTCTGGTCAAGCCGTTCACGATTACTGAATATCTGGACCGGCTGAATCTGCTGCTTTCGCGCGCCTAGGCGCGACTATTCCGCTTAAATTCAGCCGGATGAGTACTCTCTTCAAGAAGGTGCTGGTCGCTAATCGCGGCGAGATTGCCGTGCGGGTGATTCGCGCATGCCACGAGCTGGGCATCTCCGCAGTCGCCGTTTACAGCGATGCGGATGCACATGCCGCCCATGTTCGCGAGGCTGACGAGGCGATCAATATCGGACCCGCTGCGTCGAGCGAGAGCTACCTCAAGGGCGACACAATCATAGCCGCCGCACTGGAGTCGGGCGCGGAAGCTATCCATCCGGGTTACGGATTTCTGTCGGAGCGCGCCTGGTTTGCGCGTGCAGTGCGGGATGCGGGACTTGTATTCATTGGTCCACCGGCGGAGGCCATCGAGGCGATGGGGAGCAAGGTCGCGGCGCGCACTCTCGCAACGGAGCATGGAGTGCCCATCGTACCGGGAACCACCGAGCCGATAACCGATGTCAGCGAAGCCGAGAAGCTCGCAAAGGCCTTTGGCTTTCCCATCCTGCTCAAGGCGGCTGCAGGCGGCGGTGGAAAGGGAATGCGGGTAGTGCGCGAGCCAGAGGATTTCGTCTCCTCGCTCGAAGCAGCGAGGCGCGAGGCGAAGAATGCTTTTGGTGATGATGCAGTTTACATCGAGAAATACATAGAGGGCCCGCGCCACGTGGAGATTCAGGTGCTCGGTGATCTTCACGGCAACATGCTTTCGCTGGGTGAACGGGAGTGCTCAGTGCAGCGCCGCCACCAGAAGATGATCGAAGAGGCGCCCAGTGTCGCGGTGAATCCGGAGCTGCGTGCACGAATGGGTGAGACGGCGGTGCGCGCAGCGAAGGCAGCGGGCTATGTCAATGCGGGAACCTGTGAGTTTCTGCTGGACAGAAACGGTGACTTCTATTTTCTGGAGATGAACACGCGCCTCCAGGTTGAACATCCGGTCACGGAATTCGTGACGGGGATAGACCTGGTGCAATGGCAGCTGCGAATCGCATCCGGAGAAAGACTTCCGTTCAGGCAGGAAGACATTGTGCCGCGCGGCTGGGCCATCGAGTGCCGCATTACAAGTGAAGACCCTTCCAACGGATTCCTCCCGTCAACAGGGCGCATTGAATACCTGCGCGTTCCAGGCGGGCCCGGCGTGCGCTGGGACTCCGGAATCGAGGAGGGGAGTGAGGTCGGCCTGCATTACGACCCCATGCTTGCCAAGCTGATCGTTTACGCACGAACACGCGAGGGAGCGGTTGAGCGCATGCATCGCGCGCTCATGGAACTCGAGGTGTTCGGCGTCGAGACATCGCGGGAGTTTCATCTCCGCGTAATGGAAGACGAGGAATTCCGACGCGGCGAGATCGAGATTCAGTGGCTCGAGCGGAGGCTTCCGTCTATTCTCGAAAAGCTTGCTCCTTCGTCTCTGCTGCGAAGCGCGGCCATTGCCGCAGCTCTGGTTGCCGATGGCGACAGGGGAAGACGGAGTTCCTCATCCTCACCGGACGCGCTTGTGCGCCCGGATTCTCCTGCGGGTCACAGCAGCTGGAGGCAGGCGGCGCTTGCAGAGGGGCTGCGTTGACGGACGCGAGACAGGTGGAGATCGAGTCGATAGCCGCAGGTGGCGACGGCGTCGGCCGCAGCGATGGGCTTGTCCTGTTCGTGCCGCGTACAGCCCCGGGCGATCTGGTCACTGTCGGCTTCAAATCGAAAGGGCGCTTCGCGCGTGGAGCGGTGCGCTCGATTGAGAGACCGTCGCCGGCGAGAGTCGACCCTCCATGCACGCATTACACCGGAGACAGGTGTGGCGGCTGCCAGATTCAGCACATCGAATACGGAGTTCAGCTGGCGCAGAAACAGCAAATCGTTCGAGACGCGATGCAGCGAATTGGCAAGCGGCCAGTCGACCTGCCCGAAATCGAAGCGAGTCCGAAGGAGTGGGGCTATCGCACAAAACTCACACTCGCCATTCGCACTGTCGGCGGAAAGCGCATTGCCGGCCTGCACCGGTACGACAACCCCGCGGAAGTTTTCGACCTTCGCGAATGTCCCATCACGGACGCGCGCGTCGTGGAAGCGTGGCTGGAGATCAAGCAGCATCTCGATCTCCTGCCATCGGACGATCCGGAACTTCGCGGAACAGTGAGAGCCAGCGAGCAGGGGTGCGCGTTCGTCCTGCTCGGCGGCACAACATGGGACCGGTTTGGAGAGTTTGCGGACGCAATGAAGTCGCTCGCTGCCATATGGTGGGAGCCCATCGATGGAAGACGGCAGCTCGTGGTCGACAGGAGGACGAGCGCTGAACCCCTGGCTTCGTTCACGCAGGTGAACCCGTCCGCAGCTGCACTGCTGAAAGACCATGTGACCCGGGCCATCAGGTCCGCTGCACCTGCAACGATGGTGGACGGATACTCCGGAACGGGCGATGTTGCGATCGAAATGGCAAAAGAGGGAGTGCAGGTAACCGCAATAGAGCTGGATGGCGACTCGGTGGAATGGAGCCGTGAGCTCATGCCCGCCGGATCCCGGGCGATTCGCGGGCGCGTGGAGGATCTGCTCATGGGTGAGATGCCAGTGGATCTGGTGCTTCTCAACCCGCCGCGCACCGGTCTTGATGAAGGTGTTACGGCGATTCTCGAACACGCCGGGCGGAAGCCGCGCAGGGTGATTTACACGAGCTGCAATCCTGCCACTCTTGCGCGGGATGTTGCTCGTATGCCGGGATACGAAATCGAACGGATGAAGTCGTTCGACATGTTCCCGCAGACGGCGCATGTCGAAACCGTGTGCGAGCTGGTGCCGGGCACCGCATGAAATACTTCGTGAGAATAGCGAGCGAAGAATTCGTCGTGACCCTGGATGGCGACGGGGTGCATTTGGGCGAAGAGAAAGTTCAGGCGCATGTCGAGCATGTAAACGGCACGCCGGTTCACATGGTGACGATTGGCAAGGAAGTACACCGTGTGCTCGTGAAGCGGGATCGCGAGCGCGGCAAGGGATCCTACATCCTCTGGATCGGTGGCTATCGGTTCGACCTTGAAGCAGTGGACGAGCGCTCGAAAATCATTCGTGAGCTCGCAGGCGAAAAGGAAAAAGCGACAGGTCCCGCCCCTATCATTGCCCCGATGCCGGGACTCATAGTTCGCGTCAACGTCCAGGTCGGAGACGAAGTGCGTGCCGGGCAGGGAATCGTCGTAATGGAAGCAATGAAAATGGAGAATGAGCTGCGTTCAACTTCGGCGGGCAGGGTCAGGGCGATCATGGCACAGCCCGGGACCGCTGTTGAGAAGGGTGCGAAGCTGATAGAACTCGAGTAAGCCAGCCCGGTCGACAGATCCAAAAAAAGGGCGGCCATGAGGGCCGCCCTTTTTCCGGATCAGCGCGCTGCGTTTACCAGCCCCGAAGCGCGATCAGCATCAGGTCTGCGACCCGGTCATTGTTGAAGTCCGCAATTTCCGCGACCGGTGTGGCTCCTGAGGAAACAAGAAGGAGCCGCTGTCCGGATGAGTCGGTTCTCCACTGACCGGCGAGCGGATCTACCAGTCCAAGTGTGACTGCATGGAGTGCAAGGCGATTGAATGCGGTCGGTCCGAGGACGGCGAGCAGTGCATCGCGAGTGAGCGAGCCGGTGGCAAGATCGCCGTTCCAGCGCATTGCGGACACGTCACGTGTACGTCCCCAGCGCGTGTTGCCCGTTCCACTCAGGCCGAAGCCCTTGTCTATGCACCACTGACGCCCCCAGACGGGATGGCCTTCGCCGGATCTGCAAAAGCTCGGCGCGCCCTCTGCGGTTTCATCGTTGAGCGGCGAAACATGCCATGCGCCGAGGGCGCGGGCGTCGTCATCCTTGAGCGCGAGGAGCAGGTTGCCTTTCCTGTTCTTCACTTCGGCGAAGTCGCCGTTGCGCACGAAAACGAGGTCGGAGGGCCTTATCCCGCGTGTGAGTGCGTAGGCCAACGCGCCTCCTGCTACCAGGTCTGAGCTCCTGTTGCTGGCAAAGAGGGGCCGCAGCCTGGCATTCACCTGGTCGGCGCGGAGGTCTCTGTTGTAGCGCTTGACCTCTTTTGCGGTGAGAAACTTTGTCCTTGCGGCGCCTGTACGGGGTCCGGCGGCGACTTCGTTGGCGCGGTCACTGCGGCGTTCCACTCCGCGGGCCCCGGCCCTGATGTCCGCGCTGTTCGATTTGCCCCGAGCGGATTTTTCTGCCTTGGCCGACTTTTCTGCTTTATTGTCGCCGCGATCAGCCTTTGCCTGTTCCTGGGCCTTTTCGTGGGATCCGTGGTCTTCGACCTTGGCGCCCTTGTCCTTGTCTCCGCCCTTGCCCTTACCCTGGGCGTTGAGCCCAAGTGGGAGTGTGGCGAGACAGGCGATGGCCGTTGCACAGGCGATTAGATTCTTATGATTCATTGCTTTGCTCCTGGATGGTGATCGATCTACCAGACGGGGAGTGGCAATTAGGTGACCAGCCCGGCAGCAGGCTTCGCGGATTGGACTGCTTTTCCGGGGTCTCAATGCGTTGACACCCGCATCAGGGGTGGATAATTTTAAAGGCTGGCTCGGAACCGGTACGTTGTTGCCTCATCACGACTTCCGTATTTCCGGGCGAAAATAAACAGCGGCGAAATTCAGCCCGACTTTTAGCATCCAAATGAAGACTTTTACCGCAACACCCGCAACGATTACGCATCAGTGGTTCATCGTCGACGCCGAAGGCATGGTGCTCGGCCGTCTGGCTACCGAGATCGCGAGAATCATTCGTGGCAAGCATAAGCCGACATTCACGCCCCATATGGACACGGGCGACAATGTCATCGTCATCAACGCCGCGAAGGTTCGCGTGACCGGAAAGAAGGCCGAGCAGAAGCGGTATTTCCGCCACACCGGCTACATGGGCCACGAGCGTTTCACGCCGTTCGAGACGATGATCGAGAAGCATCCCGAGCGCGTAATCGAGAAGGCAGTCTACGGAATGCTTCCGAAGACCGCACTCGGACGCCAGGTACTTCGCAGGAAGCTGCGCGTTTTCGCGGGTGACAAGCATGACCATTCGGCACAGACGCCGAAGGTTCTGGACCTTAAGAAGAGTGACTCGAAGTAATGGCTGAAAACCAGACGCACACGATCGGACGCCGCAAGGAAGCGTCCTGCAGACTGTACCTGAAGCCCGGTTCGGGAAAGTGGTCGGTCAACGGACGCACGCTCGGCGATTACTTCCCGCGCCCAGCCCACGTCTCGGCGATTCAGCAGCCGTTTACGGCGACTGATACGCTCGGACGCTATGACATCATGGCGAAGGTTCAGGGCGGCGGACTGACAGGTCAGGCCGGCGCACTGAGACTCGCAGTTGCACGCGCGCTCGTGAAGCTGGACGAGACACATCGCCGCAAGCTTCGTGACCTCGGCCTGCTGACGCGCGATGCGCGTGCAGTCGAGCGCAAGAAGCCGGGCCGTCCGAAGGCACGCAAGAAGTTCCAGTTCAGCAAGAGATAACCAGCCGTTTCATCAAACACTCTGCCTGAGCCTGCAGCGGGTGCCGTGAAAACGGTCGAAGCAGGCGACGAAGGCAGAGGATGTTTAAAACCCGTCCGGTTTTCCGGACACAATCAGTGAGGCAAGTTCAGTAGATGTCGCAGCCCAATCTCGAGCAGCTGCTCGAAGCCGGAGTTCACTTCGGCCACCAGACCCGCCGTTGGAATCCGAAGATGCGCCGTTTCATCTTCGCGGAACGGAACGGGAT
>JAKFCC010000180.1:0-19488 GCA_036676795.1 Gemmatimonadota bacterium
GGAGTTTCGCTTTACGCAGTTGCAGACATGATAGCGATGCTGGCGTTCGTAGGGTGGTCGGCAAGAGTAGTCCGGATGACCGATTTCTCGCGGAACAAGCTGCTTCTTCTCGAGCAGGATGCGCGAGCCAGCGCGGAGCTCGCCCGTTCGGAAGCGGAGCATGCACGCGCTGAAGCAGAGCGCGCAAACAACGCAAAGAGTGAGTTCCTTGCCGTGATGTCGCATGAGCTGCGCACGCCACTAACGGCGATCATCGGATACGAAGAGCTCTTGTCGGACGGCATCACCGGCCCGGTTACCGAGGCGCAGAAATCACAGCTTGGGA
This sequence comes from Gemmatimonadota bacterium, assembly GCA_036676795.1. Classification (GTDB taxonomy): domain Bacteria; phylum Gemmatimonadota; class Gemmatimonadetes; order Gemmatimonadales; family Gemmatimonadaceae; genus UBA4720. The sequence goes on from JAKFCC010000180.1 coordinate 326, forward strand.
GAATCAAGGCGAGCGCCGGTCATCTGCTCGAACTCATAGACCAGATCCTCGGATTCGCGAGGGCGGATGTTGGACGTGAAAAACTGAACGTCCAGGATGTACGACTGACAGAAATGCTGCGTTCCGCTGCCACCTTTGTGGAGCCGATGGCCGCAACAAAGAAGATTTCACTGACGATCAAATTGCCTGACGAGGAGATCGTGATCCGCAGTGATCCCGGCAAGGTGATGCAGATAGTCGTGAATCTGCTTGGAAACGCTGTGAAGTTCACGGACCGCGGCGGAGTAACACTTCGCGCCGAGAAGAGGCACGATGCGGTAATCGTCGATGTCATTGACACCGGACTCGGAATCGCGCCTGAGCACATGGAGCAGATCTTTGAGCCCTTCTGGCAAGTCGAGCAGGCGATTACGCGCCGCACCGGCGGTACGGGCCTTGGCCTGAGCGTGAGCCGCAGGCTTGCTCTCATGCTTGGTGGCGATGTTACAGTGAACAGCACAGTTGGTGAGGGAAGCCGCTTTACCCTGATTCTTCCTCTGGAACCCAAAACACAGAAAGCATGAAAAAGTCCTGTTTGATCGCACTGATTCTGGGGTCGGTTTTACCGCAGGCTGCCCAGGCACAGACTCCAGCCCTGTCTGTCCGATATAAGGATGCAGCCGACAGGATTATCGCCGGAGCTCTCGCCGACAGCTTTGCATACAATAGAACAGCGAAGCTCACTGACACCTTTGGCCACCGCCTCAGCGGCTCCAGGAGTCTGGAGCGCGCCATTGACTGGATTCTTGCCGAGATGCGCGCGGACGGTTTCCAGAATGTTCGTGGCGAGAAGGTCATGGTCCCACGGTGGGTACGTGGCAATGAATCAGCGACTCTCATCAGTCCGCGTCCGTACAAGCTTCACATGCTCGGGCTGGGGCGCAGCATTGGAACGCCGCGCTCGGGAATCACTGCACCTGTGCTCGTTGTCTCGAACTATGCGGAGCTCGCCGCGAGACGCGCGGAGGCGAGGGGTAAGATCGTTCTCTTCAACGTTCCGTTCACCAGTTACGGCGCAACGGTTCGCTATCGGGGCAGTGGTGCAGACTCCGCGTCGAAGTACGGCGCAGTTGCAATGCTGCTGCGGTCAGTGGCATCGGCGAGCCTGCAGAGCCCGCACACAGGCTCGATGGGTTACGACACGACGGGGACAATCAGAAAAATCCCGGCAGCCGCAATCAGTGTGGAGGACGCACTGTTGCTTGCCCGCATGGCCGCACGCGGGGAGAAACTGACAGTCAACCTCAAGATGGAGGCACGCACGTATCCCGATGTTCCATCGCGCAACGTCGTTGCCGAGCTTGTTGGATCAGAGAAACCAGAAGAAGTCGTTGTGCTCGGCGGACACATCGATTCATGGGATGTGGGGCAGGGCGCGATGGACGATGCCGGCGGATGTGTGGCTGCATGGGAAGCCGTCAGGCTCATCAAGCGCCTGGGGCTTAAGCCGAAGCGGACGATTCGAATCGTCCTTTGGACGAATGAAGAGAACGGACTGCGTGGCGCTACCGGTTATCGGGACGCGCACATCAACGAACTCGACAATCATGTTCTTGCAATGGAGTCCGACGGGGGAGTATTCAAGCCGCTGGGATTTGGTGCATCAACCACTCCCGAGGGAATGGCGATGGTCACCGATATGGCATCGCTGCTCGCCCCGATAGGTGCCACCCGCATCACCCCGGGCGGAGCGGATGCCGATACGGGTCCGATCATAGCGCTCGGTGTTCCGGGATTGAGCCTCGATGTGGACGGAACCAAGTATTTCTGGTACCACCATTCGGAAGCTGACATGATGGACAAGCTGGATCCGCGCGAGGTTGGCGAATCGGTCGCTGCAATGGCGGTAATGGCTTATATAGCCGCCGACATGCCCGAGCGGATTCCGCGGGTTGCGCCGAACGCTAATCCGAGGAACCGCTAAGCCGGTTTAGAATGGGCGGTATTTCGGGGAGAAGCTCGCGGGCGAGATATCCAACTCGCCCGCTTTTCTTTACCAGGGCATTACCGGCTTCACCGTGCAGGAACACTCCCCATACAGCCGCTTGAAGGGGTGAGGCGCCTCGTGCTGCAAGTCCGGTAATGGTTCCCGCGAGAATGTCTCCTGAACCCGACGTTGCGAGACCAACATCTCCCGACCGGTACCGGTAGTACTCTCCGTCCGGCGATACTATGTGTGTATCCGGTCCCTTAAGGACGACAACGACGCCGAGCGTACGCGCCGTGTCGTCAGCGACACCATGCGGATCCTGTTCCACCTCTTCGATCGTGCGTCCCGTCAGTTTTGCCATTTCACCTGCATGCGGTGTGACAATCGCGTTCGCACCTGCCGTTGCGAGCAACGCATGATTGTCTGACAAGGCGGAGAGCGCACCAGCGTCGAGAATCAGAGTTGATTTGCAAGCGGCGGAAAGAAGTTCGCTCAGAAGCCCATGTGTCTCCTGTTCATCAGTCATCCCAGGCCCGATAAGCGTCGCTTGCGACTCGCTCATGACTTCCACAAGATGTGAAGCGTTGCTGCGCAGTATTGCACCTGCGCCTGTCTCGTCGAGTCCAATTACACGCGCTTCGGGGATTGCGATTGCGAGCGGGACTGCCGCACTCTTGCAGGTAGCAATCTGAAGCTTTCCTGCGCCGGACCGAAGTGCAGCGAGTCCCGCGAGCAGGACGGCCCCCGGGATTTCCCTCTCGCCGCCGATGACGAGCACCCGTCCGCGATCTTCCTTGCTGTCAGTGCTCTCTACAGCCGGGAGTGCCCATGAGCGAAGCAGCTTTCCCGTTACGAGCGAAGCGCGCGTATTAACGCGCGCCAACTTTCGCGTCCGGCCTTGAGGTGATTGGGGCTCCCGCCTCCTTGAGCGGAGCGACGAAGTTGAAGAGATCCAGCGACAGCTGGCCGCGCGGACCATGCGAAGGGTCGTAGAAGTACGATGTCACCGAGCAGTTGGCGATCTCATTGGCTTTGTCGATCGACAGTATTTCGTCTTCCGTCATGTGTTCGATGAGGTAACGCATGCAGAGGACAACGACGGAATGACACACGATCAACACTTTGCAGCCGCAGTACTCCCTTGAAATCATTTCGAGCGCGCTGCGCAGGCGCAGGATTACATCGGTCCAGCTCTCACCGCCCGGGGGCCGGTGGTAGAATTTTCCCAGAAGCTTTCGAAATTCCGCCTGATCCGGATGCGAGGCCGCAATTCCGGCAGCAGTCATTCGGTCCAGTATTCCGAACTCCTTCTCGCGAAACCGTTCATCCACGACCACGGCAGCGGGCTTGATTCCGCTCTCCCTGATTATGATTTCCGCTGTATGGCGCGCGCGCAGGTACGGAGACGTGAGCACGATTTCAGGCTGAAGCTCCTTGTCGAGCGATCCATACCAGTGGCCGAGAGCACGCGCCTGTTCCTGTCCGAGCTCGGAAAGAGGAACATCCACATCGCGCACAGTGATGTCGATGAAATGGTGGCCTGCGGCTGTCGCAGCATCGCGCGCTACATTGCCGGCGGATTCACCGTGGCGTACGATGTGGAGGCGGTCGGGCCAGATCTGCGTTTGCTTCACAGCGCGGTAAGGGTCAAGTACCGTACCAGCCCAGCGGTGGCTCATTCCTTGTAATCCGGAGGTTCGTGAAAAACCCCGAAGAAATCGCCCCCGACTGGGCCAGATATGCCGAAACCGTTCTCATCTTCGAAGGAGAAGACCGGTTCGAGATCGACCTTCGCGAAGTACTGAGTGAAGCTGTTCGAACACATTTCCGAAACAGGGGTTTTCCTCAGACCTTTGCCATTCTTACTGCCCACGACCCGTTCGGCCGCGATTCCACGCCTGAGGAGAATCGGGTGAGGCAGGCTAAGCTGGAATCAGAGCTGCGTGCCCGGGATATCCATTTCGTCCGCGTGGATGCATGCTCCACAGACCGCGAGCACTGCGAATGCAGCCTGGCAATCGATGTAGATCAGGAGGTGGCGGTACAAATCGCTGTTGAATACGAACAGATAGCGATCTTCTGGTTCGATGGCACCGAGATGTGGCTGGTGGGTGGCATCGTGAAAAGCGACCCGATCCGGCTGCCGAGATCGGCATAAAGAAAAGCGGCACCCCGCTAGGGGTGCCGCTTTAAGAACAAAACCATATAACTACGGAGCCTGGAGCAGCTGGCTGTCAGCCCTGGGCTTCGAGCAGCTCCGAGCTTCCTGCTCCCGGCGAGCTGCTCCCAGCCTGGTAGTTCTTACGTTGCAGTTCAGATCAACCTGCCCCCGAACGGAATCAGGTTATCGGACGGTACCGGTACCCTGCCACATCCTTCGCCGCGACTTTCACGCGGAAGGTCTGCTTTCCCTTCGGCGCCACTGGACCGACGGCGGACTGTTGGGTCGCCACGACCTTGCCTTCCTTGTCGATGAACTCGAAATACACGTTGAACGTCTTGGAGGTCGTGCCGCGATTCTCAATTTCACCGGCAATGACGACATCGTCGTCACCACGGGAAAATTCGCTGAAGGAAACCTTGAGCGGCATCTTCTCGGACTTGCCGCTGTAGTACACCAGTGAGTCCGTGTACAGCTTCCTGTCCTTTGCTGTCTTGGCCGCCTTGAGCAGTCCGGAGTACAGGTACGCGTTCATGAGAACATTGTCCGGATTGTTCGGATCCAGAGCGAGCAGACGGCTTACAAGTCCCGGAACCTTGTCGTACTGACCGGAGTTGATATAGCTCGCCGCGAGATTGTTCAGCGCATCCCTTTGGTACGGATTGTTCTGGAGCGCAGCTTCAAAGAGCTTCACTGCGTCCGCGGTCTTGTTGTAGCGCGTTGCGGTAACACCAGCCTGAAGCAGTGTGCTCTCGCCCCAGCTCAGTGGGTTCTTGAGGATCGGTGCATATACCTCGGCAATGCGCGCTGTGTCACCCAGAAGCCCGTACATCCGGGTCATGTTCTGAAGCGCCGCCGTTGTCTGGTAATCATTCGGCGTTGCGGCAAGGTACCCCTGAAGCGCTGCTACAGCCTCGCGGGCAGCTGCAAGCCTGGCTGCGCCCGTTGCCGCTTCCGCGCGGGCTACCGCGTCGGTGGAGATCTCGTAGTAAGTCTTGAGCCGGACGTCATTATACGCCGTATCGCTTTCGGCGATTTTCAACGCCTGCAGCCAGTACTTGTTGGCTGTCGCATTGTCGTTGCGGCTCTTTGCAATGCCCGCAAGAATGGTGTACGCGTACGGCACCTTGTCTGACAGCGAGAGCGACCACTTTGCATAGATCTCAGCCGAGTCGAGCTTGTTCGCGTTGAGGGCGTTGATTGCATTATTGGTCACGGCGAGCCAGGGGCTCTGCTGACGCCACTGGTTGGCGGTAGTCACGCACTCCGGGGCGCGCGCCTCTACGATATCGAACGCAGAATCGGCAGCGGCATAGATGTCGATGACACCGTCGGGATTAGAGGTAAATCCGACATCGCCCCTGCGCATGATTCCGGTTGCGCCGGGCGTCTGGAGGAACAGTACGTATGCCTGTCCCAGCATGAGGTTGGTTCCAACCGGATTTTCTGCACCAGCCTTGGGATCGCTCAGCTGGCCGATCGCCTCGCGCAGGTCCTTGGCTGGGCTTCCACCCTTCATTGCTGCAAACGCCTTCTGAAGGAACAGGAAGGCACGTGCGACCGAGGCCGGTGTGGACTGGTTAGGCTCGCAAACCGGGCCGGCGGGTGTGACTTGCGCTGCTGAGGACTGCGCGGCGACCGCCAAAAGTGCCGCGGCTCCGATGGACTTTCTGACGAAACCTCTCATTCAGGGACTCCTAACTTGATAGACGAAACTGACGGGGAATCCTCATAATATACCGGACGAGGGAATCAGTTCCCACCGTCCCAAAAGTGCCTTCAGCCTCCTGCCGCCTCCCGGATAATTGCCCAGGCTCGCCGAACATGTGATTCCTGTGTGTGCTCGTTCCCGATAGCCAGCCGCAGGGCATACCGGCCCCCCACCGAGGTGTGTGATATGTAAAGCTCACGGCCCGCATGAATGCGCTCGGCAATCTGTGTGTTGATCCTGTCGAAGTCGTCCGGGCTCGAGTTCCGGGGCGCGAAGCGGAATACCACTGTGGAGAAATCAGGGTGGGCCATGAGCTCAAAATCATCAGACTCCTCGACCCACCCCGCGAAGAGGGCGGCAAGCCGAATGTGCTCCCGGAGGAGTTCCTGAAGCCCTGAGATGCCGTAATGACGCAGCACGAACCACAACTTCAGTGCGCGGAACCTCCGGCCAAGCGATACGCCGTAGTCCATGAGGTTCATCACGTCGGCCGACTCGGTCTCGGCGAGATAGGAAGGCGTGATAGTGAACGCCCGCTTTAGCAGGTCAGGGCGCGATGTATATAGTATCGAACAATCCATTGGCGTGAACAGCCACTTGTGCGGGTTCACGACAAGCGAATGCGCGCCCTCCGCACCGTGGAGGATGTGCTGCATTTCCGGAAGGATGGCCGCGGCTCCCGCATAGGCAGTATCGATATGCAGCCAGACATTTTCCCGGGCAGCAATGGCGGCGATGCGCTCGATCGGATCGACTGCCGTGGTGGACGTAGTGCCTACCGTGGCAACGATTGCCAGCGGACGCATTCCCCCCGCGCGATCCGCGGCAAGCATTTCTTCCAGCTGATCGGCGTCCATTCGCCGGAACTTGTCGGTTGGGACAGATCTCAACGATTCCAGTCCCAACCCTAAAGTGGTAACAGCCTTCGCGATGCTGGAGTGCGCTTCGACTGACTGATAAACCGTGAGTCTCGGAAGATCGCGCCTGCCCGACATGCCACGCTCGCGAATCTCGAGGTCGGGAGAGAGCTCTCGCGCCGCGGTGAGCGCATACAGAGTGCTGGACGATGCGGTGTCGGTGATCGTTCCCCTGAACTTCTCCGGCAATCCAATCATCTGGCGAACCCAGTCAAGGGTTACCTGTTCCAGTTCTGTGGCGGCTGGCCCGGTTCTCCACAACATGGCATTGACGTTCAGAGCAGCGGTGAGCGCCTCGGCAAGAATTCCCGGAGCAGATCCAGTGTTCGCGAAGTAGGCCATGAACATCGGATGATTCCAGTGCGTTGTACCGGGAACTACCAGACGTTCGAAGTCGGCAAGAATTTGAGGCATTGCTTCGCTTCGATCGGGTGCGCTGGTCGGCAGCGCGCGGCGTACATCGCCGGGGGAGACATCCGGAATGACGCTGAATCGTTCTGGATCGGCCAGGTAGTCGGCGATCCAGTTGACCACCGCCTGACCATGAGTGCGAAATTCTTCAGGGGTCATCGTGCGGCAAATATATGGCGCTGTATTATTGACGATTACTACAGAGCCAGTACATGCCGCCAAATCCGCATACAAAAGCCATCCGGCACCTGAAGACAGTCGATCCCGTGCTCGCCGCCGTCATCGAACGAGTGGGGAAGTGCACGCTCGTTCCGCGCACTGAAGGGACGCACTTCGATTATGTGGTGAGATCGATTGTGTATCAGCAGCTTTCAGGAAAGGCAGCAGGTACGATTCATGGACGTTTTCTGAACTTGCTGGACCACAAAAGGCCCGTTGCTCCGCAAATACTGAAAATTGCCGAGCCTGAGTTGAGAAAAGTCGGCCTCAGCGGGCAGAAGGCCAAGTACATCCGAAGCGTGGCTGAACAGACACACTCCGGCGAGCTGGCAATCGAGAAGCTTCATGAGCTTCCGGACGACGAGATAATCGAGGCCCTAACCCGGATCAAAGGCGTTGGTGTATGGACTGCCCAGATGTTCCTCATGTTCAGGCTCGGCAGGCCCGATGTACTTCCTGTCAACGACCTCGGAATCCAGAAGGGTGTGCAGCTAGCCTATGGATTGCGTAAACTTCCAAAGCCCGATCGAGTGCAGAAGATCGGAAAAAAATGGGCGCCCTATCGCACTGTAGGATCATGGTACATGTGGCGCCTCCTGGATGTAACCTGAGCCTGGACACAGATGCCCATAGTCCCCTTTGAATCACTTCCCGACGACGCACGTGTCTGGGTCTTTGGAAGCTCCAAGCCGCTATCCGAAAAGGATTCTGCGACACTGCTCGCGAGAGTGGATGAGTTTCTCGCTGACTGGAAGGCGCACGGCGATCCGCTAACCGCTGGAAGGGCGTTTACCAGCGAGCGCTTTCTTACGATTGCCGTGGATCAGAACAGTGCCAATGCCTCGGGCTGTTCCCTCGACGGCCTTTTCCGTTCGCTCAAGGAACTCGAACCCGTCATTGGCTCATCGCTGCTGGATCGATCACTCGTTTTCTACTCGGACGATGCAGGGACACATTCAGTCCATCGTGACGAATTCAGCGCCCTTGCTGCTTCTGGCCGAGTCACGGGATCGACGCCGGTGTTCGATCCAACAGTCACATCGCTGGGAGAATGGCGCGCGCGCTTTCAGTCGCAAGCCGCAAACTCCTGGCATGCCGGTCTTTTTCCGGCTGAAACTGGAAAGGCGTGAAGACTCACACTGCGTATCACACCTTCAATACGAAGAAACGCCAGGAGATTATCGACATCACCGACCTGGTTGAAGCGTGCAGGTCCGAAGCGGCGATTCAGGAAGGAATGGTGCTGGTATCTGCAATGCACATATCTGCCTCGGTATTCGTGAACGATCACGAGTCGGGTTTGTGGAAAGACATCATGGACTGGCTCGAGAATCGTATTGCTCCGTGGTCGCCCGGTGACTATCGCCACAACTCGGGCACCGGGGAGGACAACGCCGCAGCGCACCTCCGCTCACTTACCGTCGGACACGAAGTCATTGTGCCCGTCACCGGAGGCAAGCTGGATTTCGGGCCCTGGCAGCGCGTCTTTTACGGTGAATGGGACGGCCAGCGGCCCAAGCGCGTTCTTATCAAGGCGATGGGCGAATGAACAGCTGGCTTTTCCTGCTCATTGCAGGCCTGCTCGAGATCGTGTTCGCAACGCTGATAGTCGCGAGCAGGGGTTTCACCCGGCCTCTTGTCACGATCTGCATAATCGTCGTCGCGATAGCCAGCCTCTACTGCCTGGCACAGGCAGCGAAGACTCTCCCCATCGGGACGGCCTACGCAGTCTGGACGGGGATCGGCGCAGCCGGCACCGCAATTATTGGAATTTTTTTCATGCGGGAGCCGACGAACTTCTTCAGGATCGTTTCGCTGCTCTTGATCGTTGGCGGTGTCATCGGACTGAAGCTCACCGAGACACCGAAGTAGCTCTAGATGGGCGGCAGCGTCTGTCTGTCGTCGAACTGCTCAGCTGCTTCCTTCGCCCCGATAAAACCAATACGCGAGTGCGTTCCATCGCAGAAGGGTTTAGTCACCGAGGCGCCACAACGGCAAAGTGATATGCGCGTCTTGCCCTCGGGAATGGGAATCGGATTCCCGTCCTGATCTACGAGATTGATTGGACCGTCGATGCGGTAAGGGCCATTCGTCCGAACCGTGATTGTTACATCAGCCATTTGATTTCCATGAAGCGCGCCGAGACTAGACGCGAAGATTGTCGGGCCGCCACTTCCTGATAGCCCGCTTTATTTCCTTGCTCGTTTTCAGCTCGCCGCTCAGGCACCGCTCGGCCAGCTGTCCAACTTCCTCATCCGACGCAAAGCGAAGACCTACGAGATGCGAGGGCCGGATTTCATCGGCTCGATCGCGCAGGTGCGGAGGAAGCTTTTCCCTGATCCGCATGCGTTCTTCCAGCCTGATCACCCGGTTTTGCGCCGTCAGCGGCATCGCGCGCGCCTGCCACGCCAGAAGAACCAGCGCAACGGCGACCAGGACATTCCACATCCCCATCCCCGTCATCCCGTTCTGGAACGATGCAACTCCGGCAACAAATACATTGGCGATCAGGATCGGCAGTGCAACGTAATGATACATCGGCACATAACGGGAGTGATTCTCGAAGCTCTGGTCGGCCATCGTCTCCTCGCGGGGTTTACGCGTTACGCGGTTTGCGCCCAGGACTCCTGCGAGTCGCACGCATCACAATTCCCGCATTTCCAGCCGGCTGCTACCGCCTCGCCGAAGTGCTCCAGGATAAACCGCGTTCTGCATTCAGTTGTCTGACAAAACTGCACAATTGTGCGAAGCTTCGCTTGATCCTTCGCGCGGCGCTCCTCGTAGTCAGACAGATCGCTGCCCAGATCGACAGAAGTAAGGTTGTCCTTGAGTCGCTCCCACTTTCCACCGCGGTGCTCGCGCACCAGTCCGTGGCGCTTCAGCAGGGCAAATACAATTTTCGCCTTGCGTCTGGGAACGCCCGTCTGCTCCACTATGTCATCCAGTGAGACGGGATGGAGCAACGGGTACTTTTCGAGCGTAATCGCAACCCGGGCGGCCTCCTCTACTTCCGGATACTTGCCGCCGAGAAAGTAGGACTGAATTCTCTTGTCTTCCACACGGTAAAGCATTGTGCAGGTAGCAGGATCTCCGTCGCGCCCGGCGCGCCCGGCCTCCTGATAGTATGCCTCGATCGAGCCCGGGAAATGGTAGTGAACAACGAAGCGAAGATTCTGCTTGTCGATGCCAAGCCCGAACGCATTGGTTGCGATTATTGCCCTGAGCTCACCGCGCATGAATGCATCCTGCACTTCCTTTCGCTCCGCGGCCGAACGCTTCCCATGGTACAGCCCGACCTCGAACCTGTCCGCGAGTTTCTCGTACAGACGCTCGGCTTCCTTGATGGTAGCGAGATAGATCACCCCTGATCCCGGAGTCTCGTTCAACACCTGCTCAACGATCGAGTCCTTGATCCCGTCATTCACGGTCCGGCGGACCTCGAACCGGAGATTGGGACGCGCAAAGCCGGTAACCGTGATGTGCGGAGAGTGCATCCCCAGCTGATGGATGATGTCCTCCTGTACTTCATTGGTTGCGGTGGCGGTGAGTGCGAGTATTGGCGGGCGGCCAAGTCGCTTTGCGATTGAGCCCAGCGAGAGATAGTCGGGACGAAAATCGTGGCCCCACTGGCTCACACAGTGCGCTTCGTCAATGACAAAGAGGCTGACCTTGCGCGTGAGAAGGTGCTCGAAGAAATCCCGGTCCTTGAACCGCTCGGGCGTGAGATAGAGAATTTCTCCCTCACCCTCGGCAATCTGCCGATGCGCTTCACGCGCTTCAGAAGTGGACAGGTGAGAGTGCATCGCGACCGCGTCCACCCCCTGCGCATCGAGCTTGTCCTTCTGGTCCTTCATCAGCGCAATCAGCGGACTCACGACGACAGTCAGTCCGGGCAGAATGACTGCCGGGAGCTGGTAGATGATCGACTTGCCGCTGCCTGTCGGCATTACGACAAGCGCATCATTGCCATCGAGCAGCGCCTTAATGGGTTCCCATTGTCCTTTGCGAAATCCCTTATGGCCGTAGCGCTCCTGAAGCAGCGTCCTGGCGGATTCCTTCGAAACATTCTTTGGCATCGGCCTCAGCAATGGCAGGAAATACGCCGCAAGATTCGGGCGGAGCGTCGGTCGCAGCGCTGGGTGGGAGGTGCGCGGCACTGGCATTGCACTTACACACCTTCAACTGGAAAACCATGACCGGAGTACAGAATGGAACTCGATACCCTGAAGGATCTTTACGTTGATGGGCTCAAGGATCTTTACAGCGCTGAGAATCAGATTCTCAAGGCGCTTCCAAAAATGATCAAGGCGTGCGGCGACAGACAGGTCAAGGCCGCGTTCAGAGAGCACGAGCGTCAGACCCGCGAACATGTTCGCCGCCTCGAGCGCATCTGCAAGGAGCTCGGCGTCAGTCCGCGTGGAAAGAAATGCGAGGGAATGGAAGGCCTGATCAAGGAAGGCAAAAGCCTCATTCAGGAAAAACCCGACCAGGATGTCCTGGATGCGGGACTGATTGCCGCCGCCCAGCATGTGGAGCACTACGAGATGGCGGGATATGGCACCATGCGCACATATGCGCGTGAACTCGGGTTTCCCGCACAGGCGCGTCTGCTGCAGACCACTCTCAATGAAGAGGGCGATACAGACAAGAAGTTGACGCGTATGGCCATTCGCCGCATCAATCTTGAGGCGAAAGCGTAGGCAAAAGGTTTAGATTGGTTGCGGCACCTTTCGGTGCCGCAACATGCCTACTTCCAACAACAAACTCGAAATATTTGTCATCTGTGCCCCCGGCCTCGAGGCCGTGACGGGGGCGGAGATGCTGCGCATTGGCGTGAAGCCCACGAAAGTGGAAGCCGGCGGAATTTCCTGCACGGGAAGTATTCAGGATGTGATGCGCCTGAACCTCTGGCTGCGCACAGCGAGCCGTGTTGTCGTCCGGGTTGCCTCGTTTCATGCGAGCACCTTTCACGAGCTCGAGCGCCGTGCAAAGAAGATCGAGTGGAAGCGGTACACCGATGGAAAAAGTCCGGCAGGCTTCCGCGTAACCTGCAAGAAGTCGAAGCTGTATCACTCTGACGCGGTAGCAGAGCGTTTCATGAAGGCGCTGACGGCCCAGGTGAAAGGCGCGAAGACGGAGCTGAGCAACGAGAGCGACGACGATGACTCCAGCCAGGGGAATTCCCAGCAGTTCATCGTTCGGCTGTTTCGCGACGATGTAACTGTCTCGATAGACAGCTCCGGAGAGCTGCTGCACCGCCGCGGATATCGCCTTGCGACTGCAAAGGCACCCATTCGGGAAACTCTGGCCGCAGCGTTGTTGCTGGGCGCTGAGTGGTCAGGTGCGAAAACCGTTCTCGATCCTCTGTGCGGATCAGGCACGCTTCCTATAGAAGCGGCGCTCATCGCACGGGACATTGCGCCTGGAAAGAATCGTCAATTTGCCTTCATGAACTGGCCGGGGTTCGAGCGCCGAGGCTGGCAGGTGATGCTCGCCGACGCTGAAAAACGGACTCTCCCCAAGGCTTCATGCCGGATTTTGGCATCAGACAGGGATGAGGGCGGGGTGAAGGCTGCCAGCGAAAATGCAAAGCGCGCCGGTGTCGCGGGGGATATCGATATTTCCCGCAAGTCGATGACTGAGGCCATCGCCGAGGCAGGAAGCTCCCCTGGCAATGGGCTGCTGGTAACCAATCCACCCTACGGCAAGCGGGTTGGCGAGGGCGCAGATCCGCGGGACCTGTACGCTTCATTGGGAAAGAGCGCTCGGGAAAATCTGCCTGGCTGGGATGTCGTTCTGGTTTCCAACGAAGCCAGGCTCATCGCGCAGTTAAAGCTCCCGACGGAGCTGCTTTTTGCCGCGAGCAATGGCGGGATCCCGGTTCAGGCCGTGAAAACGACCGTTCCCGTGGCCCGGAGCTGACCTCCATGGAAGCGAAAGAAGTTGGAAGGGGCCGAATCGAGTCCATAAACATCTCCAGCGGGGGCGTCCCAAAGAAGTACGCTTTCGTAGTAAATGTGCAGAGGGACAGGGTCGAAGGGGATGATCAGGAGAACAAGGCTCATCATGGGGGGCCAGAGAAGGCGGTCTGCCTTTACTCAAAAGACCTCATTGATGAGCTTGTTCGGGAGGGGCATCCCATCGTGCCGGGATCGACTGGGGAAAACCTTACCATTTCAGGACTTAGGTGGTCGGAGATTGTGCCTGGCACACGCCTGAGAATCGGCGAGGTGGTCCTGGAGGTGGCCAGTTATACGTCACCCTGCAAGAAGATCGGAGCATCCTTTCGGGATAACTACTTCAACCGGATTTCGCAGAAGCTCTTCCCGGGATGGAGCCGGCTGTACGCCCGCGTCCTGAGCACCGGGCAGGTGAAAGTGGGCTCCGAGGTGATTGCCGAGGCGCCTAACGCCTAAGTCGGGGTCTGACATAAAGATCGGATCGCCCTCCCGAAACTCAGCGGTATCACTCTTGAATACAAATCCTGCAAACCACTCTCTGTCCCGTTGACAGAGAGCATTTCGTAGTCCCCACCGGGGCATCGACCCCGTTCAGGAGATGTCTGTGGCATTTGGAGATTCGAACGACCCAGAGAAAGGCGAAGCGGAGACACCCCCCGCTCGCGGCAAGGCCGCTCGCCGTTCGCGCAGTGCGCGCGCGCGTGAAGCGAGACAGGCCGCGGCTTCAGAAATGGAAGCTCTCACCACATCCGGCGATCCAATTACCACTCGTCGCGATCGTCCAGCGGCACGAAATGGCGGGCGCGGCGGCAGTCGTGCGCAGGCGTCACGGGTGCCGGAAGGGTGGGGTGACGGAAACGGGAATGGCATGGAGCGATCGGATCTCGAAGTTCTGCTCTTTGGTTTGCGGGAGCTGCGAGACGGGGATTTCGATGTACGAATCCCGCGCAGCAGCGACCCGCTTCTTTCCGAAATTGCCGACACCTTCAATGAGATAGCGGCCCAGAACGAACGCCTGTCTCAGGAAGTCGTACGGGTAAGCAACACGATTGGGCGGGAAGGCCAGATGAACGAGCGTGCCGCCATGGACGGCGCTACAGGTGGCTGGACTCGTACGGTCGATTCGCTGAACGCGCTCATCACCGACCTTGTTTCGCCGACTACCGAAGTCGCGCGAGTGCTCACGGCGGTCGCAGAAGGCGACCTCTCCCAGAAGATGGTCCTGGAAATCGACGGAAAACTTGTCCAGGGTGAGTTCCTCCGAATTGGAACCACGGTGAACACGATGGTGGACCAGCTTTCCGGGTTTGCGTCCGAAGTAACTCGTGTAGCGCGCGAAGTCGGAACGGAAGGAAAGCTGGGCGGCCAGGCAAATGTGCCGGGCGTCGCAGGCACATGGAAGGATCTCACTGACAGCGTAAACACTCTCGCAGGAAACCTCACCGGCCAGGTGCGAAACATCGCAGCCGTGACGACGGCCGTGGCCCGTGGTGACCTGTCGCAGAAGATCACCGTTGAAGCGAAGGGAGAAACACAGGAACTGAAGAACACCATCAATACGATGGTCGATCAGCTCTCGTCATTTGCTTCGGAAGTAACCCGAGTTGCAAAGGAAGTAGGAACCGAAGGGCGGCTGGGTGGTCAGGCAGAAGTTCCCGGCGTCGGTGGAACGTGGAAGGATCTCACCGACAACGTGAACGCAATGGCCAACAATCTGACAAGCCAGATTCGAAACATTGCCGACGTTACGACCGCAGTCGCGAAGGGCGACCTGTCCAGAAAGATCACGGTCAACGTTCAGGGTGAAATCCTCGAGCTCAAGAACACCATCAATACGATGGTCGATCAGCTCTCGTCATTTGCATCGGAAGTAACTCGCGTTGCGCGCGAAGTAGGTACGGAAGGCCGCCTAGGCGGACAGGCAGAAGTGCCGGGAGTCGGCGGAACGTGGAAGGATCTCACGGACAACGTGAACTTCATGGCCTCGAACCTCACTGGCCAGGTCCGAAACATCGCCTATGTAACGACTGCAGTCGCGAAGGGTGACCTGAGCAGAAAGATCACCGCAGACGCCCGCGGAGAAATTCTCGAGCTCAAGAACACCATCAATACGATGGTCGATCAGCTCTCCTCGTTCGCCTCGGAAGTAACCCGAGTCGCAAAGGAAGTAGGTACAGAAGGAAAGCTGGGTGGCCAGGCAGAAGTGCCGGGTGTTGCAGGCACGTGGAAAGATCTTACCGATAACGTAAACACGCTCGCAGGAAACCTCACGGGACAGGTGCGGAATATTGCTGCCGTGACGACTGCCGTCGCCCGCGGTGACCTGTCGCAGAAGATCACCGTCGAAGCGAGCGGTGAAACGCTCGAGCTCAAGAACACCATCAACACGATGGTCGACCAGCTCTCCTCGTTCGCCGACGAAGTAACCCGAGTCGCGAAGGAAGTGGGAACCGAAGGAAAGCTGGGCGGGCAGGCGCAGGTGCCGGGTGTGGGCGGTACCTGGAAGGACCTGACCGACAACGTAAACGCGATGGCGAACAACCTCACCGGTCAGATTCGAAACATCGCAGACGTTACCACCGCAGTCGCCAAGGGCGACCTGTCGCGCAAGATCACCGTCGATGTACAGGGCGAGATTCTCGAGCTGAAGAACACGATCAACGCCATGGTGGATTCACTTCGAATCTTCGCAGGCGAAGTGTCGCGTGTTGCCCGCGAAGTAGGTACCGAAGGAAAGCTCGGAGGCCAGGCGAACGTGCCTGATGTCGCCGGCACGTGGAAGGATCTGACAGACAACGTGAATACGCTCGCAGGAAATCTCACCGGTCAGGTGCGGAACATCGCCGCAGTTACAACGGCCGTTGCCCGCGGTGACCTCTCGCAAAAGATCACGGTTGAAGCCAGCGGTGAGACACTCGAGCTGAAGAACACGATCAATACGATGGTGGACCAGCTCTCCTCATTCGCGGACGAAGTGACGCGAGTGGCCAAGGAAGTGGGAACCGAAGGAAAACTCGGAGGCCAGGCGAAGGTGCCCGGCGTTGGCGGAACGTGGAAGGATCTCACGGACAACGTGAACGCAATGGCAAACAACCTTACCGGCCAGATTCGAAACATCGCCGACGTTACAACCGCAGTCGCGAAGGGCGATCTCTCCCGAAAGATCACGGTCGACGTGCAGGGCGAGATCCTCGAGCTGAAGAACACGATCAACGCCATGGTGGACTCGCTGCGGATCTTCGCCGGCGAAGTTTCCCGTGTTGCACGCGAAGTGGGAACCGAAGGACGTCTGGGTGGCCAGGCGGAAGTGCCGGACATCGCAGGTACATGGAAGGATCTCACGGACAACGTGAACTTCATGGCCTCGAACCTCACGGGCCAGGTGCGAAACATTGCAGATGTGACGACGGCAGTCGCGCGCGGCGACCTGAGCCGGAAGATCACAGCAGAAGCGAAGGGTGAAATCCTGGAGCTGAAGGACACCATCAATACGATGGTCGATCAGCTTTCCTCGTTCGCATCGGAAGTAACCCGAGTCGCGAAAGAAGTGGGAACGGAAGGAAAGCTGGGCGGACAGGCAGAAGTGCCCGGTGTCGGCGGAACGTGGAAGGACCTGACCGACAATGTAAATGCAATGGCAGGCAACCTTACCGCCCAGGTGCGAAACATCGCCGACGTTACCACCGCGGTCGCGCGAGGTGACCTGAGCAGAAAGATCACCGCCGAAGCCAAGGGCGAAATCTTCCAGCTCAAGAACACCATCAACATCATGGTGGACCAGCTGTCTTCATTCGCCTCCGAAGTAACGCGAGTCGCGAAGGAGGTGGGAACTGAAGGAAAGCTGGGCGGCCAGGCAGAGGTTCCCGGAGTCGGCGGTACATGGAAGGACCTTACCGACAACGTGAACTTCATGGCCTCGAATCTTACGGGCCAGGTGCGAAACATTGCCGACGTCACAACCGCAGTTGCGCGAGGTGACCTGAGCAGAAAAATCACCGCCGATGCACGCGGTGAAATTCTCGAGCTGAAGAACACGATCAATACGATGGTGGACCAGCTGTCCTCATTCGCGTCCGAAGTAACCCGAGTCGCGAAGGAAGTGGGAACCGAGGGAAAGCTGGGCGGTCAGGCGATCGTGCCGGGTGTCGCAGGAACGTGGAAGGATCTCACGGACAACGTAAACGCGATGGCAAACAGCCTCACGCTGCAGGTGCGAGCAATCGCGGACGTGGCGACGGCGGTTACGCGTGGTGACCTGAGCCAGCAGATCACCGTTGAAGCGCAGGGTGAGCTGGACGAGCTGAAGGGCAACCTCAACCAGATGATCGGTAATCTGAAGCAGACTACCGAAACGAACACACAGCAGGACTGGCTGAAGACGAACCTCGCCAAGTTCTCGCGGATGATGCAGGGGCAGAAGGATCTCGAATCAGTGTCCCGCCTCATCATGTCGGAGCTCACGCCGCTGGTTTCAGCACACCATGGCGCCTTCTACATCATGGAGGATGAAGGCGAAGGTCAGGTACTCAAGCTGATCGCGAGCTACGCATACAAGGAAAGAAAGAACGTCGCCAACAGGTTCCGAATTGGTGAGGGACTCGTTGGGCAGGCGGCACTGGAGAAGAAGCCAATTCTGCTCACAAGCGTACCGGATGACTACATAGTCATCTCGTCAGGCCTGGGCGAAGCTCCGCCGCGCAACATTCTCGTGCTGCCGGTCCTGTTCGAGGGCGAAGTCAAGGCTGTCGTCGAGCTCGCGTCATTCCTTCCCTTCAGCCAGATCCACCAGGTATTCCTGGATCAGCTGGCGGAAAGCGTCGGCGTCGTGATCAACATGATCAGCGCAAACATGCGGACCGCGGAGCTGCTCGAGCAGTCGCAGCGGCTCACGCAGGAGCTGCAGAATCAGTCGCTCGAGCTCAAGCAGCAGCAGGAAGAGCTCAAGAAGTCGAACTCCGAACTGGAAGCGCAGGCCAAATCGCTGCGCAGCTCGGAAGAACTTCTGCGCGACCAGCAGGTCGAGCTTCAGCAGGTCAACGAGGAACTCGAAGAGAAGGCCTCGCTGCTTGCGGAGCAGAACCGGAAGGTGGAGCAGAAGAACAGCGAAGTAGAGTCTGCCCGCGTCGCTCTCGAAGAGAAGGCCGAGCAGCTTGCACTGAGCTCGAAGTACAAGTCCGAGTTCCTGGCGAACATGTCACACGAGCTCAGGACACCGTTGAACAGCCTGCTGATTCTGGCCCGGCTGTTGTCGGAGAACAAGGACGGAAACCTGTCAGCGAAGCAGGTCGAGTTCGCACAGACCATCCTGTCCTCGGGAAGCGACCTGCTTTCGCTCATCAACGACGTGCTCGATCTCTCCAAGGTCGAAGCCGGCAAGATGGACGTCAACCCGACTCAAGTTCCGCTCGCAGACATCTCGGAATTCGTGGATCGCTCCTTCCGGCCGCTCGCGGACCAGAAGGGGCTCCAGTTCGACATCGAAGTACAGCCGGATGTGCCCGCAAACATCTATACAGATGCGCAGCGCGTTCAGCAGGTGCTCAAGAACCTTCTTGCCAACTCATTCAAGTTCACCGAGAAGGGAAGTGTCGGTCTCATAGTGAGAATGGCAGAGAAGAACAGGAAGTTCTTCTCCAAGACACTGAACGAGTCCAAGGGTGGCGTGATTGCCCTGGCCGTCACCGATACAGGAATCGGAATCCCGAAGGACAAGCAGCGCCTGATATTCGAGGCGTTCCAGCAGGCAGACGGTTCAACAAGCAGGAAGTACGGCGGCACCGGCCTTGGCCTCTCCATCAGCCGTGAAATTGCGCGG
>JAKFCC010000181.1:0-2107 GCA_036676795.1 Gemmatimonadota bacterium
CGAGGCCGCGACCCCGGAGGCGGTCGGGCGTCTGCGCACATTGTACGTCAACGGCCTGAACGCCGCGCGGCCCGGCGCCGACGTGGTCACCGACAAGCGGCCCGACAATTTCCTGCATATCGGGCTGATCAAGGCGATGTTCCCGGACGCGCGCATCGTCCACACGGTGCGCGACCCGCTGGATACGATCGTGTCGAACTGGTTCCTGCATCTGGACCGGTCGATGGCGCATGCGCTGGATCTGGACGATCTGGTTCACTGGCACGGCCAGTACCGGCGGTTGATGGCCCACTGGAAGCGGCTGTATCCCAATATTCTCGACCTCGACTACGACGCCCTGGTGGTCGAGCCGCGACCGGCGATCGAGAGGCTGCTGGCCTACCTCGGGCTGGAGTGGGAGGAGGGCGTGCTGGACTTCCACAAGGCTGAAACAGGCGTGCGGACGGCCAGCGTCTGGCAGGTGCGCGAGCCGCTGTACCGCCGGGCTTCGGGCCGGTGGCGGAACTATGAGACGCATCTGGCGGGGGTGCGGGCGGCGCTGGCCCTGTGATCCCGCGCGCGGGCCGGCTGAGGTTCAGTCTCGCTTCCGTGTGGAGGCGTGTCCCCCGCTCGCGAGGTCCTCATCTCGCACACCGGCCAATGTCAGCTCCCGACCCGTGGCGGACCCAGGCCTTGGCTGATACCTTCGGGACATGAAAGTGATCGCCATACTTGTCGTCATGATGACGTTGTTCGGATGTGCCAGTCACCAGGTCGAGGTCCCTGTCGTTCTCAATGGCTATAGGACCGGCGAGACGATCACCCCGAAGGAGTGCACCAAGCGGTCAGGCGAGATCATAATGTCCCACGCGGACACGCACTGCTCGCTCTCCTAGCTGCGTCTCATCCCTGGCGTAGTGGGGAGTCTGCTTTCCACCCTCAGGCAATAGTCCGCTCCCGACCCGTTGCGGACATTGTCAGCATCGGCGACGCTGCAGGAATGAAACTGAGCAGTTGGGCGGTTGTGGGGGGCAGTGTTCTTGCACTGACCGCTGCTTGTCATCCGAACGATGTGGTCACTGGCAAGCCCCATCAAGACATTCGGGTTCTTGATGGGGATACCCTGATATTTGAGGGGCGCTGGGTGCGCATCCGGGGCATTGATACTGCGGAGTTAGGTCCTTGGTCGAAATGCTGGTCCGAAGCCGCGCTCGGAGGAGCATCCAGGAATGCACTTGAGGGAATGCTGGCAGAGGACGGCCCTTGGAGGCTGAGTGCCGTTACGCCTACGGGGGACCAAGGAATGGTGGTGGCCGACGTGCTCGATCCCGATGGCTACAGTTTGGCGGACACCATGCATGTGAACGGCTACGCTGCTAAGACGCCGGGCCGGTGGGATTGGTGCGGGACACGGCCTGATCGACCAGTTTCCGAGGGAGATGCAGAACCTCACGGTCCGCAAACTTGGTGGCCTGCCAACCACATGTTCGACCCTCGCGCTGGCGACTAACGTCCGCTTTCCACCCGCAGGCGATAGCCCGCTCCGACCCATATCAGACGTCCATCATTGAACCTGACGGGCCGCCCTACGAACACTCGTGCGTCACATCGGCGTCCGTCACAATGACCGTGCAGCGCAGCATGATGTTCGGGGTGACATAGCCGAGCGGCACGACTGTTCTCACGCCCGCCTTGTGAAACGTCAGGGGGAGATCGCCATCCCGTTGGGCCTCTCCACTAATCGTGGCTGACGCGCCCGCCCGGATGTCTGGTGCATTGACGATGACACCCCCGAAATCCGCGCTGACCTGCTCGAGAGGCTGACTGGACTGATTTCGGACGACTACCTTTGAACCAAGGAGGTCGGAGCAGCCCGAGGTCAGAAGCGCGACCACAGCCAAGAAAGCCAGTCGTGATTTCATTCATCCGCCTCCCAGCCCGACCCTTACACGTCGCAACCGAATGTCTGCTTTCCCACCCTCAGTGCTTGGCCGGTATCGACCCATTGCGGACCTTCAGCCCGCGCTGGGTAGCTCAGCGGTGAACTGGTCGGAGAAGGCGTCTCCGTGCGCGTGGGGCTCATACCAAATGTCGGTCCTGCCATCGAAGAACCGGGTGACCTCGTAGC
>JAKFCC010000182.1:0-7384 GCA_036676795.1 Gemmatimonadota bacterium
GCGGTTTCGTGCCAGAGATAATCGATCCCGACGCCCTTGAGCATGATCCCGCGTGCGATGACGAGAAACCAGCGTGCGGGCACGACGTTGGAGATGACGGCGAGCCATCCGGGAAGGCTCGCGAGCGGGAAGATCATTCCTGACAGCAGGGTATTCGGCAGCAGGGTGCCCATCAGGGCTGCGAACAGGGCGGCCCTCTGCGAGTTCGTGCGAGCCGCAATGAAAACCCCAAGCGCCAGCGAAACGACTGAATAAAGCAGGCACTCCACGATGAGAAGCACGAGGCTGCCCTTGATGGGAACGTCGAACACGACGCGCGCAGCCAGGAGAGCGGTAACCACGTTCGCGAACGCGAGGCCGAGATAGGGCAGAACTTTCCCGGCAATTATCTGCCAGGGATGCAGAGGTGACACCAGCAGCACCTCCATCGTTCCACGCTCTTTTTCGCGCGACAGGGATATCGCAGTCATCAGAGCCGAGACAAGGGTCAACACCAGCGCGATGAGGCCTGGAACGAACAGGTTGACGCTCTCGAGGGTCGGATTGAATCGCATCCGCGTCTGGATTCCAATTGTGACCTGCCGTCCCTTCGGGATCAGATCCTCCTGCCAGCCCGCGATGACCGCCCTGGCATATGTCTGCATGGTCGTGCCCGTATTCGGATCGGCCGCGTCGATGGCAAGCAGGATTCGCGCAGACTCTGTCCGGCTTTCCAGGTGGCTGGCGAAGCCGGGTTCAAATGCAAGCACCATGTCCAGCTTGCCTGCCTTGAGAAGTGGCTCGAGTGCGTGTATCTGGCGCTCGACCGCAGTTACAGTAAAGCGTCCCGAACCCATGAACCGGCTGCGAAGTGAAAGAGTTGCAAAGTCCGGTGAGGGGTCCACGATCGCGAGCCGTACTTCACGCACGTCGCTGCGCAGGGCATATCCAAACAGCACTACCTGAACGAGCGGCATCAGCAGCAGGATGATGAGCGTCTGCCTGTCCCGGAGGATATGACGCACTTCCTTGCGCATGAATGCCCCGAGTGCGCCAAGCTTCATGCGCTTCTCACCGCGGGGCGTGCGAGCTGGACGAAGACGTCCTCGACCGTGCCGGCAGCAAACTCCTTCTTCAGATCGGCGGGCGTGCCCATCGCGCCGATCTGGCCGTCTACCATGATGGAGATGCGATCACAGTATTCCGCCTCATCCATGTAGTGCGTCGTGACGAAGATGGTAGTGCTCTTTGCCGCAGCGTAAATCATTTCCCAGAATGTCCGCCGCGTTATCGGGTCAACCCCGCCAGTTGGCTCGTCCAGAAAAACGATCTTCGGTTTGTGCAGGAGCGCCACGGAGAATGCGAGTTTCTGCTTCCAGCCCAGCGGAAGCGTCTTCACCATCGCGTTGGCGCTGCGCTCCATGCCAAGCTCCCCGAGAAGCCTGTCTGTCCCTGCGCGAATGTCGGCATCGCTCAGCCCGTAGATTCCGCCATAGAGCGCAATGTTTTCACGGACGGTGAGATCGGAGTAAAGTGAAAAGCGCTGGCTCATGTAGCCGATGCTGCGGCGGATCGCTTCGCGCTCATGTCGAATGTCGTGGCCTGCAACTCTCGCCTCGCCGGCGCTTGGCTCGATCAGTCCAATCAGCATGCGGATCGCCGTCGTCTTGCCGGCACCGTTGGCGCCGAGAAACCCGAACACTTCTCCCGGCGCAACATCGAAGGTGATGTTGTCTACCGCAGTGAAGTTTCCAAAGCGCCTTGTAAGATTGGTTGCCGATATCGCTGCTTCAGGCATTGGGCGCATTGTCGGTCTTTGTCATAAGCGCCATGAAGCTGTCCTCGATCCCCGCTTCAATCGGGTGGGCTCTGGCGTCTCCGAATCCCCGTTCACGCAGGTATTGCTCGAGCTCGGCCGAAAGTCCGGAGGCAGGCACGCCAGCGCGCTTGTCCGTGTAGTGCAGCTCCGTGCCGAAGGGATACACAGCTTCTGCGTTGGGCGACTGCCTGAGCGCCGAAAGCATCCCGTATTTGTCGGCGCCCTGAACGCTTTGCAGCGGAAGCTCGTACCGGGCGGGGAAGGATTCGGGGGCGGCGATGTCAAGAATCCTCCCATCCTGCATGAGAGCGACGCGATCGCACCGGATCGCTTCATCCATGTACGGGGTGGACACCATGATAGTGAGCCCGGAGTCGCGCAGCGCGTGCAGCTGATCCCAGAACTCGCGGCGGGATACCGCGTCCACTCCCGTCGTCGGTTCGTCCAGAAAGAGAATGTCCGGCCTGTGGACGAGAGCGCAGGAGAGCGCCAGCTTCTGTTTCATCCCGCCCGAGAGGGCCTCCGCGCGGCGATCCTTGAAGGGTTCGAGCTGAGAATAGATCGGCGCGATCAGCTCGTATCCTCTTTCTATAGTTGTGCCGAACACAGAGGCGAAGAATTCCAGGTTTTCCCGGACACTCAGATCGGGATAAAGGGAAAAACTGCCCGGCATGTAGCCTACACGCGCTCTTATGTCCCACAGGCTCTCGGCTACATCGTAGCCGAGCACGCTGGCGGTTCCGGTGTCAGGCAGGATAAGTGTGGTGAGAATCCTGAAGAGCGTGGACTTTCCGGCCCCGTCCGGTCCTATCAGTCCGAACAGTTCTCCCTTTGCGACCGAGAAGGAGATCGAATCAAGTGCAGTGACTTCGTCGAATCGTTTCGAGAGTCCCGACACCTCGACGTCAGGCACTGCTATTTGCTCTGCTCTCGCGAATCGATCACCAGGTCACCAGGCATTCCGATCTTGAGTTCACCGCGCGGATTGGGCACGCGCACCTTTACCTGGTAGACGAGATCCGCCCGCTCGTCACGGGTTTGAACCGGTGTCGGAGTGAACTCCGCCCGCGAGGCGACCCATGAGACAATGCCGGGCAGGGAGATCATCTTCCCGTCGCCCCGGTCCGCCTGAACCTTCACGCTTCTGCCAATACGGAGAGAGGCGAGCTGGGACTCGCCGACATAGGCTCGAAAGGTGAGCGTGTCGAGGCTCGCAATCTTGTAGAGCGGCTGCCCCGCGGAGATCACTTCGCCCGGGTGTGCGTACGCGGCGATCACTGTGCCGTCGACTGGATTGATGATGGAGCTCTTTGCGACCCGGTCCCGTATCTGCGCAACGCGTGCATCGCTCGCAACGCCTTCCTGCGTTACAGAGGTGCGTGCAGCACGGGCTGCCGCTATCTGCGCGAGTATGACGCGGTAATCGCGCTCGGCCTGATCGAGCTGCTGGGCAGTGGCCGCCTTCTGGTCAAAGAGCCGGCGCATCCTGTTGTAGTTCCGTTCCGCGATTGGGCGCTGTGCTTCCAGAATTCCAATCTGCTGGCCGGCTTCGTTGACCCGGGCGCCGACGGCCGTGCGCTGCGCGATGATCTGGTTCAACTCCAGGGAAGCCTGCGTAGTATCAACTACACCAACGACTGCTCCGCGTGGAATCGACTGCCCCTCCGTGGGCGTGAAAGTGCTAAGCTGACCACCGAGTTGCGCTGCGACCGTGACCTCTTCTGCCTCGAAATTGCCAAATGCGTCCGGGTCGCCTCCCTTGCTGCAGGCGAATGCCGCGAGTGACAGAAGGAACAGCGCGGGGCGGGGAAACGACAGTCGTGTGATTCTGTTCATTGCCTGCTCTCCACCCCCAGGGTGATTGCGAGATTTGCCTTTGCCCTTGCGAGTTCAATGCGATGGGACGCGCGTGTTATTCGCGCGGCAATGACATCGGTCTGTTTGTCCACGTAGATGTCGGAGGTCACCGCGGCTTCACGATACTTCGCGGCCGCTTCGGCGAATATCTTCTCGCGAAGGGTGATTATCTCATCGTCCTCCGCGAGAGATCGCTCCAGTCGGGCGATCTGTTCGTGGTCCTGGGCCGCCTGCCTTTCCACGGACATCGTAAAAGCGAGCTGCTGCGCTTCGATCATGCGCGCGCTCAGCGCCAGGGCCCTGCGCTCGCGGGCGGACTTTCCCCAGTTGAACGGGGACCATTGAAGCTGAATCCCCGTGAGAAAGTACGAGTCCCATCGCGAACCGAGCGGATTCAGGCCGGGGCGCCCATATCCTGCGCGACCGAAAGCGGAAATTCGCGGCCTGTCGCGCGCGGAGATCGCGTCCCTCTGGCGCTCTATCAATTCCATCGAAGTCCGATACGCCTGGAGCTCGGGGCGAGTTACACGAAGACCGGGCTGCCCGCCTCCGGACGAGTTGGCCGCCACAGGGAGTGCAAGCACTGCGGTGCTGTCGATGCGCTGGCCTGTCAGATTCGCCAGAACCGTGAAGGCTGCAAGTTTCCCCGCACCTGCTTCGTCAACGAGCTGGCCTCTTCTGAGAAGTTCGGCAGTTATTGCGTATTCCTCGGATGGCGTTGCCGTGCCCGCGGCAATGCGACTGCGCGCAACGCGCAGCTGCGCCTCGAGGTCAGTGATTCCCGTCCGTATCTCGGCGATCCGCTCCTGAGCGAGCAGCGCAGCGAAGTACGCTTCGTTGAGTTCACGCCGCCGGGCGTAAAGTAGAGTACGGAGGCGCGCCTGCGCGTCATCGAGCTGTGCACTCTCCACATGCCTTCGAGCGGAATATGTGGGATCATAAAGAAGCTGCTGGGCGCTCGCGCGCACATCATACGTGTCGTGCGGAGGCGAAGGGATTTTGACCCCGGGGATTGTAAGCGGAATGCGCGCGACGTCGGACTGGTATTGTGCGAAGCTCTCCATTGAAAGAACGGGGAGGCGTTCCGTTGCAATGGTTCCGAGGCGCATTTGAGTCTGCTCACGCAGCAGCTCGAGCTCGGCTGCGCGCGGATCGTTCAGCAGCGCGGCCGGCTGAAGCTTCTCGAGCGTCAGCGTATCGCTTTGCGCGGCGCCCGCGACGGGCAGTGTGAGCATGAGAAGAATCGCAAGCGCTGCCGCCGCGGGTCGGAAGGCGGCGTCATCCATTCCGAATATCCACGAGATCATCGGAAGAGTCAGTGGATGCAGCCCGACCGCTCAGGGCCTGGGACGTTCGTGAATGACAGTCCACGAAACACCGAATCTGTCACGGAGCATGCTGAAACGAGTTGCATAGAAGGTCTCCTGCATGGGCATGAAGATCTCGCCGTCCTGGGCAAGAAGTGCATAGACGGCCTCGGCACGTTCGGCGGACTCCAGCGACAGGTACATGTAGGCACTGCGCATGGGCTTGAACAGGGAAGAAGGAACGTCGTTCCCCATGAGCACGGTATCACCGATGTTCATTCGCGCATGAATGATCGCATTCCCGGCTGATGCAGGTGCACCCGGAGCGTCACTCTGGCGCATCATCAAGGCGATCTCGCCCCCAAGATGTTCTTCGTAAAAACGAAAGGCTTCTTCGCAATTTCCGCCGAAATTCAATTGCGTGTAAAGCTTCATGGACTTCTCTCGGTTTAGGGCGCTCCGGTTCCGCGTCTAATGTGCGCCTGTAACGCGAGAGAAGATAGCGGACGGCGTTCGGAAGAACTGGTCCAGGGTGTGAACCTCCGCTCCTATCTCTTCCCCGGGCTGCAGTGCCATGACGACGAGCTGGCAATTGTGCGCGGTGTACAGCACCCGGCGGAAATCCTGGTTGTTCACCGCAATAGTCTCGATGTTCTTTATGAAGCCTTTCATGAGGTTTCTCCCGGTGGATTAACGCGACGCAGCAGGAACAGCGCGAAAACGGCATACCAGAGATTTGTCGCGTACTGTCCCGCGCGCTCGCTTGCGCCCATCCACGGTGTAGGCTCGTTGGCAATCACTTCCGGAATGAATGAGACGCCATAAGCCACCAGCAGCAAAGTGAAAACGATCGTTGCGATCGTATAGGTGCGGAACCTTCCGCTGAATGCAATGGCAGCAAGCACGATTGCGGCGAGCAGGAAGGGATCGATCGCGAGCAGCCCATGCATTGTGTCTGTGAAAGTGCGTTCCTCTCCGCGCATGTGCATTGGAAACGCATTCCACAGGATGAGGGCATCAACAGCATTCAATGCCATCATCACTGCTATTGGGCGCATCCAGCGTTCGCCCTTGGACGACATCCAGATCCCCACGGCAAAGAGAAAAAGCAGAGCGCTCGAGATCGTGAACAAGGGAACTATGAGCGAGCTGGTGGGCGCTCCGATTGCGAAAAGCTCACTGACTGCCTGATCCCTGTAACTGAAACCCGGATAGCGCATGGCCGCTATGATGTCTGCCGTGGGATAGAGGGCAGCTCCGAGGATTCCACAAAAGAGAAGGTATCGACGCGCCAGCGAGTACCTGGTGGCTGGTGTGCCAGTGCTGTCGAATTGAGTCCAGGCCGTTGTCATTGTATTCCTCCGCGTTCCAGAGAAAAAAATGACAAAGTCGCGCCGCCTAATCAGTCGGGAGAATCTTGTATTGCCGTAGTCACTTCCCTGAGCAGGCTGAACCCAATGATCGAGCTACCCCAGGATCTGCGGATTGAGCTGCCAGATCGAGTAGTTCAGCGCGGTGGCAAAGCTCACCCACAGCAGGTACGGAATGAGCAGAGCGCCCGCCAAAGGCCGGACCTTCCAGAATGCCAGAATGGTCGCCACAATCAAGGCCCAAAGCAGAAGGATGTCGGCAAAGGCCAGCCCTCCGCGATGCCAGCTGAAGAACAGCCAGCTCCAGAGTGAATTCACGGCTAACTGCACGAGAAAGAGGGTGAGAGCCGTTCGCGCGGCACGGAAACCCCCGACCCGCCAAACCAGCCAGGCCGCAACACCCATGAGCGCATAGAGGGCTGACCAGACCGGTCCAAAAACCGAGGCCGGCGGTGCCCAGGTCGGACGGACTAGCTGCGCGTAGAACGGACCCGCCTGCGCCGATGCTGCAGCACCAATTGCTGCGGCGACGAAGGTGACAATGAGCCAGCCCACGAGGCCCGCAATCTGTTTCTGCTTTGTCACTCGTTCTCCATGTCCGTTGTTTATTCGAATGATGAAGTTAGTGGTCCCTGATCATCGGGCTCTGGTCAGACATTCCATGGCGAAAAGAACTCGAATGATGAAGCTAGAACAAAGAGCGGAATGGATGCTGCGACCACCAAAAGGAAATTTTCGAGTGGCTCCCGGGTGAGGCGGTATTGCCAGAACCGCCATCCGACCTGCTGGTTCTGTTCATACAGTGTGAGGCCGCAGCGTATTCCCCCGCCAATGCACAGTGAGAAAGCGAGGAACTGCAGCGCCAGTACGCCGAGATAGTACGCCGCCGGACGCGGAGATCGAAGCCGGCTGGAGTGGCGGCGGTCCACTGACACTATACCGCCGATCCATCCCTGATATGCGACAGTGATGAACGGCCCGACTACGGTGAGCCCTGCAATGCTCTGTGGAAGCGCCGCCATTGTGAAGTTGGCTGCAGCATCAGCCAAGGC
>JAKFCC010000183.1:0-1596 GCA_036676795.1 Gemmatimonadota bacterium
GATGGTCAGCCTGCTTGAAGACATGGCCCGGTGTGAAGGAAAGCCAGCCGGTCCCTCTGGCTATCAGACAGCTCCTGAATGCAAGGAGTGTGTGAGAAGGACGGCACCTAGACCAAGTGGGAACTACTGGATGCAGGAAGCTCCGAAAGAGTCGCCGTGTCCGTTGAGGATTCCTTTTCATTTGAGTCCGTCCACCGATAGGCCGGAGAGTCTTGCATGAGTGCGCTGCGCCGCATCGGCTGGTGGGTGATGTTCCTGTCTTTCGGATGGGCGATCTACCTCGTGTTGACGGCTGCGCTTCTGGTCGCAGTCGCGGTGGAGCGCCACAAGATCATGAAGGCGTTGCGAAGGAACTTTCCCAAATGAGTGTCATAAATCCAAAGGCGTTCTGCTGGTGCCTCACCTGTCGGCCGCTTGGACCGTTCCGCATGGAAATGGTGGTGTGCCCGGATTGTGGTTGCAAGCGATGCCCGCGAGCCGATAGCCACGAAGCCGCGTGCACAGGAAAGATTGTTGCGGCAAAGACGCCAAGCGGTGTGACCCATACCTGCTCCGGTTGCGTAGCGAATCGAGCGATGCTGGATGCGGCCGTAGAAAGATTCTCCGCTGCGAGACAGGACGAGCCCAAATGAACCAAACGGATGTTTTGGACCGTCCCCGCAGGACGCTAGATCAGAACCGGCTCATGTGGTCGCTGCTGGGTGAGATGTCCGCGCAGATCAACTGGCACGGGCAAAAGCTCGCCGCAGAGGAATGGAAATGCGTCCTGACGGCATCCCTCAAGCGGCAAAAGGTTGTCCCCGGAATCGACGGTGGTTTCGTGGTGATCGGCCAGAGCACTTCCAAGATGACCAAGCAGGAACTGTCCGAGGTCATCGAACTGGCCTACGCCTTCGGCGCACAACAGGGGGTCACGTTCAGTGATGAACACCAGCCCTAAGCCCAAGGAATGCGCCTACGAACCGTGCGGAAAGTCGTTCCTTCCTCTACGCCCCTTGCAGACGGTGTGCTCCCCCATGTGCGGGATGAGGCTGGTTCGCGCCAAGAAGGCCAAGGAACGGGTCGAAACCCGCAAGCGCAGGGAAGCCATCAAGACGATTCCAGAACTTATTAAGGAGGCCCAGGTTGCTTTCAATTCCTACATACGGGCCAGAGACAAGGACCAGCCATGTATTTGTTGCGGACGGCCGCTTGGTACTGGTGACGTTGGAGGAGCCTTTGACTGTGGTCACTACCGATCAACCGGGAGTGCTTCGCATCTGCGTTTCGACGAACGCAACGCCCACGGACAGACGAAAGCTTGCAATCGCTATGGCGCTGGCCGCGCTGTGGACTATCGCGTGGGCCTTATTGCTCGCATTGGTCGGGAGGCCGTCGAAGCTCTGGAGGCTGACAACACCCCCCACAAGTGGACGAGGGACGAGCTAATCGCCATCCGCGCTACCTACAAAGCAAAACTGAAGGAACTGGAGAAGCAAGAGTGACAGAAGACGACAGCTTGAGCACCAAAGCCATTTGGCTGCTGATCTTGAGTCATGGTGGCCGCTGGGGTGTGGGTGAGATTGCCCAGGAACTAGGAAGCACCAGCGAGAAGGT
>JAKFCC010000184.1:0-1920 GCA_036676795.1 Gemmatimonadota bacterium
ATTGCCTGGCCAACATCACCTATCGTTCCGGAGCGCGGGCCCAAACGACATCGCTCGTGCTTCACGATGGCCGATTCATGACATTCGAGCGGAACGTTCCAAGGAACGCGTCGGAGATCGAATCGGTGGACGCGGTAGCCCTGCATCCTCGCGGCTTCAAGGGGGTGGCCCGGGAGATCGATGCACAGGAGCATGGGGAATCTCCTTGATCAATCGACCAGAGAGCCTCGATCATTCAGGCCGACGCCCTTCGGCGCGGCGCGACTCAGGCGTCAGGCCTCACACAGGCATGGCATGAACGACCGCAAAGTCACGTTCGCCACTCAGGAAGACTGGGAAGCATGGCTCGGCTCGAACGGAGAGGTTGTCACCGCCGTCTGGCTGCGCATTGCGAAGAAGTCGGCGGAGCAGCCGACAATCACTTATGCCCAGGCACTCGAAGGCGCCCTTTGTTACGGCTGGATAGATGGCCAGAAGCAGAAAGAAGGTGAGCACTATTGGCTTCAGCGGTTCACCCCTAGAACTGCCAGAAGCATCTGGTCGAAGATCAACAAGGCGAATGCCGAGGCATTGATGTTGGCCGGAAGGATGCGCCCGACCGGGATTCGCGAAATCAATCGCGCCAAACAGGATGGACGCTGGGAAGCCGCCTATTCATCTGCAAGCGCATCCACGGTGCCTGACGATTTTCAGCGAGCCCTGGACAGCAACCCGAGCGCGAAGCAGTTCTTTGCAACCCTCAACAGCCAGAACCGGTACGCGGTTCTGTTCAGAATCCAGAATGTGAAAAGGGCTGAAACGCGTGCAAGGAAAATCGCTCAGTTCATCGAGATGCTGAACCGTGGCGAAAAAATCCATCCCTAACCCAGCCCGGCCCAACAAGGCGCTCCAGCCTTGCTTTTCAACCAGTTCGGCGGCACGTGAGGAGGCAACGATGACCATCCAGGGGAGTTGCCATTGCGGACGCACCCGCTTCGAGATCGATGCGGAGTTTCCGGACGAACTCACTCGATGCACATGTTCCTTCTGTTCGAAGCGCGGCGCGCTGTACGCTTACTTCACGCCGGAACAATTTCGGCTTCTGGCTTCGGAGAGCGATGGCGTCTATCGCTGGAATTCGGAGCTGGTCTCGCACCACTTCTGTGCCAACTGCGGCGTACCGACCTTCTCGGACAGCCCCGCGTTCGAGCTTGACGGAAGCTGGGACAGGAAGACGCGCCGCATCGGGGTCAATGCACGACTCTTTGACGACTTCGACGCGGCCAGTGCGCGGGTATCGCGGATTGACGGAAAGAACCTGTGGTAACCGGCAGGGCGTTGTATTCTTGGCCCCGGGTTTCATCGGCCCGCTGCAGGCGAAGGGTCCGTAATCCAGGAGGGGCGCCATGGCCGTGCCGACGAACGCAGCGGGAACCCTTTCCAGCCGGCTTCTGATGGCGGCCCTGTTGCTCGGCCAGGCGCCGGCCGTGCATTCCGCGGAGCAGTTCCTCGAGTTCGAGATCGCCGGCCAGAAGCGCCGCGTGCTTCTATTCGTACCCGATGCCCCCAGCCCGGAGCCGCGCACGCTGATGGTGGTGTTCCACGGACGGGGCGACGACGACCGGGCGTTTGCGGGCGCCGTGCGACTGCACCAGGACTGGCCCGATGCGATCGTCGCCTATCCGCGCGGCGAGATACGCGAATCCACGCGGATGCGTGGCTGGCAGTATCGCGTCGGCGAGCAGGGCGACCGCGACCTCGCCCTGACCGACCGGCTTCTGGAGGAAACCGCCCGACGCTACGGCACGCGGCCGGAGCGCACGCATGTGGCCGGCTTCTCGAACGGCGGCCACTTCGTGCTGCTGCTGTTGGCCGAGCGGCCGGACGCCTTCGCGACCTTCACCGTCATCGGTTCCGTGATGCCCGAGTTCGCCAGCGATT
>JAKFCC010000185.1:0-4378 GCA_036676795.1 Gemmatimonadota bacterium
GAGCCAGGTGCGCGCGTCGCGATCATGCTGCCGAACATTCCGCAGTTCGCCGTCACGATGGCGGCCATCCTGCGCGCGGGCTACACCTGCGTGAATGTCAATCCGCTGTACACGGCGCGGGAGCTCGAGCACCAACTCAAGGACTCGGGCGCCACCACGATCGTCATCCTGGAAAATTTCGCTAAGACGCTCGAGGAAGTCATCGAAGAGACCCCGGTCAAACACGTCGTCATGGCCTCAATGGGGGACCTGCTGGGCTTCTGGTATGGGACGTGGATCACCTTCGCCGTGCGCCATCTGGCCAAGATGGTGCCATCGTACAAACTCCCCTTGTCCGAGGGACGGAAGGTCACATCGTTCAACCGCGCCATAGCGGAAGGCACGTCGCTGACGCTCGCCTCCACCCCGCAAACCCTTGATTCGATAGCCTTTCTGCAATACACAGGCGGCACGACGGGTCTGTCAAAAGGTGCGGTGTTGACCCATGGAAACATTGTCGCGGCGATCCTGCAGGCAGAGGGCTGGTTCACGCCCGCGCTGAAACGCATTGGCGACGTCAGCAAGACCAACAGCATCGCAGCGCTGCCCCTGTACCACATCTTCGCGCTGACGTTGTGCCTGCTCGCCATCCGCTGGGGCTCGCATCTGACCCTCATCCCCAACCCGCGCGATTTCGGCAAGTTCATCGAGGTGCTGAAGAAGCGACCGTTCCACATGCTGCCGGCGGTGAACACGCTGTTCAACGCGCTGCTGCAGCATCCTCAATTCAAGTCCGTGGACTTCTCACAGCTGTGCGTCTCACAGGCCGGCGGCATGGCCGCTTCCGAAGGTACGGCCAAGCAATGGCAGAAGGTCACGGGGTGCCCGATGGTCGAAGGTTGGGGAATGAGCGAGACCTGCGCGATCGGCACCAACAACCCGGTGATCAGCACCGAGTTTTCCGGCACCATCGGCCTGCCGCTACCGAGCATCGAGATCGCGATCAAGGACGACGAAGGCAAGTCGATGCCACTCGGCCAATCAGGCGAGATTTGCATCAAGGGACCGAACGTGATGCGCGGTTACTACAACCAACCGGCCGAGAACGAAAGGGCGTTCACCCCGGACGGCTTCATGCGCACGGGTGACATCGGCATCATGGATCAGGCGGGGTACACGAAGATCGTAGACCGCAAGAAGGACATGATCCTGGTCAGCGGATTCAATGTGTTCCCCAATGAGCTCGAGAACGTCATCTCACTGTGCCCCGGGGTTGTGGAATGCGCGGCCATCGGCGTTCCCGATGAGAAACAGGGCGAGGCGATCAAAGTTTTCGTCGTCAAGAACGATCCAACCCTGTCGGAAGACGATCTGGCGAAGTTCTGCCGACAGAACCTCACCGGCTACAAGCTTCCCAAGTACATCGAATTTCGTGACGACCTGCCAAAAACCAACGTCGGCAAGATCCTGCGCCGCGAGTTGCGGGCAGCGAAGTAACCTCGCCGGCGCTTTCGGTTAGTCTTTCGCCATGACGGCTCAAGGACTCCCGGATGACATCACCGTTTTCGAACGCGGATGGCTGTCAAGCAACAATGTCCTGTTCGTCGGGCACGAACAGTCGGCGTTGATCGACTCAGGCTATGCGACGCATTCGGACCAAACGCTCGCACTGGTGCGCCGCGCCTTGGACGGCCGCCCACTCGACCTGCTGCTGAACACTCATCTGCACAGCGACCACTGCGGCGGCAACGCCGTATTGCAGAGGGAATTTCCGGCGGTATGCACGATGATCCCGCCAGGGCAAGCCGATGCGGTCACGCGTTGGGATTCCGTTGCGCTGACCTACGCAACGACCGGTCAAATCTGCGAACGCTTCCGTTTCGACTCGCTATTGCAGCCGGGCGACGAGGTCCAACTCGGCACGGCCCGGTGGGAGATTCACGCCGCCCCCGGCCACGATCCCCACTCCGTCATCCTTTTCGAGCCGGGTTCCAGAGTGCTTGTGTCGGCGGATGCGCTGTGGCAGAACGGGTTTGGTGTCGTGTTCCCGGAGCTTGAAGGGACTTCTGCTTTCGACCAGGTCGGTGCAACGCTTGACCTGATCGAGCGCTTGCAGCCGAGGTGGGTCATTCCGGGCCATGGCAGCGTTTTCGGCAGTGATTCAGGTGAGGTTACCGCCGCGCTGGCGCGTGCCCGCAGTCGCCTGGAGAGTTTCGAGAAAGACCCGAGGCGGCATACCCGCCATGCGGCCAAGGTATTGCTGAAGTTCAAGCTGCTCGAGCTCCAGCAAGCGCCCTTGCGGGACCTGGAAGAATGGGCATTGCGGACGCCCTACTTCGCGCTCATGATTGCGCGATACTGCGGCAACGAGGACGCCCGCCAGTGGCTGCAATTGTTGGCGCGAGAGCTTGTCACTGCAGGCGCAGCGAAGATGTCCGGAGACCAGATCCTGAACGCGTGACGATGTTGAAGGAAAAGGGCATGGCGATCAAGTTGGCAATCGGTTATACACGGGGCGGCGCCTCGCATATGCCTCATCGGTTGCTTCGTTGCGTTGCGGCCGTCGGAGCGGCACTATTGCTTTCGCTGCCTGCAGTCTCGGCCGGTGCCGCTCCCGGGGTCTCGACTATCGCATGGCAAGCTGCCTCTTCTGACGCGGAGGTAGACAAGGCTTTTCAGCTGGCGCGCCAATCGGGCAAACCGGTTTTCCTTTATTGGGGTGCCGTGTGGTGTCCGCCTTGCAATCAGGTCCAGGCCACGTTATTTTCACGCGCGGATTTCGCCGAGCGCTCGCGAGCATTCATTCCGGTCTACGTCGATGGCGATAAGCCGGGGGCACAGAAAGTTGCCGCCCGGTTCAAGGTGTCGGGGTATCCGACCATGATCCTCTTCAAGCCCGATGGATCGGAAGTTACGCGACTGCCGGGAGAAGTCGATCCCGAGCGCTATTTGCTGACGCTGACGGCGGGCCTGAATGCGCAAATTCCCGTGAAGGAGTTGGTGCATAGGGGGCTGGCTCGCCAGCCATTGACGCCCGAGCAGTGGCGGCTGCTGGGTTTCTACTCCTGGGACACGGACGAACAACAGGTCTTGAAGACCACAGAGCTGCCGGCGCGGCTGTCCGAACTATCAGCGGCTGTGCCAGCTGATCTGCCTCAAGTGCGCGATCGTTTGGCTTTCAAGGCTCTGGCCGCTCGGACTCGCGCCAAACCGGCGCCCGAAAAAGCTGAAGTCGATGCCGACCGAGTATTTGTCGATCGGCTTCTGTCCCGCTCCGCGGATGCGGCGGCGATGGGTGAATTACTCGTTTACTACGCGGAGCCGAGCGTGAAATACCTTGCCACCACGCCCGAGCAGCGCTCTGTGCTCGCTACGAAGTGGGACGCGGCGCTGGAAAGAGCGATCTCGACGGGCAAGATGTCCAGGGGGGAACAGGTGGACGCCCTCGATGCGCGTGTCGACCTATGGAAATTCATGGATCGTGCGGACAAATTGGCACCCCCGCGACAACAGACGGTGCTGCGCGAAGTGGCGCAGCTGATTTCGCAGACAACCGACCGCTATGAACGGCAGGCCGTTGTGCCGTCGGCCGCCCACGTTCTGACCTCGGCAGGGCTGATCGACGATTCCGATGCTCTGCTCAAGGCCGAACTTCCTCGCGCGGTCGCGCCCTATTACCACATGCTCGGACTCGGAAGCAACGCAAAAAAGCGGGGCAATGCGAAAGCAGCCCTGGAGTGGTACGAGCAAGCGTGGCGCAAATCGGAAGGCCCCGCCACGCGCCTGCAGTGGGGAGTTACCTACGTCAAAGAAATCGCTGAACTGGCGCCGACCGACCTGGCCCGCATGGCGGCGGCTGCCGGCACGGTAATTTCCCGGCTCGAACCGCGCAGCGAAACTTTTTATGAGCGCAACCACCGTTCATTGCAACGGATGGCGAAAAAACTTGGTGAGTGGCAGGGTAACGATCCAGCTCGCACACGCGTCGTCGAAAAAATGAAAGACCAGCTCTCCAGGACTTGCGCAAAGTTGCCAGCGAAAGATCCGGGACGAGTCAATTGCGAAAGCGTCTTTGGCGGCGCCACGAATTCCTGACGAGCCACGCCAAAAGAAAAGCCCGCGAATGATCGCGGGGCTCTTGTACGACTATAGTAAACGTCCGGTCATCCCCTTCTTGAATCTGGCCGTCTAAGCGGCCAGTCGCATCGACGAACTATTGCCCCATCACTGGCAGCCGTCGACCGCCGCCACCTGATCCTGCAGGCCGTCGTCAAGACGTAAACGTCCGGTCATCCCCCTTCTTGAATCTGGCCGTCTAAGCGGCAACGATGGTGTCCACCAAGAAATTAAGTTGACACCATGGAAGACTCCAAGAAGAGCACCCGCCGTCGTCACAGTG
>JAKFCC010000186.1:0-29659 GCA_036676795.1 Gemmatimonadota bacterium
CGAAGGTAGATCAGCTGGGCGGATCGGAGCGCGCCATCGCGGAAGGATTTTTCCAGGAAGAGATCGGCCGCAGCGCCTACGAACACCAGATGCGAGTCGAGAGTCAGGACACGGTTGTCGTTGGGGTGAACCGTTTCGAGGATGGAAGAGAGCCGCCCCCAATTCCTGCGCCCGACTACTCGGCGCTGGAGGCCGGTCAGGTATCGGGGGTGAAAGCCGTTCGCGCAAAGCGAAACGCGAAGGACGTGGCGGCGGCGCTCGCGGAACTGGCAGTCTGCGCAGGTGATGTCGCGAGTGGCACCACAACGGGCATGATGCCGCGGATCATCGCCGCAGTTCGAGCCAGGGCGACGGTTGGGGAAATAGCGGACGCGCTCGGTGGCGTGTGGGGGCAGTACACTCCGCACATCTGAGTCTGGGGTACCAGGATAGTCTGCCCTCCGGAGTTACACGTAGGACACGTAGCAAGAGCACGTAGGACACGTAGAACTGCAAACGCAACTGCAACTGATTGGGGGAACTGCACGGACTTCATGATCCGAGTGCTGTTCCCCCATTTTTTCGCAGTTGTAGTGGCAGTCCTACGTGTCCTACGTGCTTCTACCTACGTGTCCTACGTGTAACCCCCCGCCCGGAGGGCAAACCATCCCGCGACGAGAACTCTCTCGCAGCACCGACGCGGCTTCCTCCGCCCCTCCATTCCGACTATCTTTCGATCTCGCCACAATCTCACAAGTCATTCAAGAATGCCGACTTACGAATTCCGCTGCCCCGACGGGCACGATTTCGAGAAGTTCTATCGTTCCATTAGCGCCGCGCCCGCTGAAGTTCAGTGTCCGCGCTGCGGCGCTGTAGCAACCAGGCTCATGTCTGCCGGCGGTGGCCTCGTCTTCAAGGGGTCGGGATTTTACATCACCGACTACGGCAAGGACGGCAAGAAGGCCCAGCCCACGGCAGCTCCGAAGTCCGAAACTGCCAAGTCCGAGACCGCCAAATCCGACACAGCTTCAGAGAAGCCCGCAGCGGCCACCGACGCCAAGCCCGCGGCAGCGGCCACAGCTACGACTAAGCCCGCCAAGGAATGAGTACGGCCGAAAGGATTCGCGCCGAGCTGTTGAGGGCGGCGCGGGAACTGGGTGCGCCCGACGATACCGCGCCCGTTGTCGAGCGTCCACGCGACACTGCTCACGGCGACTGGACATCCAATGTTGCGATGACCCTCGCGCGTCCTCTCCGGAAAAAGCCTGGTGATATCGCGAATGCACTGAAGGACGCACTCGATCTTGGCGCGGCCGGTGTCGAAGCAATTGAAATTGCCGGACCCGGGTTCATGAACTTCCGGCTGGACAAGGGTGTCGTCGCACGCGAGCTGGTAGAGATAGTCGCGAAGGATGCCGACTTCGGCAAAAGCAACGTTGGCAATCAGGAACCGGTCAATGTTGAGTTTGTTTCCGCTAATCCTACCGGTCCTCTGCATGTGGGCCATGGCAGGCAGGCAGCGCTTGGCGATGCGATTGCGACGCTGCTGGAATGGTCCGGCTGGAAAGTCACGCGCGAGTTCTATTACAACGATGCCGGCGTGCAGATCGAGAATCTCGCAAAGAGCGTGATCGCGCGGATCAACGAGCTGAAAGGCGGGTCGTCGGAAGTTCCGGAAGGCGGATACCACGGGGAGTACATCCGGGAGCTGGCCGAACGGTACGCCGCCGAGCACGCCGGCGAGCCGGACTTCGACGCTGTACGAGCGTTCGCTGTGCAGGAGCTGCGCAAGGAACAGGATCTCGATCTTCAGGCCTTTGGCGTGAAGTTCGACGAGTATTTCCTGGAATCGTCGCTGTACACGAGCCAGAAAGTCGCGGAAACGGTGGAAAAGCTGACCGCAGCCGGAATGACATATGAGTCGGAAGGGGCGCTCTGGCTGAAGACGACCGAGTTCGGCGACGACAAGGACCGGGTGATGCGCAAGAGCGATGGAACCTTCACCTACTTTCTTCCGGATGTCGCCTACCACGTAACCAAATGGCAGCGCGGGTTTCTCCGCGCGATCGACATTCAGGGAGCCGATCACCACAGCACCGCCACTCGCGTGCGCGCGGGACTCCAGGCGCTGAACATGGGCATTCCTTCCGGCTACCCGGAATACGTGCTTCACCAGATGGTGACGGTCATGAAGGGCGGCGAGGAAGTGAAGATCTCCAAGCGCGCGGGCAGCTACGTAACCGTGCGTGACCTGATCAATGAAGTGGGCAGGGATGCAGTCCGGTATTTCTTCATTATGCGCAAGAGCGATTCACAGCTCGAGTTCGACATCGACCTGGCGCTCTCGCAGTCCGAGGAGAATCCCGTCTATTACGTGCAGATGGCGCACGCACGCATGTGCGGAATTTTCCGGGTCGGGGAAATCGACCGGCACGCGTTCGATCTCGAGGGGATCGACCTTTCCGTGCTGGTGGAGGATGAGGAGCAGAATCTCATCAAGGCCCTGACGGATTTTCCCGCGCTCATACTTGGCGCGGCACAGGCTCTCGAACCGCATCGCCTCGCCGGATATCTTCTCGAGACCGCGCGACTCGCGCACCTCTGGTATCACAAGCACCACGTCCTGGGCCAGCCCGAGGAGATCACGCGCGCACGACTCGCGCTGGCCCGCGCGGCACAGGTGGTTATTGCAAATGGCCTCACCATTCTCGGTATTTCAGCGCCGGAGCGCATGTGAGCTTCGGATCTTTTCTTCCTTCAATTGAAATCGTATGAGCGTTCTTGTTGTCGGATCAGTGGCTCTCGACTCAGTAGAGACGCCGTTCGGGAAAGCTGATGACGTTCTTGGCGGATCAGGAACCTTCTTCTCCGCATCTGCGAGCCACTTCACGCCAGTGCAGCTGGTCGGTATCGTCGGATCCGACTATCCCCTGGAGAAACTGGAGCCGCTCGCAGCGCGCGGTGTCGATCTCGCCGGACTCGAGCAGGCGGAAGGCAAGTCCTTCAGGTGGAGGGGACGCTACCGTCATGACCTGAATGCAGCCGAGACCCTGGAGACACATCTCGGCGTCTTCTCGAACTTCATGCCGAAGATTCCCGAGCAGTTCCGCTCGGCCCCCTTCGTTTTTCTCGGGAATATCGATCCGCGGCTCCAGCTCGACGTTCTGCGCCAGGTCAACCGGCCGAAGCTCGTTGCGTGTGACACCATGAACTTCTGGATCGAGAGCCGCCGGCCCGAACTGCTGGAGCTACTCCGTCAGGTGGACATCATAACACTCAATGACGGCGAAGCCCGCCAGCTCACCGAGAAGGCCAACCTCGTCAAGGCCGCTCAGTGGATGATGGATCTCGGCCCGAAGCACGTGATCATCAAGAAGGGCGAGCATGGTGCGTTTCTCTTTTCCGGGAAATCCATCTTCTTCGCGCCGGCAGTGCCGCTGGAGAGCGTGTTCGACCCGACCGGAGCCGGCGATTCCTTTGCAGGCGGCTTCATTGGATACCTCGCGCGCACCGGAGATCTCTCCGAGGAGAACATGCGCCGGGCCGTGATATATGGATGCGCGATGGGATCATTTGCGGTGGAGAAATTCTCGATCGAGCGCCTGATGGAGATTTCGCGGACCGATATCAATGCTCGTGTCGGCGAACTCCGTAGGCTCGTGGCATTTGAGGAGGAGCTCGAGGCGTGAGTGAGCCGCTCCGGTATCGGAGCGCAGGCGTCGATATCGGCGCATCCGATTCTGCCAAGGATCGGATCAAAGCCGTTGTCGAGTCCACGTTCACTTCCGGAGTCGTCGGCGGCTTTGGTGGTTTCGGGGGGATGTTCAAGGTTCCCTCCGGTGTAAAAAATCCCATCCTCGTTTCGAGCGCCGATGGCGTCGGGACAAAGATAAAAGTCGCTATCGAAGCGGGGCGTCATGACACGATCGGTCATGACCTTGTGAATCACTGCACCAATGACATCCTGGCTCAGGGCGCGTTTCCGCTTTTCTTTCTGGATTATGTGGCATTCGGCAAGCTCGAGCCCGAAGTCGTTGAGCAGGTGGTGCGTGGTGTTGCCGCGGGCTGCCGCGAGAATGAATGCGCACTCGTCGGCGGTGAAACCGCTGAGATGCCCGGCCTGTACACTCCGCCTGATTACGACCTTGCCGGATTCATTGTAGGGTGTGTGCCTGAAGCGAACGTCCTCGGGCCGCACCGCGTGCAGGACGGCGACGTGCTAATCGGCTTTGAGAGTTCGGGTCTGCACACCAACGGGTACTCTCTCGCCCGGAAGATTGTCAGCGAGCGGCTCAGGCTCGCCGCGGATTCAATGTTTCCTGAATCGGGTGAGACAGTTGCCGATGTTCTCCTGGCCGTCCACAGGTCATACCTCAGCGCTGTCCGGCCGGTAGTGGAACAAGTTCATGCCCTTGCACATATCACCGGGGGCGGCCTGCCGGGAAACATGAACAGAATGTTGCCTGCGGGGCTCGACTGCGTCGTAGATATGGCGAGTTGGGAAATTCCCTCCCTGTTCCGGGTACTGGAGAAGGCGGGGGAAGTGCCCAGGGACGAGATGTTCCGCGCGTTCAACATGGGCGTCGGCATGGTTGTAGCCAGTGAATCAGCCCGGGTGGACGCAATTCTCGCCGCCGCAACGAGCGCAAACGTGCGCGCCTGGGTTCTCGGCGAAGTTCGGCCAGGAGCCGGGAACGTAATCCTTAGCTGAGGTTGATATGAAGAAGAATTTGTTCGTAGCATTGACTGTCTTGGCGGCTGCTGCCGCTTCATCTGCGAGTGCACAGACCATCAGCTCGCAGTGCCCGGCCGGCTCGACCGGCGTGGGCGGCCTTCCTGACCAGACTCGCGCAGCGCAGGACGCCTGCCAGAAGTCCATCGATCTTTTCCAGTACATGGCGCCGCAGCTGGGCGTGCTCGTAGCTGGCGGAAATGCGACACTGGGACAGGGTGGTACGCTTGGCGGTCCGGGGAAATTCTCCGCGGGAATTCGGGTGAATGGTCTGCAGGGAAGCCTGCCCGATGTCGATCAGGTTGTGCCGAGCGTAAATGGCGCACAGGCCAGTACCTATTCCACGAAGGACCAGCTTCTTCCGCTTCCCACTGCTGACCTTGCAATTGGTGTGTTCAAGGGAGTGCCGATGGGAGTGACCAACGTCGGCGGCATCGATCTGCTCGTGAGCGCAGCCTACCTGCCTGAATACTCCGGCGACTTCATCGACGTAAAAGTTCCGGACGGATCGCTCAAGCTGGGATATGGAGCGCGCCTGGGAATTGTGCAGCAGTCCTTCATGATACCGGGTGTCTCGATCAGCTACCTGCGACGCAGCCTGCCCACCGTCTCGATAATCGGCAGCACTGCCGCCTCGACCGGCGGCGCCCGCGATACTCTGCGGATCGATAACCTGAGCGTAAAGACCGACGCGATCCGGCTGGTTGCCAGTAAGACCTTCCTCTTTGTCGGGATTGCGATTGGCGCAGGCCAGGACCGGTATGAGTCGGTCGGTACCATCACGGCGAAGGTTGCCCCACGGGCCGTAACCGTGCCCAATGGTGCATCGGCTGGCCCGGTGGTTCTGAGCCAGAAGTTGACCCGCACGAACATTTTTACCGACGTTTCGCTTAATCTTCCATTCCTGAAGATTATCGGCGAAATCGGCCAGGTATCTGGCGGCTCGATCTCGACCTACAACAAGTTCAGTGGAAAGCAGGCTGACGCGTCGAGGATATTTGGATCAATCGGAATTCGGGTCTCGCTCTGATGATGTAAGCGTACTCATGCTGCGCGCGGACGACAGCGCGCACATGCGTCACGCGCTCGCTCTTGCGGAGCGCGGCTGGGGACAGACAGCGCCTAACCCAATGGTTGGCGCTGTCGTCGTTCAGGATGGAAAAATCGTGAGCGAAGGCTTTCACGTCCGATACGGCGCGGATCACGCTGAGATCGACGCGCTCAATGCGGCAGGGGAGCGTGCACGCGGTGCGACTCTTTACGTGACTCTCGAGCCGTGTAATCACCACGGTCAGACGCCGCCCTGTACCGAGGCGATCATCCAGGCAGGAATTTCACGCGTCGTAGTCGCGCTGCCTGATCCCAATCCACTGGCGTCCGGCGGAATTGCAGTGCTGCGAAGCGCAGGCATCGAGGTCATGGTGGGTGTGGAGATGGACCGGGCCAGCGAGCTGAACGCCCCGTTCATCAATCGCTTCAGCGCGCGGCGGCCGTGGGTGACTCTCAAGCTCGCGATTACAATCGACGGAGCAATTGCAGACTCGACTGGTGAGAGCAACTGGATAACCGGTGAGGAATCCCGCGCCGAAGTGCACCGCATGCGGGCGGGGAGTGACGCGGTTGCCGTGGGAATGCGCACACTGGTGAGTGACAACCCTCGTCTATCCGCGAGGACGACCCCATCGCCCCGCCGCCAGCCGGCCCGGATCATTTTCGGCCGTGGGAAAGCAATGCCCCCGGATTCCCACATTTTGCAGACGGCTCACGACGTACCTACCTACCTGGTGACATACGAGGAGGACGAGGGGACGCTGAAGTCGCTTCGTCAGGCCGGCGTGGAGATTATCGAAGCGGCGGACCTGCGGGAGTCACTCGCCCAGATACGCGAGCGGGGGATCGATTCTCTGCTTGTAGAGGGGGGTGCCAGCCTTGCGGCGGAGTTTATCGAGCGCGGTTTCGTGGACAGGCTTGTTATCTTTCAGGCGCCCATGCTTCTCGGGTCTGGCAGTCTCACCGCGTTTTCGGGGCTCAACTCGCGTAAGTTGGCTAATGCCATACGCTTGGAAGTCCTGAAGAGGCAGACTTTTGGGCCCGACCTGATGACCGTCTACGCTTTCCCAGAACCCTAATTGTTCACCGGACTCGTTCAGGAAGTCGCTACTATAGATAGTGTGTCCGTGCGTCCTGCCGCCGAGTCGGCGGGCTCGTCCACGGAGCTCCGCATCAGGACTGCCTTTGACGATCTCGAAGACGGTGAGAGCATCGCGATAAACGGAGCCTGCCTGACAGTTTGCGAGTCCGGCAAAGGGTGGTTTTCCGTTCAGGCAATGGGAGCCACGCTTGGACGTACAACCGTTGGGCTTTGGAAGTCGGGATCGCGCGTGAACCTCGAACGCGCAATGGCGGCGGATGGAAGGTTCGGGGGCCACATCGTGCAGGGGCATGTGGATTGTGTTGGTGAAGTAACAGCTGTGAAGGAGCAGGAAGGCGCGACACTGGTGGACATCCGGGTGCCTGACGGGTTCGAAAGGTTTCTCGTTCCGCATGGATCTGTCGCTGTTGACGGAGTGAGTCTTACCGTCAACGCGCTTTCAGGAACGAATATCTTTCAGGTCGCATTGATTGATTTTACGCTGCAGCATACGAGCCTCTCGGATTTGAAACCCGGATCGCGGGTGCATCTGGAGGGTGATGTCATTGGCAAGTACGTTCAACGGGCAATGGAGTCTTACGTGAAGGGAGTGAGCCGGGAATGAGCATGTTCGGATCTGTCGAGCAGGCAATTCAGGATATCCGCGCCGGAAAAATGATCATCGTCGCGGACGACGAGGATCGTGAAAACGAGGGCGATCTGATTTGTGCTGCGGAGCTCATCACTCCGGAGATGGTCAACTTCATGTTGAAGGAAGCGCGCGGCTGGATCTGCCTCGCGCTCACCGGAGAACGTGTTGACCAGCTGCGTCTTCCGCAGCAGAGCGAACACAACACAGAAGAAAACCGCACGGCTTTCACGATTACGATCGACGCGTCGGCCCGCTTCGGTGTGACGACCGGGATCAGCGCCCAGGATCGCGCCCGCACAATCCAGGTGGCCGTGGATCCCGCGACCGTGCCTGGCGACCTGCGGCGTCCGGGGCACATCTCACCTCTCCGCGCGCGAGACGGCGGGGTGCTGCAGCGTGTCGGGCACACGGAAGCGGCTGTGGATCTTTCAAGACTGGCCGGACTGAATCCTTCCGGTGTCGTCTGCGAAATCCTCAACGATGACGGAACGACTTCGCATCGCCCGCAGCTCGAGGAGTTCGCCCGGAAGCACAAGCTCACTTTCATCACCGTTGCGCAGCTGGTCGCGCACCGGCTCCAGTTCGAGCGGCTCGTGCATCGCGTTGCCGAGGCCCGGCTGCCAACTGAGTTCGGCGAGTGGAAGGTGATCGGATACCGCAACGACGTCGACCAGCATGAGCATGTAGCGCTGGTTTACGGCGATGTCACGGACGG
The DNA here is from genome assembly GCA_036676795.1 of Gemmatimonadota bacterium. Classification (GTDB taxonomy): domain Bacteria; phylum Gemmatimonadota; class Gemmatimonadetes; order Gemmatimonadales; family Gemmatimonadaceae; genus UBA4720. Next base: position 8,210 of record JAKFCC010000186.1, read on the forward strand.
CGCCAGCACTCTGGTACGGATGCACTCGAAATGTCTCACCGGTGATGTCTTTCATTCTCTCCGCTGCGACTGCGGATGGCAGCTGCACACAGCGATGCAGATGATTTCTGCAGAGGGGAAGGGCGTGATCGTCTACCTCGACCAGGAAGGCCGCGGCATTGGCCTGCTGAACAAGCTCAAGGCCTATCAACTCCAGGACACAGGTGCAGACACGGTGGAAGCGAACGAACAGCTTGGATTCAAGCCGGATCTTCGCAACTATGGAATCGGTGCGCAGATCCTGCTCGATCTCGGGCTGAAGATCATACGCCCGCTCACCAACAACCCGCGCAAGCTTGTCGGCCTCGAGGGCTACGGCCTCACCGTTGGCGACCGCGTTTCGATTATCCCCACGGCCACGTCCGAAAACTCCAGCTACCTCGATGCAAAGCGGGACAAGCTCGGCCACCTGTTAGCATCCTGAATGGCTGAGTTTACTGGAAGTCCAAGAGGTGAGGGTCGTCGCGTGGCAGTCATCGCCAGCCGATTCAACGAGGAAGTCACGCGCAAGCTCGTAGACGGGGCTCTTGAGGGACTCGTTTCGCACGGCGTTGCATTTGATGCCATCGACGTGCTCTGGGTCCCGGGAGCATGGGAGCTGCCTGCAGCCGCGCGCCGCGCATTCGGGAGTGCGAACTACGACATGGTTGTCGCAGTGGGCGCCGTCATCAGGGGTGAGACTCCCCACTTCGACTTCGTTGCCGGCGAAGCGGCGCGTGGTCTGGCGGACGCCTCGACAGACGCCGACCTGCCCGTTGGTTTTGGTCTGCTCACAACCGATACACTGGAGCAGGCGCTGGCTCGCGCGGGCGGCGCGCACGGGAACAAGGGATGGGATGCTGCAGTAGCTGCGCTTGAAACCGCGGACCTGCTCGATCAGCTCGAGCCGTCCGACGATGAATAGGGCGGGCGGTCCATCCCGCGAAGAGCTGGGAGTCTTTCGCCGCGGCCGTGCCCGCGCTCTTCAGGCTCTGTATGCATGGGACCTGAGATCGAACGAAGATCTCGGTCAGGTCGCCGTGCGTGTATGGGACGATCTCGCCGTCGGCGCAGATGAGCGGAAGTTCGCGAGCCACCTGATGCGCAAGGTCATCTCCGACATGAAGAAGCTCGACGCGGAAATCAGCGAGCTAAGCACGAACTGGAGAATCGAGCGCATCGGCGTAATCGAGCGCTCCGTACTTCGCCTCGGTGCTGCCGAGCTTGCACAGGGAGAGACTCCGCCGAAGGTTGCGATCCAGGAGGCGGTGCGGCTCGCCGAGCGCTTTGGGAGTGCGCGCAGTGCGCGATTCGTGAATGGAATCCTGGATGCATTTGCCCGGCAGATCGGCGCGATCTGAGTGCGGCTACTCATAGTCAACTGGCTGGACCGGGAAAATCCGCAGGCAGGCGGCGCCGAGCTTCACCTGCATGAAGTATTCGGGAGACTTGCCGGGAAGGGACACACGGTTGATCTCCTTTGCAGCGGGTTCGACAACGCGCCAGCCAGGACCACGCTGGACGGCATCCAGGTTTTCAGAACGGGCGGCCGCTACTCCTTCCAGTTCGTCGCAAAGCGTTTCTACAGGGAACACCTCGCAGCGAACAGGTACGACGTGGTTGTCGAGGACTTGAACAAGATCCCGCTTTTCACACCGCGCTGGAAAGCGCAGAAGACTGTGGCGCTGGTGCATCACCTGTTCGGTTCCACGATATTCCGGGAAGCCTCTCCGCCCGTTGGTGCGCTCGTCTGGCTTTCGGAGCGGCCGCTGCGATTCATTTACCGCCGCACTCCATTTCAGGCAGTCAGCGACAGCACTACGCAGGACCTGGTACAGCGCGGAATTCCCCGGCAGAACATTCGGGTCATTTACAATGGTGTCGATACCGAGCGGCTTACTCCCGATCCACAGGCACGTTCCAGCACACCGCTCTTTTCCTATCTCGGGCGCATCAAGAAGTACAAGCGGGTCGATCTCGTCATCCGTGGGTTTGCCAAAGTGGAGTCGCCAGACGCGCGGCTGGAGATTGCAGGTGCAGGAGATTTCCGGCGTCCGCTCGAGAAACTGGTCGCATCGCTGGGACTCGGCGACCGGGTCGCCTTTCTCGGCAGAATTTCCGAAGAAGAAAAGCTTGCGCTGCTTCGCCGCTCGTGGGCGACGGTGCTCGCATCCCCGAAAGAAGGATGGGGAATCAGCAACCTGGAGTCGGCAGCCTGCGGGACCGCGGTGATTGCGGTGAATTCGCCGGGCATACGCGAGTCCGTCGTGGATGGCGAAACAGGGTATCTTGTACCACCGAGCCCCACGGCGATTGGTGAGAAGATGTCAGAGCTGATCGCAGATCCGACACTCGTGGAGAGTCTCGGGCGAGCGGGACGAAAATTCGCCGGGCAGTTTACGTGGGACCGGGCCGCCGATGAAACAGAGGCGGATCTGGAAGCGATAATCAGAGGTTCAGGGCGTTGACGCAGACCAGCAGTTTTCGCAACATGCCTGCAGTGCAAGTGGAGACTACCAGGTGACTCGAAAGATCAGCATCGCGCAGCTGTTTGACCGCCTCAAGGATTCGCTGCAGCTGGAGGATATCGGCAACGGGATCGGGATGGATCGTGAGGTCCCCAGTGCTGAAATCTCCAGCCCAGGCCTCGTGCTCGCCGGTTATGTCGAGCGTTTCTCTCCAACCCGCCTTCAGGTTCTTGGAGAGACCGAGATCACCTACCTCGCGTCCCTGCCTGCCCCAGAGCGAAAGCGGATACTGGAGCTCTTCTTTTCGTTCAAGATCCCTGGGGTCATCGTCAGCAAGGGCCAAAGGCTGCCGACCGGTCTCAAGGAGATTGCGGCAGGGAGCGGCACCGCGCTGATGCGCACCAAGCTCAAGACCGCGGAATTCTATCGCCGCATCAAGCCGGTGCTCGAGATCGAATTCGCTCCAACGGCGACCCTGCATGGCTCGCTGGCCGACGTGTTCGGCGTGGGACTCTTCTTCACCGGCAAGAGCGGGATCGGAAAGTCGGAGTGCGTTCTCGATCTCGTCGAGCGCGGGCATCGCCTGGTTGCGGATGACCTCGTCATTGTAAGCCGTCGCGGCAATGACGTCCTCATCGGGCGCGGCCACGAGATGCAGCGCCATCACATGGAAATCCGCGGCGTGGGATTGATAGACATTCCGTCGATATTCGGCATTCGTGCCGTGCGCCAGCAGAAGCGCATCGAAGTGGTGGTCGTTCTCGAGGAGTGGAATCAGGACGCTGTAGTCGAGCGCACCGGACTGGACACAGAAACGACAACCATTCTCGATGTGGATGTCCCGAAGATCACGGTTCCGCTCAACCCGGGGAAGAACATTACAGTGATCGCCGAGGTAATCGCCCTCAATCACCTTCTTCGGTACTCGGGAGTGGATACGGCGGACGCGTTCAACAAGCGTCTCATCGGAAAGATGCAGCTGGCGTCTGCCAGGAATGTCCAGGACTATCTCCAGGAAGATGTCGAATAGCGAACCGCCAGCCCCGGTCGCCGGGATCGTCAGTGGCCATGGGACATTCGCCGAGGGACTCATCTCGGGGGTGGACCAGATCACGGGCCTCGGCGGAATTCTTGTCGGGATTTCGAATCGCGACTTCGGTGGCCAGGAGCTCGAGGCGCAGATGCGTGACGTGCTGAAGCGTACCGGTGCCGCTGCGCTCTTTACCGATCTGCCAGGGGGCAGTGCAACAATTGCGGCCCGGCGGATACTGCGGGACACCCCGGGTGTAATCCTCGTGACGGGCACGAACCTCGGCCTGCTCCTCGACTTCGTATTTCATGCGCACGAAGGAGTTGCGGAGGCCGCAAGGCAGGCAGCTGAGCGCGGTCGAGCCTGTATAACGGTTTCGGAAGCGCCCTGATGCCGATCGATCTCTATAGGATCGACGACCGGTTGATTCATGGACAGGTTGTCGTGGGCTGGGGACAGCCGCTCAACACTGCGTTCATTGTGCTGGTGGACGACGATGTCGCAACCTGTGACTGGGAGCGCGACCTGTATCGCATGGGCGTTCCCCCCGAGATGGACATCTTCTTCGACACAGTGGAATCTGCAATTCAGAACCACGCGAGGTACGCTGCCGACCCCCGCCCGGGAATACTCGTCACTGGTGACATCGCCACCATGCGTCGCCTCGCTGCGGGAGTTCCCGCGATAGACCAGGTCAACGTTGGCGGCCTGCATCACCGCGGAGGAAGGGAGGAAAGACTGCGATATGTCTTCCTCTCAGCCGATGATGAGAGAGAGCTGCGCGAGCTTGCTGCGTCAGGGGTGACGATCACAGCCCAGGATGTGCCCGCTGCCGACCGGGTGGGCCTTGCAGAAATCCTCGGCGAATCAGCGGAGAGCCAGAAGTGATCAACTGGCTGGTAGAACTGCTTCCGATTGCGCTTCTGGGCGCCGTATGCGGGCTCGATGTCGTGAGCTTCCCGCAGGCAATGATCTCGCGCCCCATCGTATCAGCCACTCTGGGAGGAGGACTCGTCGGCAATCCAGTTGGCGGACTGCTCGTCGGTGCGGTACTCGAGCTGATCGCGCTCGAGACGCTCCCGTTCGGATCCTCGCGCTATCCGGAGTGGGGAAGCGCAGGGGTGGTTGGCGGAGCGATCATGGGACTGACCGTCCCAGACGCTGCGGGCGCGCTGCCGGTCGCCGTGCTCTGCGCGCTGGCGACTGCTTTTGTCAGCGGGTCGAGCATGGTTCTGCATCGCCGCGTGATTGCCCACAATGCACACAGGAACAAGCGCGCACTCGAGGCCGGATCGGGCCGGGCGGTAAGGAGTGTACAGCTGCAGGGACTCACCATGGACCTGGTGCGGGGAGGTTTGGTTGCGTTCATGGCCTTTGCCATACTGCAGCCGCTGGCGCAGGCGATAAATGCAATCTGGCACTCGAGCGCCGTCTATTCACCCGCAGTCGTACTTACCCTGGCGACAATCGTTGCAGCGAGTGCGCTCTACAAGATATTCCACGGAATTCCGCGGGCAGCGATTCTCTTCGGAGTCGGACTGCTCGGCGGGATCGGTATGCTGGTGCTCGGATGACCGTCCAGGCCAAGCCCACGCCCAACGTGCCGTACACAACGAAGGCGGCAATCTTCCTTCGCCTCTTTGCGATTCAGGGAGCGTGGAATTACGAAACGCTGCTCGGGAATGGAATCGCGTTCTGTGTCGAGCCCTCTCTTCGCCTTCTGCACGGACGCAACGAGCCGGAAAAATACAGGCAGGCAATTGCGCGCGAGGCCCGCTACTTCAACGCCCATCCGTACCTGGCTTCGCTGGCTGTTGGTGCTCTCGCTCGCGCCGAACTCGATCAGGTCGATCCCGCGCTCATAGAAAGATTTCGGCGGGCTCTCGGTGGTCCGCTCGGAAGTGTGGGTGACCGCCTCATATGGGCGAGCTGGCTTCCATTCTGTTCCTTGCTCGCGCTCTGTGCATTCGGGCTGGGCGCGTCGCCGGGCTGGGTGCTCGTGATCTTCCTCGGTGTTTACAACATCGGTCACGTCTCGCTGCGGGCATGGGGCGTGCGCACAGGTTTCCGAAAGGGAATGCGTGTATCCGAAGCGCTCGCCAACCCGCTGCTTCGAAAGGGCCCGACTATTATTGGGGGAGCGGCCTGCCTCGTCGCGGGGTTCGCGCTTCCGCTCGCTTTTCAGGGGATCATTGGCCCCGGCCACCGTTTGTCAGGCGGTGTCTTCCTGATCGCAATTCTCGGGACCCTGCTTCTCGCGCGCTTCGGCGGACGCGGTGAAGGATGGCGTCTCGCGCTCGTGATCCTCTCGGTGTTTGTCCTCTTCTCGGTCGTCCGTTAATGCCTGAACGCAACGTAACGGTACAGAACAAGCTCGGTCTTCACGCTCGCCCCGCTGCGGAGATCGTGAAGATCGCCGGGAAGTTCAAATCCCAGATCACGATCCTGCGCGGTGACATGGAGGTAAATGGCAAGAGCATCATGGGAGTGATGATGCTCACCGCTGAAAAGGGAACCACGCTGACTGTGCGCGCCGAAGGCGAGGATGCAAGCCTGGCTCTCGACGCAATCCAGAAACTCGTAGACGGGAAGTTCGGCGAGAGCTGATGAAAGGCGTAATCACTGGAATGCCGGCGTCGCAGGGGATTGTGGTAGGCCCCGTGCATCTTCTCAAATGGGAAGTGCCGGATGTGCCGCACCGCATCATCGCCGACGAGGCAATTCCCCGTGAAACAGAATCATTCAGGAAGGCGATCGAGGTAGCGAAGAGCCGGCTGCGCGATGTCCGGGACCGGGCCGAGAAACAGGCTGGGCCGGAGGAAGCCGCGATCTTCGACGTGCAGATATCCATTCTGGATGACGGGGACCTGCAGGGCGAAGTGGAAGCCTTCATCAAGCAGAATCTGGGAGCAGAGAAGGCGTTCGATCTCGCAATGATCGAGTGGCGCCAGAAATTTGCGCGGCACAATCATCCGCTGATGCGGGAGCGGGTTGGGGATCTCGTGGATGTGCACATTCGCGTCCTCTCGGTCCTCATGGATCTGCCCGACCATGATCCCGTGGATCTTCCCAAGGGCTCGCGCGCAATTCTCGTCACGCACGATCTGACCCCTAGCCTCACGGTGCAGCTGGACAGGGACCGCATCGCGGGCATCGCAACTGACGCCGGCACACGAACCTCGCATGTGGCCATCCTCGCGCGTTCGCTCGGACTCCCAGCCGTGGTGGGCTTGCGTGACGCAACCTCCCGCCTGAGCGGGGGTGAGCAGGCAATTCTGGACGGAACGTCGGGCTTCCTCGTCGTGGAGCCTGGTGAAGCCCAGCTGAGCGCATACCGCGAGCGGCAGGTTGCAGAAGCAAGGGACGAAGCCGAGCTGATGCAGCTGCTCACGGCGGAGCCTGTGACTCTGGACGGCGTGAGGATCACCCTTCGCGCCAATGTGGACCTTCCCGAGGAAGCCGACGCGGCCGCACACAGCGGCGCCGAGGGTGTTGGCCTGATGCGCACCGAATTCCTCGTAGTCGGCCGCACCACAATGCCTGACGAAGAGGAGCAGTACCAGGAGTACAAGCGCGTTGTTGAAGCATTTGGTTCACATCCGATTGTGATTCGCACCTTCGACGTGGGCGGTGACAAGCTTCCGGTAGGCGGCTATCCCGCTGAGGCAAACCCCTTCCTTGGATGGCGCGCGATCCGGATGTGCCTGGATCAGCCCGAGATGTTCAAGGACCAGCTCCGCGCGCTTCTTCGCGCGGCCATGCACGGCGATGTGCGGATCATGCTCCCGCTCATCGTGTCGCTGGACGAAGTGATGCAGGCACGAACGCTCCTGAACGAGGCGGCGGCGGAGCTCGATGCACGCGGCGTGGAATACCGGCACGATCTTCCACTCGGGGTGATGGTTGAGACTCCGGCGGCCGTCATAGGGGCCGACCTGCTCGCGGAGCATGTGGACTTCTTCAGCATCGGCACCAACGACCTGGTGCAGTACACGCTCGCTGTCGATCGCGGCAACGCGAATATCGCGTCGCGTTTCACCCCGCTGCACCCGGCAGTGCTGCGCCTCATCAAGAGGACCGTGGAGGTCGGGAAGTCGTCGGGGCTGGACGTGGCCGTGTGCGGCGAAATGGCATCGCAGCCACTGATGGCCTTTGCTCTGCTCGGACTGGGAGTTCGCCAGCTGAGTGTCGCTCCGCGCTCTGTAGCGGTGGTGAAGCGCATTGTGCGAGGTGTGAGCGTCGAGATCGCCAGGCAGGCAGCTGATGCGGCGCTGGCGGCTCCAACGGCCGCCCGTGCCGAGGACATTCTCAGGGAACATCTACTCACTGCGTTTGGCGACTCAGTGTTTATGGGCGCCGGGTTGCCCGAGGTTGGCGGGGGGAATAACTTTGAGGGCTACAGCGGGCAATAGGCCGGTTTCACGAATAGTACGGCGTGAAGTCAGTGCTCCCCCTGTGCCTACCCAACAAAGTGAGTTCATTCGTGCTTGACCGGTTTTTGTTCACCTCTGAATCTGTTACTGAAGGCCACCCAGATAAAATTGCCGACCAGATTTCGGACGCGATCCTCGATTCAATCCTCGCAGAGGATCCCAAGGCACGCGTAGCGTGCGAAACGCTCGTCACAACCGGCCTCGCATGTATTGCCGGCGAAGTTACAACCACCGCAAATCCTGACGTCCAGAAGCTGGTCCGCTCGACAATCGACAAGATCGGTTATAACGACGCGACCTTTGGCTTTGATTCAAAGACCTGCTCGGTAATCAACGCGCTTGGCAAGCAGTCGCCTGACATCAGTCAGGGAGTAGACCACGGCGGTGCGGGAGACCAGGGCATGATGTTCGGCTATGCGACGGATGAGACTCCCGAGTTGATGCCGCTTCCGATCGTCCTTGCGCACCAGCTCACGCGCCGGCTCGCTGAGTTCCGCCGGAGCAAGAGCGGAAGCTGGGTTCGCCCGGACGGAAAGTCGCAGGTCAGTGTCCTGTATGAGGGCGGGCTGCCGGTGTCAGTTGATACGGTCGTCATCTCCACGCAGCACGACGAGAAGATCTCGCATCGCAAGATCAAGGACGAGATTCTCCGGAATGTGATCGAACCGACCATCCCGAAGGAGTATCGCGGAAAGCGGCTGACCACGCATATCAACCCAACCGGACGCTTCGTTGTCGGCGGACCGCAGGGCGACGCAGGACTCACCGGCCGCAAGATCATTGTTGACACCTACGGCGGCTGGGGCCGTCACGGCGGCGGCGCATTCAGCGGAAAGGACCCGTCGAAGGTCGATCGCTCGGCGTGCTACGCAGCCCGCTGGGTCGCCAAGAACATCGTCGCCGCCAAGCTGGCCAAGCGGTGCGAGGTACAGGTTGCGTACGCCATCGGCGTCGCGAAGCCTGTTTCGGTGATGGTGGACACCTTTGGAACGAACACCGTTCCAGAGTCTGCAATCATGAAGGCAGTCGAGAAGGTGTTTGACCTGACCCCGCGCGGCATCATCTCCGCGCTCGACCTCCGCAAGCCGATCTTCCAGGAGACCGCAGCCTACGGTCATTTTGGGCGGACGCCGCGCTCGGGCAAGGTCGGGAAGATTCCCGTGACCTACTTCACCTGGGAACGGACAGACAAGGTAAAAGAGCTCAGAAAGGCAGCCGGAGCGAAGTAACTATCGGATTGTCAGTGCAAAACGGCCCTTCGGGGCCGTTTTTATTTGCTCTCCTCCAGCTTCCACGCGGAGTTGCCAGCGCCGCGCGGCTTCGCGAGCACCGCATTATCTTGAAGCATGCTCTTCACCGAAGTTGAAGTGATGCGTCTCGGCCTCGACCGCTCGAACAATTCCTACGTGGTCATCCTGCAGGAAAAGGAAGGCGAGCGCCTGCTCCCCATCTGGATCGGCCAGCCCGAGGCCGAATCGATCGTGATCGAGATGAACAATGTGAAACGCGTGCGTCCGCTGACGCACGATCTCTGCAAGAGCCTCATCGTCGGGCTCGGCGGCTCACTTCGCCGCGTGCAGATCACCAAGGTGGAGGATCGCACCTACTACGCCGAGCTTCACATTGCCCGCAACGATACGATGGTGCAGATCGACGCCCGGCCATCCGACAGCATTGCGATCGCTTTGAGGTTTTCTGCTCCGATCTTCGCGCAGGACTCGCTCCTGAGCGCACTCCTGCTCGAGGACACTGCGGAGCAGATAGAAAACGCCGAGCCCATTGCCGACTTGGATGAGGAAATGAGCGCGGATCAGCTCAAGGCATACCTGCAGAACCTGCGGCCGGAAGATTTTGGTAAGTTCAGCATGTAAGCTCGCTCTGCTCCTGCTTGCCATGCAGGGCGGAGCCACCGTCGATCCGGATACAGCAAGAACAAGCGCGCTCTTCGACGGTCCCCAGCGCGTTGACGGACGAGTCATTCGCCCCAGTGAAAAGGAAGTGGATCCAGTGCGCGGCGTGTGGGTCGTACTGCATCGCGTGGGGTCGGACAGGGCGGCGCCGCTGGATTCGATGCGCGCGCGCCCGGACGGAAGCTACTCCTTCACCTACACGCGCACGGGCGACCCGGAAGCCATCTACTTCGTAGCCGCGCAGTACTCGGGGATTGCCTACTTCACGCCGCCGCTTCACGAAAAACACGAGAAGGGCGAGCACGGCGAGATAGTCGTATTCGATACAACGTCGCGGAACATCGAAATCGGCGTTCGCGGTCATCACCTTATCATCTCGGCAGCGGATGCAAATCAGATGCGTTCGGTCACCGAGGTGTTCGAGCTGGCAAATGACAGCGCGAATACGCTGGTGGGATCGAATGGAACCAAGGGGACTCCCACCTGGACCACGCGCATTCCCGCCCAGGCCACAGCTTTTCGAATGGGGCAGGGGGACGTGCCGGCCGCTGCAGTGACTGTGACCAATGGAACGGCCAATGTGTTCGCTCCGCTCGCACCCGGCCTGCGCCAGCTGTCCTTCACCTACATGCTTCCGGCCAGCGCATTCCCCATCCGCTATCCACTGACGCGGCCGGTGTCCGTTCTCGAGGTCCTGATCGAGGATCCTGAGGGCAGCGTGAACGCGCGCGGGCTCAGGGAAGTCGATCCGGTGTCCATAGAGCAGCGCCAGTTTCGCAGGTTCCTGGGCTCCGAGATTCCCGCACTCGGTGAGGTGGTTGTGGACGTTCCGCGGGCGGACAAATCGCTGAGCCGGACCTATATAGTATTGCTGACGCTGGTCATTGGCGGAGTGATGCTCGCCGCGCTTGCGCGCGCGTTCCTGCGAAGATAGCTTCGAACTAAATAGTGCGGACGGGAGCCACGGAAACCGGTGAAATGCCGGTGCGGCCCCGCCACTGTAAGGGACATTAGACGCACCACCGAAGTGCCACTGGTTGTTTCAACCGGGAAGGCGGTGATGCGGTTCCGAGCCAGGAGACGACTTTCGTCCGCGCCACATTCAGACCTCGGGGGAGGTGCTGCTGGCATTCCGGACATGTACTGTCGCGGAGTTTCGGACATTTCTCCCTTTGGGAGGTGTCCGTTTTGTTTTTTAGAAGACTCATTGCCATCTGGATTGTCGCCGCCGCTTGTTCGACCGAGCGGCCCGCTGCGCGCTCGGCACTCACGGACGACTTCGGTGACACTCTTCGCACAGGCGATGTGCCGCAGCGTATCGTATCGCTCAATCCCACGACTACCGAGCTGATCTTCGCGCTTGGCGCGGGTGACAGGCTGGTGGGGCGCACTTCATGGGACCTCTTTCCCGTCGAGGCGAAGAATGTCCCGGACCTCGGGCCGGGAATACGCCCTAACGTGGAAGCTGTGATCGGTGCGCGTCCCGATCTCGTCATCCTGTACGCAAGCAACGACAACCGCACCGCTGCGCAGACGCTTCGCAGCGCGGGCATCAATACGCTGTCGCTCAAGATCGACAGCATCGCGCAGTTTCAGCGCGCTGTCACGCTCATGGGTGCAGTTCTCCGCGACTCTGCACGCGCCGCGGCGGTGCGTGACAGCGTCACCAGCAGTCTGGATGCGGTGCGCAGGGCCACGGCGTCTCTGCCCAGACCCACAGTGTTCTGGCACATCTGGGACGCTCCGCCCATCACGATAGGCAGAGAGAGCTACATGAACGAGCTCACTGAGATTGCCGGTGGGCGAAACGTCTACGCCGACATAGCTGCGCCTTCGCCCACTGTTTCGATCGAAGATGTGGTGATGAGAGATCCGGCCTTCATGCTGGCCGGTCCGGAAGGGCGCGCGACGATGCTCAAGGACCAGCGCTGGCGTCAGGTTCCAGCTGTAAGGGCAGGACGGGTACTCGTTCTTGATACGATGGTGGTCGGTCGTCCAGGCGTAAAGCTTGGCGAGGCCGCCTGGTCGATTGCCCGGCTGCTGCACCCTGAACTGGTGAAATGAAGCGCTCCCCCGCAATGATCTGGATTGGTGTAGCGATCATCGTCGCTGCACTCATGCTGGCCGGTATCGTGTTCGGCACCATTTCGCTGCGCACTGGTGATGCACTCGCTGCACTGCTTGGAAATGGAGACCCCTCGACAGTTGCCATCGTGCGGACCCTGCGATTCCCACGGGTTGTCATGGGCGTGCTCGTCGGCGCCGGTCTCGCCATGAGTGGCGCGGCCCTTCAGGGCACTCTGCGCAATCCGCTGGCTGAGCCCTACCTGCTCGGCGTTTCCGGCGGCGCTGCCGTGGGGGCGGTACTCGCATTCGCGGCTGGTGCAGGGGATCCGGCAATTGTCGCGGTTGCCGCGTTCGCAGGAGCGGCTTCGGCCGTCCTGCTCGCGCTTGTCGTCGCGCGCGCGGCCCGCACAGCTCGCGGCGATCCGCGCACCCTGCTGATGGCCGGCGTGATCATCGGCGCATTTGCAAACGCCGTCATCATGGTGATTCTCGCGAACGCTCCGCCGAATACGGTTCGCGGCGCACTATGGTGGATGATGGGTTCGCTGTCGGATGCTGACTGGCCAGCGATCAAATGGCTCGCCCTGTATCTCGTCATCGGAGGAGGCGCGCTGGCTGTGTACGCACGTGAGATAGACCTTCTGGCGCTGGGTGAAGAGGCTGCGGCGGCACTCGGTGTCAACGTGGACCGTTCCGCACAGCGCGCATTCCTGCTCGCCGCCCTGGTGGCCGCGGCGACCGTTGCCGCTGCCGGCCTGATTGGATTCGTTGGGCTGATTGTCCCGCACATCGTCCGCGCGCTCGGCGTGACGCGGCACCGTCCCCTCGTTCTGGGGTCGGCGCTGGTTGGTGCCGGACTCGTTGTCGCAGCGGACATTGTTGCTCGCACATTGCTGCCGCCCGGTGAGCTTCCACTGGGAGCAATCACGGCCTTACTCGGCGTGCCGTTCTTTCTCGCCCAGCTGAGGAAGATTTCATGATTGCCTTCCGGAATGTGTCGGCGGTTTATCCGCGCAGTGCACGCCGCGCAGTGGATGGAGTCAGCTTTGATGCCGCAGGCGGACAGGTCACTGCAGTCGTCGGCCCGAATGGCAGCGGGAAGAGCACTCTTGTGCGCGCCTTGCTGGGTCGCATCCCGCTCATTGAAGGAACGATCAGCATCGGCGAGAGAAATATTCAGAGCATGTCCGCCAGTGACATGGCAAGCGCCGCTGCAATTCTTCCGCAGCGCGAAGACCCTGTGTTTCCGCTTACCGTAGCGGAATATGTGGGGCTCGGACGATACCCGCGGCTGGGTCTATGGAAAAATGCATCCGGGGTGGATGCGGACGCAGTCCAGCGCGCGATGTGCCGCGCCGAAGTTGACCTGTTCGCAGCCCGGAAAACCGACCAGCTCTCGGGTGGCGAGTGGCAGCGGGTGCGGATCGCGCGCGCACTTGCGCAGGAAAGCATGGCAATAGTTCTCGACGAACCGACCACCTATCTCGACATCGCGCACGAGATGGCGTTGTTCGAGCTGCTGGACGGACTGGCAAGGGAAGGGCTCGCGGTTCTGGTCGTTTCGCACGAGCTGAATCTCGTTTCACGCTTCGCTTCCCGGATCGTGTTGCTGCGCGAGGGGAAGCTGATCGCCGATGGCGATCCGGAAGAGGTCATGCGCCCCGACATCCTCGAGCGGGTGTTCGACTGGCCGCTGCACGTGCTCACTGACTCCGCGATCGGGGCTCCATCGCTCTTCCCGCTGCGACGGGCAAACGCAAAACCTACAACACGACTCTCATGAAGATCATCACGCTGGCTCTCATTGCATCGCTGACCGCAGCTCCTGCTCTCGCATCCGCCCAGGCGGCAGACAGCACGAGCCTTCCGGACGTTGTCGTTACCGCCACCAAGACTCCTAGTGACAGGTCCAGACTGGGAGTTCCGGTCACTGTCATTTCCGGTGCGGAGCTGCGTGCGAAGGGGATCACACGGGTGGTAGATGCACTCAGGGAAGCACCGGGACTCTCGGTGGTGCAGAACGGATCCACTGGCTCCGTGAACTCGATATTTCTTCGCGGCGGTGAAAGCCGGTACACCAAGGTCCTGCTCGACGGTGTGCCACTGAATGCGCCAGGAGGCTACATCGATCTCAGCCATCTCACCACAGACAACATCGAAAGGATCGAGATCGTGCGGGGCCCGTCGAGTGTGGTCCACGGCGCGGACGCGGTTGCGGGGGTGATACAGATATTCACGAAATCAGGCGGGGGCACCGCGCGATCTACAGCGTCGGCGCGCACAGGATCGCTCGGCACAAGAGAGATCGAGGTGACGACGGCAGGGCAGGCCGGAATGTCCGCGTTCTCTCTCGGAGGAGGATTTCATTCCACTGACGGAATTCACCCATTCAACAATGAGTACAGGAACGGGACTCTCAGCGGGTCAGTCACTGTTCCCGTGCAGAATGTCGCCAACCTGCGGTTGGTCACACGCTACACCTCGGCCGAATACCACTACCCGACAGACTATACAGGCGCGCCGGTCGATTCCAATTCCTACAGAGTGCAGCACCGGCTGATTGCCTCCATTCAGGCGGATCGCGAAATCAATTCGCGCGTGCGTGCGTCACTTTCCGCCGGCGGCAACGACGTCCGTGACCTGACAGAAGAAATTCAGGTGCCGTTCGGATCTGCATCGCGCCTGAACATGGCGTCACGGTCGGTAGTGTTCCGTCGTTTTGGAGATGCCCGCGTCACTATGGATCTTCCGCGCAGCGCGAACCTGACTTTCGGTGCGGCGTATCAACGGGAAAGGGAGGCAGCAGCCAACCTCGATCGTCCCATCGGTGGCACCTGGAAAGAGAGTGCATCGTTCAGTGCCGCGCGCACCAACGCGGCCTTCTATACGGAGCTGCTTGGGAACGCGCTCGAGAATGTTTCCTACACGCTGAGCGGACGGTACGATCGCAACTCCGACTTCGGTAATTTCGAGACACACTCGGCGGGGTTGAGCATACGTGCGCTTCGCGACACCCGTCTGCGCGGTTCCTTTGGAACTGCTTTCAACGCGCCGGCATTCTCGCAGATGCGGCCAACACTGTACACTAAGGAAAGTCCGAACCTCGAAGCCGAGCGAAGCTCCACCTGGCAGGTAGGCATCGAGCAGGTTGTTGCGCCGGGGATCGCCCTGGCGGCCACGCTGTTCCGGCAGCGGTTCAGTCAGATGATCCAGTATGTGTCCGGCGGGCCACCCGACTTCATGGGCAGCTATGCAAACCTCGCGGCCGCAAGTGCAAATGGATCCGAGCTGGAGGCAACTATCGACCCTTCGGCATGGAGCGCCGGCCTCAGGGGAGTAATGGTTAAGGCCAACTACACTGAAGTGCGTCCGCGTGTAACCAGTCTCGATGCATCCTATTCCGGCACACTCAGTGTAGGAGAAGCTCTCATTCGTCGTCCCACACACTCTGCGAATCTCTCGGCTTCGGTGGCGCGGAGGTTCTGGGACCTGTCCGCAGCTGCAACCCGTGTTGGGCGGCGTCCGGATGTGGACTTTTCCCAGTTTCCGTCACCGACGCTGACACTCGATGCCTATACCCGCCTGGATCTCGCAGGCTCGATAAGCCTCAATTCCAGCCGCCTCGGCAATTGGGCAGCAACGGCGCGGTCTGAGAACGTCTTCAACACACGCTATGAGGACGTGATCGGGTTCGCGGCACCCGGACGAACCGTCTATGTAGGTTTGCGCTGGAGCTCGCAGCAGAGATAGCAAGCGCGGGGTGTTAACGTTGTAGCATGACCGCCCTGTCCACGGACGCGATAGTCCTGCATGCCTTCGACTATCTGGAGACGTCGCGAATTGTGAGGCTGCTCACCCGCGATGCGGGTGTAGTGTCTGTCCTCGCCCGCGGAGCCCGGCGTTCGCGGGCGCGGTACGGTTCCGGAATGGATTTGTACGCCGAGGGTATCGCGCAAATCAGCATCAAGCCGCAGCGCGATCTCCACAATCTCAACGGCATGGAGATAACTCGCTCGCGCGCGGGAATCGCCCAGGACATTGGACGGTTCACAGGCGCCGCTGTCATCTCCGAGCTGGTGATGCGTTTCGTCGGTGAAGAGTCGGGCACCCAGCTTTTCGACGTTGCCAGTCATGTCCTGGACGAACTCGCCGAATCTCCACCAGATGAAACTGTCCAGACCGCCGTGGCGGGAGCGTGGAGATTGATCGCCGCCCTCGGCCTGACGCCGGCGATGGATATCTGCGCGAGCTGCCATACAGAGATACCTGCAGACAGTGACGCACTGTTTTCACACCGCGCCGGTGGGGTTCTCTGCGCGAAATGCGGAGCTCTGGTTGCGGGAGTGCGCCGGCTGCCTGCGTCAGCGCGCGCCACAATCTCTTTGTGGCTGGATGCGTCCCGCACAATCCAGCTGACGGACCTGGAGCAGCGCGCCCATCAGCGGCTGCTCCGCGAATTTGTTCAGGAGCACCTCAGCGAGGACCGTCCGCTGCGCGCATTTCACGTGTGGGAGCGTGAGCGCTGGGGTGAGGGATGATTCTGGGGACCGCAGGTCATATCGACCACGGCAAAACGTCGCTGGTGCGGGCCCTCACGGGCGTGGACACCGATCGCCTGCCTGAGGAGAAGAAGCGGGGCATCACCATCGATCTCGGCTTTGCCCCCCTGAAGCTGGACGGTGTTGGGATCGTTGGTGTGGTTGACGTTCCGGGTCACGAGGGATTCATAAAGACGATGCTCGCCGGTGCCACGGGTATCGATCTCGGTCTCTTGGTCGTGGCCGCCGACGAAGGCGTGATGCCACAGACTCTCGAACATCTGGAAATACTCCGCCTCCTCGACGTCAGGGTTCCCGTAGTAGCGGTAACCAAATCCGACCTCGTCGATGCCGAGTGGAAGAATCTCGTCGTGGAAGATGTCCGCGCGCTCGTATCAGCGAGGCAGGGGGCCGCACCCGAGGTGATCCCGGTCTCAGTCGTGACTGGCGATGGCATCGATGACCTTCGAAGCGCGCTCGAGCTGGCATTCAGCGACGTTTCTTCAGCCGGGTTGAACGATCTCTTTCGGATGCCCATTGACCGCGTGTTCACCGTTCGAGGAACTGGAACGGTGGTGAGCGGGACTGTGTGGAGCGGGTCTGTGGCGCCTGGCGACATTCTTCATCTCCTCCCCTCCGCGAAGGAGGCCCGCGTTCGTCGCGTCGAGACCCATGGGTCGGTGGTGGAGCGTGCAGGGGTAGGGAATCGCTGTGCAATCGCGATTGCCAACATTTCAGTCGAGGAAATCGAGCGCGGCGATGTGCTTGTCGACAGTGAAGTCTGGAAACCCACCACTCGACTGGCCGCCCGAATGACGGTGAGCGAAGATTTTCGTGCTGCGGTCACCAAGGGAAGAACGGTTCAGCTACATCTCGGGACATCGGCTGTGGGAGCAAGGGTTCGGTTTCCGTTTCCACCAGGTACAGTGAACTCGGACTATGCTCTCCTGTCCCTGAAAGGTGGTCTTGTTGCGCGCACGGGCGACCGTTTTGTCGTCCGGTCGCTGAGTCCAGCAGCCACGGTGGGGGGAGGAGTGGTGGTCGATCCATTCCCCGCGCGTGGATCCATCAGGGAAGCGATAGAGGAAGCGCCGACGCAGGAAAAACTGCTGCAGCTCCTGCGATTCGCAGCTTTCCGCGGTATTCCTCGTGAGCATCTGCCCATACGGCTTGGCGTGCCGCCTTCGGTTTGTTCCGAAATCGTGCAATCCACAGAAAAGTTCCTGGAAAGCGAGGGAGTTGTGTTCGCGTCCGAAGTCGCGGATACCCTTGAAGCCAGAATTATTTCAATTCTCAGCGAAAACGAAGCAAACGATCCCCTGACTCGCGGTGTCTCACTATCAACGGCGCGGATGATGACCCGTGCCGCGGAGCTGTTTGACCACGTGGTGCGGCGAGTGAGTGATCGGGGAGAGTTCGTTGTGGAGGACGGCCTCATTCGTCGCGCCAGCTGGGCTCCATCGCTCAACCAGGACGCGCAAAAGCTTGCCGATTCAGTATTGCATGATATTTGCGCTTCTTCCAAGGAGCCGCCGAGCGTCTCGGAGCTGGTCAGGAAACGTGGCAGCAGGGTCCCGGAAATCCTTCGATTTCTCCAGAAACAGGGGCACCTGATCCAGGTCGAGGCGGACCGGTATTATGACAAGGCTGTGGTGGGGGAACTGATTGAGTCTCTGCGGGGTCGAATGAAGGGTGGAAAGGTTCATTCGCCTGCGGAGCTGAGGGAAATCCTCGGGTTTTCACGAAAGTTCCTGATTCCGTTCCTGGAGTACTGTGACCGTTTGGGGGTGACAGAACGCAGGTTTGAGGGCAGAGTGTTACGGGAGAAGGTCTAGGACAGTCTTCTTGACAGCATTTGTATGGCTCCGTAAGTTGGCCGCAGACCTGAAGTTGGACACCTTCGCATAGGAGTAGTCGCTAAGAACCCTTTATCGTCAGTCTGGGAGAAGTAACATGAAACATCTGTGGGGGGCTTTGCTGTTGCTCTCCCTCAGCTCGTTCATGCCAGCGTCAGCTGCCGGACAGGGTTCAACTCCTCAAACCGGCCGAGGACGCGGCGCCGGGATGGAACTGGGACAGAACTTTCCCAACCCAGTCGTTTCGGACACACGGATTCCGTTCACAGTTGGTGATGCCAATTGCACGGATCCGAGCCGGTTGTACCGCGTAAGCTTGCGGATCTACAATGTTGTGGCGCAGCTGGTCGCTGTGCCGGTCCTGCAAGGCGGAACGGGGAATGTGGCTGGTGGAGATCCGATCGATAACGTTTACCTGACTTGCGAGAAGTACACGGCGTACTGGGATGGCTCTTATCTCAACACGCAGCAGAAAGTGGCAGGGGGAGTCTACCTCTTCCGCCTCGAAGTAGACGGAAAAGCGGTAGTGAAAAAGATGCTGGTGTCGAAGTAGACATCGTTAAAAACGGAAAACGAAAACTGTCAAACGGATAACTCACGACGCGTCTTGAGTTGTCCGTTTTTCCGTTTCCGTTGTGAGTGAACCCGAGTTTCTGTAACCTTTTGGTGGGAAAAACCGAACAACAGAAATGATCAACGCAGACAAACTCACAGTCAAATCGTCGGAAGCCCTCCAGAGCGCTGTGGAACGCGCCCGAAAAGGTGGCAATCCGGTCGTGTACGACCTTCACCTCCTCCTGGCCCTGCTCGAGCAGGATGAAGGCATTGTCGTTCCCGTTCTCCAGAAAATCGGGGTCAGTGTCGCCAAGCTCAAGGAAGAGTGCGAGCGCGAAGCCGGGCGCTATCCCCGGCAGAGTGATGCACAGCCAACTCTCTCCCGTGAGCTGAACCAGGTCCTCGACCGGGCAGAAAAGGAGGCAAAGGATCTCGGCGATGAATTCGTCTCCACCGAGCATTTCCTGCTGGCCCTGTCGGACGTAAAGGGCACAGAAAGCCGTACCCTTCTCAACGGCGTCGGCGCAACGCACAAGGCACTGAGTGAATCGCTCGAAGCAGTGCGCGGATCACACAGGGTCACGGATCAGACTCCGGAAAACCAGTATCAGGCGCTGCAGCGCTACACGCGTGACCTGACCGAAGCCGCCCGCAAGGGAAAGCTGGATCCCGTGATTGGCCGCGACGAGGAGATCAGGCGCGTAATCCAGGTCCTGTCCCGCCGCACCAAGAACAATCCGGTACTGATCGGAGAACCGGGCGTCGGCAAGACCGCGATCGCCGAAGGTCTGGCGCAGCGCATCGTGAACGGTGACGTGCCGGAGAGTCTCAAGAACAAGCAGCTGCTCTCACTCGACATGGGCGCGCTGATCGCAGGCGCGAAGTACAGGGGCGAGTTCGAGGAGCGCCTCAAGGCGGTTCTCAAGGAAATCACCGAGGGTGAAGGCCGGTTCGTGATGTTCATCGACGAAATGCATACGATCGTCGGGGCCGGCAAGGCCGAAGGGTCGATGGACGCCGGCAACATGCTCAAGCCGATGCTCGCCCGGGGGGAGCTGCGCGTGGTGGGTGCCACTACGCTCGACGAATACCGCAAGCACATCGAAAAGGATCCAGCGCTGGAACGCCGCTTCCAGCCCGTGTACGTCGGCGAGCCATCCGTGGACGATACGATCGCGATCCTGCGCGGGCTCAAGGAGCGGTACGAATCCCATCATGGTGTGCGAATCACCGACGGTGCCGTTGTCGCGGCCGCGACACTTTCCAACCGGTACATCGGCGACCGGTTTCTTCCCGACAAGGCAATCGACCTGATCGATGAAGCAGCATCGCGCATGCGGATAGAGATCGATTCACTTCCGCAGGAGATCGACGAAGTCGAGCGCCGTGTCACCCAGCTCGAGATCGAGCGGCAGGCGCTTCAGAAGGAAAAGGACAAGGCCTCGATCGAACGCAGGAATACACTGGAACGCGAGCTGGCCGAGCTGCGCGAAAAATCCTCAGGCATGAAGGCGCAGTGGCAGGCCGAAAAGGAAACGCTCGGCTCCGTCGGCAAGATCAAGCAGCAGATCGAGCA
The DNA here is from genome assembly GCA_036676795.1 of Gemmatimonadota bacterium. GTDB lineage: Bacteria > Gemmatimonadota > Gemmatimonadetes > Gemmatimonadales > Gemmatimonadaceae > UBA4720. The sequence continues at coordinate 28,661 of JAKFCC010000186.1, forward strand.
GGCTCGCACGGAGGCAGAGCAGGCAACACGTGCCGGGGATCTGGGGAAGGCAGCTGAAATCAGCTACGGGAAAATTCCGCAGCTCGAGCAGCAGATGCGCGAGGCGGAATCGCAGCTAGCGAGCAAGCAGAACGGCGGCCGGCAATTCCTGAAGGAGGAGGTCGCCGCTGACGACATCGCCGAGATCGTTGCGAAGTGGACCGGCATTCCGGTGTCGCGCATGATGGAAGGCGAGCGTGAGCGTCTCACCCGTCTCGAGAGCCTTCTGGCCATGCGCGTAGTTGGCCAGGATGAAGCCGTGCGTGCCGTGGCAAATGCGGTGCGCCGTTCGCGCGCGGGTCTTCAGGATCCAAACCGTCCAATTGGATCTTTCATCTTCCTGGGTCCGACAGGTGTTGGGAAAACGGAAACGGCCAGGGCGCTCGCGGAATTTCTGTTCGATGACGAGCATGCGATGGTTCGCATCGACATGTCCGAGTACATGGAGAAGCATTCGGTCGCCCGCCTCATTGGTGCGCCCCCGGGCTACGTCGGATTCGAGGAGGGCGGCCAGCTGACCGAGGCCGTGCGCCGCCGTCCCTACTCGGTGATCCTCTTCGACGAAATCGAGAAGGGACACCCCGACGTGTTCAACATCCTGCTCCAGATTCTGGATGACGGGCGCCTCACTGATTCGCAGGGCCGCACGGTGGATTTCAGGAACGCAGTGATCATCATGACATCCAACATCGGCGGAGCTTTCATCCTCGAGCACGGCAAGGAGGACTGGGCGGTCATCGAGACCCAGGTCACGTCGGCGCTTCGGCAGCACTTCAAGCCTGAGTTCCTGAATCGCGTGGACGACATCATCATCTACCGCCCGCTCAGCATGGAGCACATCGAGCACATCATCGAGCTCCAGCTGAAGCACCTGGAGAAGCTGCTGGCGGACAGGAAGATCACGATCTCGCTCACACCCGAAGCCCGGCATGTACTGGCGGAGGAGGGTTACGATCCGGC
>JAKFCC010000187.1:0-2669 GCA_036676795.1 Gemmatimonadota bacterium
GGCAAGGTTGGGCAGGCTCAAATGCGTGATGGGCACATCGATCCATGACGCCTCTTGCCCAGAGAGGAAGCGCGTATGTGGCCAGAAGGACTGAGTCTCCAGGCTAGGCGTATACCGGGCTTCAAAGGCTATCGTCGTCGGAACCCAGCTTGGTCCGGCGAACTGTCGAACAATGTGGATGGGAAAGATGAGCTGAAGCCATTGCGAGTGTTCAAGATGCGCCATTCCGGCGGTTCCAGTGAGCTTGCTGCAAATCCTGACGTGATCATCACGACGCTCAAGCCACATGCTCAAGATAGTATCTTCGAGGGTCGCCCATTTGCACGTCTGCTGTAATGCGGTGAACAATGTCGGCGAGCATCCGATCAGAAGCCGAATCCTTTCGCTGAGGTGGCAAAACTGCAGCCGCCGCGAGGCTTGAAACCCGAAATCCGTGATACCTTGCGACCGCTGCGCGGCTTCCGCGAAGCGTATTGCCGGCAATATCGGCACGAAGTGGTCGGCCTTTTCCTCCAAAGATGTCGGCAGGCGAAATTTGGTCAGAAGTGACGAGGTCGGAGCGCCGATCTCGTCATGGATACCGGCGAAGGGAATGATGAACTGGCAACGGGTTAAAGGAATTCCGTCCATGCTGTTTGCTCCCCGGCGGAATCGAGAAGTTCTCTGACCTTGCCATTCCTCGGCATGGCTCTTTTACCGAAGCAACGGGCAGAAAGCAGGCTCTCAATGGCGTGTTCGTGCGCTTCTGTAAGATTGCGCTGCGGCGCAAATGCTTCGTCCTGATCATTTCCAAGCGATGCTCGTTCCAGTCTGATTTTGGCGGCTGATGGCCAGACGGCCGATATTTTCAGTCATTGAATAGCGGAATTGTTTGAGCGGGGAGGCAAAGGCTTCGACCTTTCACGACGTGGCATGAAGCTCGTCCATTTGCCCTCCCGATACGTCGTGCGCGCAGCGATTGCTGAAGCGCTGCAGCACAATGGCGCATCTCTTCAATTCATCGCAAGTCAATTGGGAGTGAGCACGCGCTCACTGCAGCGTCATCTCGCAAAGACAGGTATCAGTTACAGCGAGATGGTCGCCGAGGTGCGTCTCGATACCGCTTGCCATCTTCTTGTTCAATCCAACGAGCGCATTTCCGACATCGCCCTCCGTCTTGGTTATGCCGGCGCCAGCAGCTTCAGCCGCGCCTTCATGCGTCTGATGAAAGTTCAGCCTGTCGCCTATCGGCGGCAACACAGGAAGAGGTTGCCCCGCGGCCATCACCTGCATGAGGGCAACCGACACTGAGTCGTTGCGTTTGGCGCGAGATGGCAAGATTCGCCCCGGAGTTGGCGCGAAATGGCTAGGCGAAAACCGCCGTGCCGGATGCAGCCGCTCCGAGAGTCTATCGAGGTGCACGGTCTCTGACGGAGAATAGAGGAGAGCTCGAGGTGCGTGGCACCTTGGACGCCGGCATCACCGGCGCTGTCGCAAGCGCGCCGTCCCTTCGCAGTGGGCCTGAAAGGCGCCGCGGAAGAGGCTGCGGTGAATGATTGAGGACGCGCCAGCCACGTTACTCCGTGGTTGCCACGGCTTCGCGCTTTGCGGCGGCACGGTCTCTCCCGGCGCGGACATACGCTGATGCAGGAGCCCATCGCAGGCGTAACGGCGCGTCGCTGATCTCAGCTTCGCTGCAGGGCCGTTCCTGCGTGTGACCGGTGTTGTAATCTTGTGAGCATTTTGGGGAGGAAGAAATGAAGATCACTCGTCGGTCCGCCACATTAGGCGGAATAGGAATGCTTGCCAGCGCGGCAATGGACTCATCGGCACTCGCCGAGCAGGGGGCATTTCTCGGCATTGGCGAAGGTTTCGAGGATTTCTGGCTTGCGACCGACGCCTATATCTATGGCTATCCCTTGGTGACGATGGAAATGACCCGCCGGGTCATCACCAATGTTGCCGACTCTGTGGGAACGCGGGCGCCGATGGGGCAAATCATCAAGCTGCGCCACTATCCTGACGCGGCATTCCGGGATGTCACGGCGCCGAACGCGGACACGCTTTACACGACCGCCTTTTTCGACGTCGGCAAAGAGCCCTGGGTGCTCAGCATCCCGGACATGAAGGGGCGCTATTTCCTGATGCCGATGCTCGATGGCTGGACCACGGTGTTCCAGGTTCCGGGCAAGCGCACGACCGGCACCGGGGCGCAGACCTATGCGATTACCGGACCCGGCTGGAAGGGCACGTTGCCGGACGGCGTGCGGGAGTACAAATCGCCGACCAACATCGTGTGGCTGCTCGGCCGCATCTATTGCACCGGCACGCCCGAAGACTATGCCGCCGTGCACAAGCTGCAGGACGAGTTCAAGCTTGTACCACTCAGCGCCTACGGCAAGCCCTATACGCCTCCGCCCGGCAAGGTCGATCCGTCCGTCGACATGAAGACGGCGGTCCGTGAACAGGTCAATCGCATGGACGCGGTATCCTACTTCACGCTGCTCAGTGAGTTGATGAAGACCAACCCGCCATCTGCTGCCGATGCTCCCCAGATCGCCAGATTCGCGCGCATCGGCATCGTGCCCGGGCAGGATTTTGACGCGAGCAAGCTCAAGGCGGATTTCGTGAAGCGCGTTCCGGAAGTCGCGTTCGACAGGATCATGCTTCAGTTCAAGATCAACAAGGCG
>JAKFCC010000188.1:0-44749 GCA_036676795.1 Gemmatimonadota bacterium
TTGGCATGATCGCTTCGGCAGTAAATCCGCTCCGGATGTCCATTCGCATCCCAGGTGTAGTCGAACACGAATGGAACCGCACGCTCCGAGTTCACCTTGTCGATGATCGTTCCCAGTTCGGTCGACAGCCTGCGCGCGCCGATCAGCTGCAGGTAGTTCGGCCCTCCGCCACGGATGTCATCCGCGCCTCCGCGGCCGATCATGTCCATGTTGATCTGGGCAACTATCGAATCCAGTGGAACGGTCGGATTGTCTGTGAACCACCGCGACCCGAGCAGCCCGCGTTCCTCACCGGTATGCGACACGAAGATGATGGAGCGGCGTGGACGGGTGCCGCTCCTGGCAAATGCCTCGGCAATTTCAAGCATGCCGACAGTTCCGGACCCATCGTCGTCGGCGCCATTAACGATCGAGTCGCGCCGCACGACTGCGGGGCGGACGAGCGAGGCATTGACCAGCTTCGTAATCGAGTCACGTTCCGCGGCTGTAATAGTGCGGCCGACCTCGTTCTTCATCTTTTCAATCACGAGATTCACGGCCCGCGTGGAATCGGGATCACGCGGGCTGACGATCCCGATCGCGTCGTTGTGGGCACCGACCGCGACGTATGTGTTGCGAAGCTTCGGGTCACTTCCACGCAGGATCGCAATCACGTTCCTGGCCCCGCCCGGAACAGACTTGCTCGCATCGAAGCGGGCCGTTGGGGCAGGTCGGATATCCTGGAAATAGGTTCCGGTGTCACCAGCGGGCTCCAGCCCGAGCTTCCTGAACTCGTCGGCGATGTATTGTGTCGCCCTGCGATTTCCGATTGTCCCGGTGCCACGACCAAGCATCGAGTCGTCCGCGTAGATCTCGAGCCGCGCACGCAGTTCTGCCGGCGTGATTGCAGCTGTCGTCCTGCCGGCAACGTTTCCCCCAAGATAGGGGGCGCATGCTGATAATCCCGCCAGTACAGCCACAGCCCAGACACCGCGAATCCGAATCATGTGCTCTCCTCGTGTGAACCATGAATTTACTGTTTGGGAATGGGCTGCGAATCCCCCCGCATGACCGACAAAATCCGAAAGTCATGGTATTATCAAGGCATGAGAAAGATCATCGGGTGGCTGCTGCTGGCAGGCATTCCCGCATTCGCGGCCTGTTCATCGAACGACCGCGAACCGGCCTCTGATTCGGGCGCGGTTTCACCCGACTCGGCTGGAACGGTTGTCTCCATCGACAGAGCGGTACCGGCAAGTGCGCTGCCGAAGGAACCCTGGATGGTTTCCGAATCGGGGGTCGGACCGGTTCGCGCAGGCATGACGCTTCAGGAGGCGCGCATCCTGTTACCCGGTTTGCGAACTGCCGAGAGTTCCGATGACCTGGCGACTGCGCCCTGCACTTATGCGCGATCACCGTCCCTGCCCTCGGGTGCGGTACTGATGTTCGAGAATGGACGTATTGCGAGAGTGGACATTCTCACCGGGAGCCTGCGTACCGCTGAAGGCGCTGGTATTGGCGATACAGAGGCGCGACTCCAGTCGTTGTACCAGGATCGTGTGGTGACAACACCCCACAAGTACACCGATGGGCACTATATGACCGTGCGGTCCGGTTCCGACTCGACTCTGAGGATCGTGTTTGAAACAGACGGCTTCAAGGTGCTTCGCTTCCGCTCAGGAAAGACACCGGCCGTCGAATATGTTGAAGGCTGTGGCTGATGAAAAAGAACGCCATTGTGCTGCTCAGCGGAGGCTTGGACTCGGCAACCGTCCTCGCAATCGCCGCTCGTGAGAACTACAACATTTACACGCTGTCATTCGACTATGGGCAGCGCCACAGGATCGAACTCGAACGGGCTGCCGCTCTCGCAGCGCGTTACGCGGTGGCACGGCACGTTGTCGCAACAATCGACCTGCGCATCTTCGGCGGCTCCGCGCTGACTGCGGACATCCCTGTCCCCAGAAATCGCGATGTTGCATCCGACGAGATTCCCATCACCTACGTTCCAGCCCGCAATACGATTTTTCTGTCATATGCGGTGGCGTTCGCGGAAGTCTCGGACGCATGCGACATCTTCATCGGCGTCAACGCGCTGGACTACAGCGGATATCCCGATTGCCGGCCTGAATTCATTGCTGCCTTTGAGCGAGTTGCCAACCTTGGCACCAGGGCCGGCGTGGAAAACGCCGATCCCATTCGCATCCGCGTACCGCTGATCGACATGACGAAGAAGGAGATCATCCTTGCAGGCACTGCGGCGGGGGTGGACTATGCGATGACCACCAGCTGCTATGACCCGGCAGCGGACGGTAAGTCGTGCGGCAGCTGCGACGCCTGCATTCTCAGGCTGCGCGGATTTGCTGAAGCCGGACTCAGAGATCCCGCTCCGTACGCCGGCGCATGACGTACGCAGTCCGGGAGATCTTCTATACGCTGCAGGGTGAAGGCGCGAATGCGGGACGAGCGGCCGTCTTCTGCCGCTTTGCGGGCTGCAACCTGTGGACCGGGCGCGAGGAAGATCGTCATCGCGCAATCTGCCAATTTTGCGACACCGATTTTTTCGGGATCGGGCCGGAAGGCGGAAAATTTGAATCGGCTGCGCTCCTTGCCGAGGCCGTTGAGTCGCAGTGGAAGGCAGACCTTCAGGGATCAGAGAACAAGCTGGTAGTCTGCACCGGCGGTGAGCCGCTCCTCCAACTGGATGAATCCCTTGTTTCCGCATTGCACCAGCGCGGTTTCACCGTAGCTGTCGAAACCAATGGGACCCAGACTCCGCCGACTGGGATTGACTGGCTATGTGTGAGTCCCAAGGCGGGCGCGCCGCTGGTCATAACAAAGGGTGACGAGCTCAAGCTTGTCTTCCCGCAGCCGGATGCGATGCCCGCACTGTTCGCCAATCTGGACTTCACTCATTTCTTTCTGCAGCCGATGGACGGTCCTGACTCACAGGCCAACACCCGAAGCGCCATCGAATACTGCATGGCGCATCCGCAGTGGCGCCTTAGCATTCAAACACACAAACTCGTCGGGATTCGATAATGCCTCGCAGATTCATGTTGGCCGCCATGGGTGTGTTTGCACTTTTTTCCGGCTGCTCACTGGCCACCGCCCCGGCAACGGTACCCGTGAGCGGCAGCGGCACGCGGGTGCTCTTCATCGGCAACAGCTACCTGTATTTCAACGACATCCCCGGAATGGTGCAATCGCTTGCAGATTCGGCGAAAGGCGAAACGCTTGCAATTGCTGTCGTCGCTTTACCGAACTACGCGCTCATCGACCACTGGAACAGCGGAAGCGCGAGAGCAACTGTTGCAGCTGGCCAATGGAAGTGGGTCGTTCTTCAGCAGGGCCCTTCGACTACTCAATTGAACCGCGATACCCTTCGACTTGCCGCCAGTCTTTTCGCCGGGGAAATCGCAAAATCGAAGGGGACACCCGCGATGTTCGCCGCCTGGCCAACGTCAGACAGGCCACAGGACTTCGACCGCGCTACGGAGTCCTACACTCTCGCTGCGGGTGATGTAAATGGACTCCTGCTTCCCGTGGCGGCAGCCTGGGTATCGGCCTCCAAGCGCGATCCCTCCATTCAGCTGTACGCCGATGGGCTCCACCCATCGGTGGAAGGAGCGTACCTCTCCTCACTCGTTCTTTATGCAAAGTTGCTTGGCAAGGATCCCCGCAGCGCGGTTACAGCATTCCGCACTGCGTCCGGCCGTCTCGTCGTTATCAATCCGGCTGTAGCAACCCACCTGAAAGCTGCGGCAGCGGAGACAACCGGTTTCTAGAAAGCGTCCAGGTATTTCACGCCCGCACCGGTGTTGAACAGGACGATCCTGTCATCCGGATTGACCTCGCCAAGCTGCATCAGCTTCTCCAGCGCCGGCAGACATGCTGCGCCCTCCGGCGCCATGAACAGTCCTTCGCTGGCACCGATCACGCCGACCGCGTGAATCATCTGTGCATCGCTGACGGCGATCGCACGGCCACCCGACTTTCTGACCGCTCGCAGAATCAGGAAATCCCCCACCGCTTTCGGCACACGAAGGCCTGAGGCAACTGTCGCCGCATTTGGGAATTCCGCGGCGTGCTCTTCTCCGGCTTCGAATGCCCGCACGATCGGTGCGCAACCTTCAGCCTGCACCGAGATCATCCTGGGACGGCGCGCATCTATCCAGCCCATTTCTTCCATTTCATCGAACGCTTTCCACATGCCGATGAGACCCGTTCCGCCGCCGGTTGGATAAATGATCACGTCAGGAAGCGTCCAGTCCAGCTGCTCGGCGAGTTCGTACCCCAGCGTTTTCTTTCCCTCAACGCGGTACGGCTCCTTGAGAGTTGACACATCGAACCACCCTTCCGCGTCCTTCCGTTTCGCCACTTCAGCACCACAGTCGGTGATCAGCCCGTCGATGAGCGTCACATGGGCACCGGTCTGCTCACACTCCACGATGTTCGCCCGGGGCGTGTCACGCGGCATGAAGATGTATGCTGGAATTCCCGCTCGTGCTGCGTATGCCGCGAGTGCCCCGCCCGCGTTTCCTGCTGAAGGAGCGGCAAGCTTCTTCACGCCCAGCTCCTTGGCCATGGAAACGGCCATTGCCATGCCGCGCGCCTTGAAGCTCTGAGTGGGGTTGGTGGACTCATCCTTTATCAACAGAGTCTTGAGCCCGAGCTTCGCACCCAGACGATCCGCAAGGACAAGTGTCGTGAATCCTTCGCCCAGGGTGACGATGTTGGAGTCGGCTTGCACGGGCAGCACTTCCCTGTACCGCCACATGTCCGGGCGGCGCCCCTTCAGGCTCGCTCGCGTCAGCGTCGCTCCGGCCCGCCCCAGGTCATGGCGAACCAGCAGTGGCTTGCTGCATTTTGTGCACAGATTTTGTACCGTGCCTTTTTCGTAGCGGGCGCCGCAGGCCGCGCATTCGAGATGTGTGACGTTCATAATCAATAAAGTATTCGCTCAATGCCCGACGCACATTCGCAGATCGCCGAAATCATAGCCAGCCTGAATTCCGCCGAAGAGCGCCTCCTTGCGCTCGGCGCGCGGACAGATGCGGACAACTGGACGATTCGCAACAGGCCAGAAAGCTGGTCGATTGCCGAGTGCGTGGAGCATCTCAACATGACTTCGCGTGCCTTCATCCCATTGATTCGTTCGGCGCTGGAGAGCGATCGGTCGTCGCAGGAACACCATCCCGCCCGTTTCAGGCGGGACGCAGCCGGCTTTCTGCTCTCGGCGATGGTGGGTCCACTGAAGAGGATTGGGCGGACGCGCATTGGAGCCGTGAAGACCACCGCTGAGTTCGAGCCGAAGGATGTATTTCCCAAGAACGCATCCATCGCCGACTTCTCAAGACTCCAGACAGTGCTGATTCACCTGATCCGAGGATCGGAACGGCGGCCGCTCTCAGACATCCGGATCGTTTCGCCATTCGGCGGAAAGCTGCGCTATAATCTCTTTTCGGCTTATACGATCCTTCCCCGCCACCAGCATCGCCACCTCCAGCAGGCCGAAGCCGTCTGGAAGTAGCAGCTGGCGGATTTCCTGCAATCATCTCTTCCATGTCACGCGCATTCACCAAAGAGGATTCCGGTCACTGGGGCAACCCTGGCGCCCGGTTCGACCTTCCGCCGCGGGAAGATCCGGGATTCGACGCGGCAGCGGCCGAGGCCATCCTTTCGTCTGCGCGGGCAGGAGACACCGGCAGCGGTGAAGCAGCCACGGGATATTACTGGGGCGAGCCACGCCTCTTTCCGCACGTTCGCAGGATCCTCGAACGCGCAATCGCCGAGAAGGATGAAAGACTCGAGCAGCTTGCCAGGCGGTTCCTGAAATAGGTGCAGTTCATCGAGAGCATTGCTTCAATCGTGGGTCCGTGGAAGCTCGCAGTCGCCCTGCTGGCTGGAATCGTCTTCGTTGTTCTGGCTGACCGCAAAGCGCGCCGCTGATGTACGGGGGTCATGTCGGACTGGCAATAGCGGCGAGGCGATGGGTCCCCATCGTTCCGCTCTGGCTTCTCGTAGTGGCCTCGCAGCTGCCCGATTGGGTGGATGTAATTGTTTGCACCGCACGGCCCGGCACCATCAGTCCTGCGATGCTTTCCCACTCCATACCAGCGATGGCCGTGCTGGCGGCAGCAACGGCGCTGAGCGGCAGACTTTTCTTCGGAAGCTGGTATGTGGCGAAGGTGCTCTCCCTGCTGGTGGTTTCCCATATAGTCAGTGACTACATCACAGGCGTTAAGCCAACCTGGGACGGTGGGCCTGTTATCGGGCTTCGCCTGTACGCGAACCCGCTGCTCGACTTCATATTCGAGTCGGCTGTGATAGCATGGGGCTGGTGGATGTACCGTTCCACCTTCCGTCCGGTGGACCGCGATTCATTCGCGGTTCGCGGAATGCTGCTGGGGCTTATAGCACTGCAGGCCGCAGCCGACATCGCATTCGTTGTAGTCCCAAGAGTCACCAAGTGCGGCTGATTGCACACTCCTTCGCCAGGCGTACATTCGAGAGATGACTGACTTCCCTTCCCGCGAGGAAACACTCGCGCTCGTGCACGAATACACTGCCAGTGACTCGCTTCGAAAGCACATGCTCTCAGTCGAAGCCGCGATGCGGGCCTACGCGGAAAAGTTTGGCGAAGACCCGGACCGCTGGGGGACTGCCGGCCTGGTCCACGATTTCGACTACGAACGCTTTCCCAACGATGCGCACTCTCCTACTGAGGAGCATCCTGCAGGCGGCGTGAAGATCCTCCGCGAGCGCGGCTATCCCCAGGACATTCTGGACGCGATCCTTGGCCACGCCACCTATTGCAACACACCCAGAGTCACTCTCATGGCGAAAACACTTTTCGCAGTCGATGAGCTGACGGGACTGATAACAGCGACCGCCCTGGTCCGGCCAAGCAAGAGCGTGCACGAAGTAGAAGCCAGGTCAGTCAGGAAGAAGATGAAAGACAAAGCCTTCGCCCGCGGCGTCAATCGCGACGACGTTCTTCTGGGCGCACAGGAACTCGGGGTCGACCTGGACGAACACATAGCGTTCGTCATTGCCGCAATGCAAAAATCCGCCGGACCGATTGGTCTCGACGGAGTTTTGTAGTCATCTGGCTGTTCGATAGCTGAAAATCAGTCCATCGCGAATTCTTTCGCGAAAATAACGTCGAAGGAAAAGGTCTTCGGCCGGGACTTTTTCTCCATGACGTCCGCAATCCGCTCCAGCCGTGCGGGAATCTCGAGAATCTTCTCCTGTGCTTTGCGGCCTACTTCGTTGAGGCCATCGAGCTTGTCGACTGCCCAGAACTTGATCTGCTCCTCGACGATCCTCAGGTAGTCTCGCGGGCCATAGATGCCTGCACGCCGAACCACATCCGCAAGCTCGCGGAAATGCGGCATGTTCACGCCCGGCATATCGATCGCCGGCATCACACGCGCCGCCGAATCCAGCGCCGTGTTCGGATCCCGCTTCAGCACTTCCTTGAAGATCGTGCGATAGAAGGTGTAGTGACGCGCTTCTTCCTTGGCCACGTTCGACAGTACCGTACCAATGGTCGGCTCATACTCTGAAGCGAGCTTGCCCGTATTCGCATGCGATACCTGCGTAGCCCGTTCCTGCAGTGAGGTATAGACGAACACCCTGTACGGATCCTTGTCCCACGAGGGCTCGAATCCGGCCCGGATGTAGTCGAACTGCATTTTCTCGATAACCACGCCGTCGAACACCTTGGCATCATGCACATAGTCATGGAGGACGGCTCCATGCCGGTCTTCTTCGGCTGTCCAGAGATTCGTCCACCTTTGCCAATGGCTCGCGTTGCCGAGATATACGGCCAGTAGCCTGTGGAAGTGCGGCAAGCCTTCTTCTGTGAGGAGATTGAGCGCCAGCGCCACACGGGCCGGATCGCTGATCCCTCGAGCCCGCTCCCGAAGATCCTTGATGTGCTTTTCCGGATCTTCCCCCGGTGCCGGGTTCAGCAGCTCGCTTGGAAACCAGAGAATCCGCTTTGCTTCGTGCGCGACCATCAGGTCGTGCACTACGGGTTCGAGGTCTGCAAGGACCTCGATCTTGGACATCATCTCCCGTTCTGCCTGTTCCATTTCACCTCGATGCTGGTTCGAACCTAACAAAAATCCGTATAGGCGCAAAGATAGCCGCCTGCAGGGCGAACGACACCCCGACGGGGCATATCAAAGCACATAGCGTTCCCTGCCCAAAAACAGGGGTTTTGGGTTTTTTGATATCAATTTCGGCCCCTCCAGCAATTGCGGCCTGCACTTTGCGCCTCAGGTCCTCCATCGACGTGCCGCTTACGGCGGCCAAACGACAATCTTTGCGCAACCGCGTGGCGGTTTTGGAGGAAGGATGGCAGATCATCAGAACGAGGGCTTCGGCTCGAGGGCGGAAGGAACCCGTGCCCAGCGCGGGTTCGCAGCGATGGACCCGGCGAAGCAGCGCGAGATCGCTTCGAAAGGGGGCCGTGCAGCTCACCAGAAAGGAACGGCACACGAGTTCACCAGCGAAGAAGCCCGGGTAGCGGGCCGCAAGGGAGGCGAAGCATCGCGCAACCGCCTCAATGCCCAGCGTTCGTCAGCAACCGATAACTCCAGCCAGGACCAGTTCCAGGGCTGACCCGCAACACCACAAGAAAGAAGCGCAGCCGGAATCGGCTGCGCTTCTTCGTTTTTATCACTACCCAACGCACTAGAACGACGTAAACAGTCCCCTGTTGATCTTGGCAGGATCGCCTATCACGACAAAAGTTCCGTGCTGCATGTACTGCCTTGCGACACGCTGAACGTCCTCAGGCCTGACATTGCGGATGTTGCGAACGAACCGCTCCATGTTCTGCCACCCGCCACCCAGCAGCTCGAATGCGCCCAGCTGCGACGCCTGACCCATGTTCGTCTGCTGGCCGGTCCAGAAGTTCGTCAGGAATACCATGACATTCTCCGAGAGAGTTGCCTGCGGGAGAGGCTCGCTCTGGAGGCGCTTCACCTCGGAGAAGATTACCTTCATCGTCGTATCGGGCTCGACCGCCGTCACATACAGACGCCCGCGATTTGCCGCCCGACTTTCGAGACCCGCCGCAACCGCGTATGTCAGGTTCCGTTTCGTGCGCACCTCCTCGAACAGCCTGTCGCCAAGAACGTCCGTCGCCACACGAAGAGCCGCATAGTCGGGACTGCTCGGCGAGGGAGCGGCGAAATACCCTGTGATGTAATTGGTCGGCAGCTCTCGCTTGACCACGAGCACGTCCGGCTTCACCGAGGCCACTCCCTTCACCGGTAGGGCGCTGCCACCTCTCAGCGGAAGCCTCCCGAAGGTTGAAGCAATCCTGGCCGTGATGTCCGCACGGGAAACATTCCCCACTACGACGATGAGAAGATTTTCACGCGTCATCCGCTGCTTGTGCCAGTCGACGATCATCTGGCGCGTTATTCCCGGAACGGACGCTACCGTTCCCCCGGGACGCACCGCGTAGGGATGCGACGCGTAGAACACGCTGTCAGCCAGAAAGGTGAGATAGCCGTCCGGATCATCCGGCAGCTGCTTGAGCGCGTTGAGGGTCTGTCCTCTCGCCAGCTCCACCTCGGCCGCTGGAAATGTTGGCTTCAGGGCTGCTTGGGTGAACAGGTCCCAGGCCGTCGCCCAGTGCTGCTTCACGGCCTGAAGTGTGAGAACGGAGTAGTCGTAGTTGCCGTCGGAGCCTATCGACGTTCCCGTTTCGATTACCCGCGAAGCAAATGCGTCCTTGTTGTACTTCTGCGTTCCCTGCGTGGTAAGGCCGAGCATCATGAGTTCGATCCCGGAATTCCGCGCCGAAAGATTGGCGCTGCCGCCACGCAGGTACATTCGCACTGCAACAACGTCATTTGCGCGAACCGGCTTGAAGATCACCGGAATTCCCGCAACCGTGAACTTCGTTACGCTGGCCGACTGAGCGCCTGCAGGCGCAGCGTACACACAGGCAAGCAGCGCAAGCGAAACTGCTTTGGTCAGGTACTTCATCGCACACCTCCGTTCGACAGCAGCATTTCCTGGGTCAGGTTGATCTTGGCACGCGCTTCCGGATTGATCAGCACGCCGGTGACATGCGGCTTGCCCACCAGGTACTTGCGCGCGTATTCAGCGATGTCGGAGGTTGTGATCTTCTGCATGTTGGGTACATAGTTGCGATAGTAGTCCAGGCTGGCGACCGCCCACCAGAATCCGACCGTGTGGGCCCATTCCGTGGATTGCTCGCGCTCATAGAGCGCATTGATCCCCAGCTGTCTCTGTGCGGCCTTCAGTTCATCTGCCCTGATGTATCCTGGCTGCACGAATTTGCCGATTTCATCCAGAATGGCGCGCTGAGCCTCGAGCAGTTTGTCGGCATCTACCTGGGCGAACACAGTTATCGGACCTGTATGCGCAAGCGTGTAATAACTGAGTCCTACGCCGTAAGTGAGCCCGCTGTCGATCAGCCGCTTGTAGAAGCTGCTCGTTGGGTTGTTGAGCACCGTGCTAAGTACATCCGCGACATATGTTGAGTGCGGATCGGTTCGAACGCTCGGACCCTGCCATGCCATGTATAGGGTGACAGCGTTCACTCCCCGTTCTACGATTACCGCCTTGCTCTGCCCGAGCGGGGGTGGGTTGTCGATCGGCGTAGCGAAAGGGTCAGCGCCGCGCGGCCAGTCCCCATAAATCTGTTCCGCGAGCTGGAACCCGCGCGCCGGCGTGATGTCGCCGGAGAGTATCAGGGCCGAATTATTCGGCACATAGTAGCGATTCTTGATTGCATTCATCTTTTCCTGCGTCGCCGTGATGATCACGTCACGGTTCCCGATTACGTTTTTCCGTGAGTAATAGCCGGGAGTCCAGAGGAGCGTGTCGGCCGCGCGCACGAGGTGAAAGACGGGATTCGCTTCGTTCCGGTCGAATTCGCCAAGCACCACCGGCCGCTCGCGAACGAGCTCGGCCTGGTCGAACAATGGATAGCGAATCGCGTCCTCCATGAACTGCATCGCTGGAACGAGGCTGTCCTTTCCGACAGTCACGTAATAGTTGACCCGCTCCTCGCTGGTTGTCCCGTTCCAGCTGGCACCGAGCTGGTTCATCCGGCGCAGATATGCCTCCTGCGATGGAATTGCGCGGTTCGCCTTGAAGAACATGTGCTCATACAGGTGCGAGAGCCCGTCGTACTCGGGAGACTCCGTGTAGGCGCCATTCTTCACATCGATCTCGACGGTAACGATCGGCACCGCATGATTCTCGATCACGATTACTTCCAGACCGTTTGCAAGCTTCCTGCTGTGAATGGGCAGGTCCGACTGCGCACCCGCGATCGAACTGCATCCCATCATGCCGATGGCGATCAGTGCAAAACATTTCTTCCTTCTCATAAGACCCTCAAATGAATGTTCCAGCCATGTGTTCGAACGTGAGCTATCTCCGCTCCGCCCGGGCTTTTGCCACGATTTCTTTCACCTGCTGCATGAGCGTGGGGCCATGGTACGGGATCCCATCCTTGATGGTCCACTCGATGCCACCGGTGTGAACCTGCTTTCCATCCCGTACGACATCCACGCCGGTCGGGTACAGCACCTTCAGGTTCTCCAGCGGGTTTCCGTTTACGATGATCAGATCAGCAAGAAACCCGGTACGCACCCGTCCGATATTCTGCTCCTGGCCCAGAATGCGCGCGTTGTTCCCGGTGGCGTGCTGAATCACCTTGAGCGGATGAAATCCTGCCTCCTGATGCAGTTCGAGTTCCCTGATCAATCCGAACCCGTACAGCTGGTAGATGAAACCCGCATCGTCACCCGCACCAACCACTCCACCCTTTCGCTCGAAATCCCGAACCGCTTTCATCCAAATCCGGTAGTTCTCCTTCCAGAACGTCTCGTCTGTTGAAGTCCAGCCCAGAAAATAGGAGCCGTGATTTGCAGCGTTTGGACGGAAATACTCCTCGAGAGTGGGATGCAGGTAGTCCTTGAACCAGGGCTGCGTCTGTGCGCGCTGAAGGTCACGGCTCGCCTCGTAAATGTCGAAAGTGGGAACCCATGCGACGTTCGAGGACACCATTCCATCCAGCACCCTGGACAGCTTCTCGGGATCCGCCTCCCGCCAGAGATGACCTGCGTAGCGGAATCTGTCCACCTCGTCCCGGTAGTTGTAGCTCGCAGGAAAATTCTGTACGCCGTCGGGCAGCGCGGCATCAGGAACACCGTACCAGTGCTCTATGCTCGTACTTCCGAATTTTATGTCATCCCAGGCCGTGGTCTCTTCGACGCCGACGTGGTGCGCAACCCGTAATCCCGTCTTGTGCGCTTCGTCCAGCATCGCCGCCATTATGTCGCGATCGGTTCCCAGCAGCTTTATCCCATCCACGCCCATCTGCTTGTACATCCGTACACGTGCGCGGGCTTCTTCAGGCGTCTTCGGCGATGGAGGGTTGGAGAACCTCGCGTAGGCAAAGATCCGCGGAGCTTCGATCGAGTTAGCTCGGCTCTGTTCCCGGAGCTGGAGAAGAGCGGGCACGTTGTCATGCCCGACCTCACGCACGCTCGTGATCCCGGATGCGAGCCATATCTTGAACTCGTATTCGAGCGGCTGCGGCTTGCCGCCGCGCTCGTGCTGGACGTGCGCGTGGACGTTGATCAGGCCCGGCAGCACGTACTTGCCGGTGGCGTCGATTTCCACGTCCGCGCCCTCGGGTCCGCTGTTGCCGCCCGCGCCTGAGACGTTGGTCCCGCCGCTCAGGGCGACAGCGTCACGCCACCTGATGCTGCTGATGCGGTTTCCTTCGATGGTGATGTCCGCGGGGCCTCTTGCCGGCGTACCGTTGCCATCCACGATCGTTGCGTTCCGAATGACGACGCGGGTGTACCGCTTGCCGCTTGTGGGCTGTGCGGCGAGAGATGACGCGATGAACAGGAGCGCGAGAGCCTGACGTACAAGTTTCATGATTGGCCAAAAAAAGAGAGGACCGTGAAAATGCGCCACGGCCCTCTAACGTTCAACCAACAAGTCCAGCCTTTCGCGTGTTACCGGTTCAGCTTGAACTGAAATGGCTGTTGAACCACCTGGGATACACTCCGTCCACCGATCTTCGCCGGCCTGAAACGCATTCCCCCGAGGGCCTTTCTTACCGCGCTGGAGAAAGCCGGGTTCGATGAGTTCAGCACCTTGAAAGTGCTCATCTCGACGCGGCCATTTTCGTTCACCACGAACTCTGCGAGAACTTCGCCCTCTTCACCGCTTGCACGGAGAGACTCCGGGTACTGCGGCTGCGCGCCACCCAAGGGCTGGACAGGCTGCTCGACCTGGAATTCGAAATAAGTGCGATTGGGATCCCCGGCTTCTGTGCCCTTGGAATCCTTGTCTCCTGCGCCGCCGTCGGTTCCCTTCGCCGAGCCACCGGCAACTCCCTTCCCGCTGAAATCAGCCTCATTGGTGACAGCCTTCGACAGGTCGATCTTCGGGATTTCCACCGGCACCGTCACCGGCGCCTTCAGAACCTCGAAGCCCTTCGGCGGAGCGAGCACAGGCGGCGGCGTGACAGGCGTCATCTTTGGCGGCGTCGGCGCCGACTTCTTCACCTTGGGCGGCTCCTGCTTTTTCGGCGGAGGCGGCTCGTCCTTCTTCACCGGGGGCGGCTCAGACGGCTTGACCTTCACAAAGCTCACCTTGTGAGCGTCCTCTTTTTCATCCTTGATCCCCGCGCGTGCGGTTGCAAACACCGCGAGCAGGATGATCGCTGAATGTAAAACCACACTAAAGAGCGCCCCACTGATCGAGCGCTTCCCTGGTTTTGTCGATTCGATTAAACGCATTGGTTACCCTCCGAATGGCTCACTCGTAGTGCAAGGGGATTGCCAAACCAGAGCTTGCAGCGGCGGTACCCACTTTGCGTTTTAAGCGCCCAAACCCACAGCACAGCCATGACGACAATTATCAGAAAATTCGCGGCCCTCGCCGCTCTTGCCTTCGCAGCAGCGTGTTCTGCAGAGAGCTCGCTTCTTCCCATGACCGTCTCGCGCGACCCCATCGTGTTTGTGCACGGATACGGTCGCTCAGCTGACGATTGGAACACCATGATCGCGCAATTCAAGGCCGCAGGCTGGGCCGATGCGGAGATTCACACAGTCAGCTACGGGGCACTTCAGTCCAACGTCGCCGTTGCCGACCTGATCAAGTCGAAAATCGACAACATCCTCGCCACGACTTCCGCCACGAAAGTGGACATCATCGCTCACTCGATGGGCAGCTTGTCCTCGCGGTACTACATAAAGAACCTTGGCGGCGATGCCAGAGTTGACGCATGGGTGTCGCTCGGTGGACCGAATCATGGAACGACCACCGCGAACGACTGCGGATTCTCTCCCTGCCTCGAGATGCGACCAGGCTCCACCTTTCTCGCGTCACTCAACTCGGGAGATGAAACACCGGGATCAGTTCGCTATGGGACCTGGTGGTCAGCCGCGGATCAAACAATTCTGCCGACGAACAGCGTCCTGCTCACCGGTGCGACCAATACCCAGACAGCTTCGATAGGGCACCTCAGCCTGCTCACTGACCTGACTGTCTACAATCAGGTGCGCGCGTTCATCGCGCCCTGATCACCAGTAGGTCGCGTCGTATCGCAGGTCGAGCTTGAGGTTGTGGCGGACACCACCATCCATGACCGAGTACCGGACATGCATTCCAGATGCGTCCATCGTCCCGAGAAATGGACCGGGTGGACGCTTCGCCCCGGTATTCGCGGGAATGAAGGAGATGGTATTTCCGCGAACCGTGTACCGCCCCGAATAGGTCCGCGAAAGAATTTGTGAGCGCACGGGCTTCTCGCGCGTTCTGAGGTGCTGGTGCTGATAGCGAAAGGAGGCGGTGAACTTTCCATTCTGCTGCAGCCTGACGACAGCCTGCTCGAGCTTCACCCAGTGCCTGAAACCGTCGGTGGCCTGGAGCGTGGCGATACCCGGCAACGGAGCGTCGTTGAACCTGGTCGCTACATATGAGCCAATCTTGGGAGCCGGCGAAGCCGGGAGGGCGAGCATCAAGCTCGCCAGGAGTGCATACAGCATATCCAATGTATACACCACTCGCGGCAATTCAGACCGTAAGGGTTCTCCCCACTACATCCAGAAGATCCGTCAGTGAGAACGGCTTAGCCAGAAATCGATCCTCGGGCACCTTCTCCCGCAGGCCCCACGGGTCATCGCCGTAGGCAGACATGTAAACGATTCGGATTCCCGGCTCCCGGCGATCGATTGTCTTCGCCAGCTCGAGACCGTTGATGCCCGACAGGACCAGGTCAGTCACGACCAGAGAAACCGTCCCGGGTCGGGACTCGATTATCTCCAGAGCCTCGTAACTGTCACACGCCTCCAGGACCGCGTAGCCGCTGCCGCGCAGACTCCGCACGATCGTTCTGCGAACCTGTGCATTGTCTTCAACTACAAGGACGGTCGCGGGAGGCAAGCCACGCTCAGCCAGCCGTGGCATGGCCGTGAACAATCCCGCGCCGGGGGACGCGGGATAGGAGGTAGCGTGGCGAGGCGGGGCCGTTCGGCGCGACAATCAAGCTCCGGTGACTGGTAATGATTCAGATTACGACCAGTTCGGCGAGCCAAAAATGACCTTTCCCTCTCAATAACTGTCGATTTTCTCTCGGCTCGGAATCCCGCCCTCGTCTTCACGGCCGTCGGCCATGTTCGCCGTGAGCCACTGACGAATCAGGACTATCGAATCCTCCTCGCTCAGCCGTTTCCGCACTCGCGCGGGATTCATCCCAAACACCATCACGCAGTGGTGGGTGAACTTCCTGCTGTATTTGTAGCCCACCTTGGTCGCCACATCAGCTACCGCATAGCCGGGATTACGCAGGTAGGCCGCAGCCCTGAGCAGCTTGGCGGCGATCAGCAGCTTTTTCGGGGACCCCAGGCCAGCCACGTCGAAGCTCCGGTAGAGCCTGACGCTCGGAATTCCGGCGGCCACGCCCAAATCGAGGGCTGTCTCAAAGCGGCTCGGCCGTTTGAACATGTCCTCCACCGCAGCCGCAAGCTCGAGCGGAAGCTGTGACAGGTAGGGCGCAAGCTCGGCCAGCATTCGTCGTGATAACGGGTCCCCCCGCACGCGATTGATGAGAGCGGAGAACCTGGTGCTGGAATCTTCAAACCTGTGAAGGACTACGTGCTGCAATCCTGATCTGGAGAGATCCAGAATCGCTCGCATCTGCGGGGCTGCGACTCCCACATAGGCAATGACCGGCAGGGAGGGATACTGTTGCAGCAACCGCGAGATTTCTTCTGACTTGAGGACCCCATCTGCCGCTGGGTCGGCAACGACCACCTCAACAGCTTCCGTCCGGATTATGTCGTCCAGCTCGTGCCAACTGCGCGCAATCATGATTTCGGCTTCCGGCGCCAAAACATGTTGCACGTGCCCAACTACACGGTCCTGAACGAAAAGAGCAATCATTTGGATATGAAATGTACACTTACCGATATAAAATCGACAGTTTTTGATATAGAATCGTCATTTTTGGTTCTATGGAAACGCCTAGCTTCTGGACATCTGGCATGACCTGAATGACTGACCTGTTCCCTCTCTGGAGATACCCCCGATGATCCGCCGCCTACTGATCGCCACTGCCGCTGTTGCTACGATTGTTCTCACCGCCTGTGCCGATGCTACAGGCCCAAGCAACGTCTGCACGGTGACGAGCGGATCAAACGTTTGCACTAACTAGCCAGCGTTCGCACACAAAAAAAGCGGGCTCGAGAGAGCCCGCTTTTTTGTTGCCACCTGCCCGCCACTAAGGCGTCACTGAAGTTCGACGCATCTCCGATATGGCGTGAGCAACCTCATGTACCCCTTCGTCGTACGAAGGCTCGACGTAACCCGCCGCCTTCGCGCGCTTTCTTTCGCCGGACCTGACAGCCGCCAACGCCTGTTCCGCCTCGATCGTCACGCGATGAACCTCGTGTTTGGAGGCGTATTCCACAGCCTGCGTCAGATTTTCGATGGCCAGCTCGTGCCGGCCAAACCGCTCGTGCCCCTGGCCGAGATACAGGTAGAAGTACGCTCGCCACGTGGGGCTGAGAGAAGCGCCGGCTAGTTCGGATGCATAGCTGTCGAAAGCCTCCTGCATTCCGTCCCCACTGGCGAGTTCCATCAAGTTGAGTGTGGCCTGCCAGCGAACCCACTGATCCTGCGATGTGGCAGCGACAATGAGGTGTGCATCCCGCGCCGACTCGCGCATTCCCAGCTCCTGAAAACACGCAGCAATGTCTGCGAGAATTCCGTCCCGGGAGTTTGCGTTGGTCGTAAGCTTCAAAGCTTCGTAGCCGAGCCGCACTGCATCCGCGTATTTCCCCCTTCCATGCGCAACCGATGCGCGCGTATGCAATGCGACTGCGGCTACGTCTTCCAGATGACTTACACTTGCTTCTGCCACTACACGCTTCAGGATTTCTTCTGCGGCGGGAAAGTTCCCGCGCGCGGCGTGCGTGTTGGCCATACCGACCTGGACCCGCAGCATTCCGGCGAGGTCGCCAACGGTTTCCGCAATGTGCGATGCGTTGGCATAACCAGCGGATGATTTCTCCCAGTCGCCCGCACGCCGGGCAGCCGCGCCAAGAGCTGAATGAGCTTCGACAGCGATCCGCGGATCGACTCGCGGCGGGGAGAATTCTGCAGCAGTACCGAATACGTCTGCCGCCAGACTCCATTTACCCGCGTAGTCCAGGGCACGGCCATACGAAAGCAGTGCGGTTGCGAAATCTCTGGCGTTGTAGTCAGGCGAACTCAGCTCATCAAGCAAACGCGAGAGGACCCGGCGCACAGGGTCCCCTTCACTCACACTGTTTACCGTTTCACGAATGCTGTATACGCCCGCCCAATCCGCATCGACCAGGGCGCGTCCCTGTTCCCGCACTGTATCGGCGAGTCGGAGCACCAGAAGTCCCGAGAGCACCGAACGCCATTCAATGGCATCGGGTTCGAGTCTTCCAAGGGAATCGATAAAGGGTTGATGACGCACAGTTGTCACCTTCGCAAAAAGTGGTTTTCCGGTCTTGGGGGGAACTTGTACCGGCAACACACTTCACGAAATGCCTGTTTTATATCACAGAAGTGACGATTTCATATCACCACCTGCGTTCTTTCAGCCTGATGCCCTATTTACCTGCCGGGATGCGATCTCGCGGAATTCTCTCATTCTCAGGAATCGTCCAGTCGGCGATGCTGAGCCACCATGCATCCGGACGCATGCGGGTGGTTCGAATGCGTCCGTGAATTCCGATCACCGTCTCCGGTTCATAAAGCCAGATAGCAGGCGCGTCCTCGATGATCACGTTGTACGCTCTCGAGAACAGCTGCTTGCTGCGTTCGGGATTGAACTCGGCGAGTGCGCTGTCAACAAGCGCGTCGAAGTGCGGATTCTCGTATGAACCGAAATTCGATCCCGACTTTACCCGTGATGAAGAGCTTGCCCACGTCTGACGGAGGCCTGACGGACTGGGTGTAAGC
Organism: Gemmatimonadota bacterium; assembly: GCA_036676795.1. Classification (GTDB taxonomy): domain Bacteria; phylum Gemmatimonadota; class Gemmatimonadetes; order Gemmatimonadales; family Gemmatimonadaceae; genus UBA4720. The sequence continues at coordinate 18,502 of JAKFCC010000188.1, forward strand.
TGCCACGCCCAAAGCATCGTGTCGAAATCGCGCTCGGATTGCCGCTGCATCAGTGCCGGAAAATCCAGGCTCTCGATCGTCACTTTCACCCCAACCTGACGGAGCTGCTCCTGAATCAGCACTGCCATCTGCTCCCGGCTCTTGCTGGAGTTTGGTACCAGCACCGAGAAGGTGAGGTCGCGCCCATTCCGTTCGCGAACGCCGTCTCCGTTGCTGTCGCGCCACCCAAGAGAGTCCAGGACCTGCCGCGCCTTCGCGCTGTCGAAGGAAATGCTCGGGAGCGACTTCGGCGTCGTTGGATAGCTTCGAACGGTGGGACCCAGCGCCACGCCTGCCAGCGAGTCGAAAACATTGCGCACCATCGCGTCACGATTCACGGCCATCGACAACGCTTTCCGGAGACTCTTGTTCGAAAAAACCGGGTGCGGCCTCCCCGGGTTCTTCGGGTCACGAAGATTGAACTGCATGAACACGTATGCCATGCCCGGCAGCCGAACTGCCTTCAATCCCGGACGCGTGGAAATCTCGGCGAGGTTTTCAGGACGGAGCGCTTCGAACACATCTGCTTCACCCGTCAGGAATTTCGTAAGCGCCGTCGTGAATTCCGGAGCGACCACGAACTGAACGCGATCGATCCCGGGACGCCCGCGATAATTGGAGGTGTCCGCCAGAAGAGTGATCGACTCGGACCGTTTCCATGTCCCGAAGCGAAAACGGCCACTGCCCACCGGAGTGCGCCCCGCAGCTCTCCTGGTCACCGAATCCCGCGGAGCGGAATACACGTGCTCGGGGAGAATCAGCATCTGCGACGCTGCGTCGAAAAATTGCCGAGGATATTTCCTCTTGAACCACACTACAGCGGTAGTCGAGTCCGGTGCGGAGATGGAATCGATTTGGGTCAGCTGCGCGGCCACGGGAGATCCAACAGTGGCATCGGTGTATATCCCAAAGCTGAATACAACGTCGCTCGCGCGCACGGACCGGCCGTCATGCCACGCTGCCGCGGGATCGAGCATGAACGCAATTGAAAGTGAATCGGCCGCCCATTTCCAGCTCTGCGCGATTCGAGGTGCGAATCCCTCATCACCAAGCGTGTTCATCTCCGGGCCAACCTGCGCAAGGTTGTCGAAGAGAAGCTCTGTTACCTGCCTCCCCTGCAGCGTCGCGGTTATCGGCGGAAAGAGCGCATCGGGTTCCGCCGTGGTTGCAATTACGACAGTTCCCCCGGATGGTCCGGAGCCGGTTTGCAGCTTTTGGGAGTCTCCGCACGCGGCGGTCAGCAGCCAAAGTGCCGGAAACGACAGGCGGGCAATGATTTTCACGGGGAGAACTTTGGAGCTATATCAGTCGCATATCAAGCTCGGAAACGAACTTAATCGTTTACGAGAAGCTCGGAGGGAAGCGTAAGCTTCCATTCTCTGATACGCCGAACGCTCTTCCGCATAGGACTGGGCTGAGCCGGGCTCAGCGCAAACCCGGAGACAGTTGTCCCGTTGATCACCCGTGCACTCATGTCTGCGTACTTGAGGACATGCCGTGGGTAGGTGAAGCAGTTCGGGGTATTCGTTCCCCTCACGCAGCCGTTATAGGCAAGCAGCGCGCGGTTCAGGCTGCTCTCGTCCTTCATATTCTGCTCGAGTATGTGAACACCATGGCAAATGTTGGCTTCGATATCGAACAGATCACGGGACCCACATCCCCACTTTCCGCTGTGGAAGGGCATGACCTGCATGAGCCCGCGGGCTCCGACTTTGCTGCGTGCCCGCGGGTCCAGCCAGGGATTTTCAGTAAGCAGCACTCCCACCAGCAGCGATGGCGAAATCCGGTGCTTGGTACCCTCGGCGACAATAGCGGACGCAATCCGGTCAGCCCTGGCGGGATCCCGCGTGTAATTCCTGAGGATCTGGGACACCCTGAATGCCTGCTCCCCTCCGCGGATCGCCCGGAACGGACCGCGCTCGAACGGCCTGGCCGGAGCAGCCAGAATCATCTCGACGATATCCGCAATTTTGGGCTTGGTTGCTACGACTACGGCAGGAGCTACAAGAATTGGGTCTTGGGCCGCCATGCTGGGAGGGCGGGGCGAACGGGCCTGGGTAACCGTGAATACCGTGCCGGAAACCACAAGTGCGGAAAGGACTACCACCTGCCCTGCGCGCCTTCTCAGGCGCCGCCATCTCGAACTCGATCGCGTCGCGTGATTTTTTCCGATCATCGGCCCCCCAAAAACGAAAGGTGAATCCCTGCGTCGGCGAGTGACCGCAACTGCAGTGATCCATCTGTTTACAAAGGATACAGTGATTCGTGCTTCCAGACAAGACTTTTCATGCAAACGCTTGACCAGAATCCGGTTCTCCCGCACTTTGGGTCTTCCAAAACCTGCCTTACCGGACCCCCCGCCGGCGGCACCCATAAATGGATGTTGATGAAGCGTCGGTTCGGCCGGTTGCCGCTCCTTTTCCCTGCTGCGGCCTTGTTCGCGTCCCCGCTTTCGGGGCAGTCTGCTGTCAGTGAACCCCCCAGGGTCCTGCAGGCAATTCACGGCGCAGGCAAGGCCCCGAAAATCGACGGGTTCCTGGACGACGCTGTCTGGAAAAGCGCCGATCCCGCGACCGATTTCATTCAACGTGAGCCGAATCCTGGCACGCGCGCGAACTATCGAACTGTCGCACGCATCGTTTATGACGATGACGCCGTCTATGTAGCGCTGCGAATGCTGGATGACCGGCCGGGCGAGATCATCTCACGCCTCACACGCCGGGACGACATGAGCTCGGGCTCCGACCGTGCCGGAGTCTATTTCGACAGCTACCGGGACCGCCGCACGGCGTTCGGATTTCTTACCACGCCGCGGGGAGCGCAGGTGGACGTCCAGATGTCGGACGATACACGAGAGGATTTCACCTGGGACGCGGTCTGGGAAGTCGAAACGCAGATTGACTCGCTCGGCTGGACAGCCGAGTTCAGAATTCCTCTGTCGCAGCTGCGCTACGCCGGCTCGCGCGACTCGAAAACATTGCGCTGGGGAGTTCAGCTGGTGCGGGAGCATGGACGCAGCGGCGAGATATCCTTCTGGTCCCCCTTCCTCCCGAATACCGGCCGGGTGGTGTCGCTGTATGGCGAGCTGCGTGGCGACAGAGTGGTCGATGCGCCTCGCCGGCTCGAGGTACTGCCCTACACTCTTGCGAAGCTCACCCGCGAGCCGGGCGTAACGACAAACCCGTTCTATTCCAGGAATGCCACGGCAGCGTCTGCCGGCGCCGACATCAAATATGGAATTACTTCGAATCTCACCCTGACTGCGACGATCAATCCGGACTTCGGTCAGGTGGAGGCGGATCCCTCAGTCGTAAACCTGGGTTCGTTCGAAACCTTCTTCACCGAGAAGCGCCCGTTTTTCACTGAAGGCTCTGACATTTTCCGGTGGGCACTCGCGCCGGAAGGTTCCATGTTCTACTCGCGTCGCATAGGACGCGCCCCGCAGCGCATCCCGTCTGTAGCCGCGGGAGGATTCCTGGACACGCCGCCAAGTGCGCGCATCCTCGCAGCGGCAAAACTTTCCGGCAAGACTGGCGGCGGCTGGGGGCTGGGAGTCCTGCACGCTCTCACCGAAGAAGCGTCTGCCGAGGTGTCGAACGCTCAGGGAGTTATCACCAGTGAGCCCGTCGAGCCACAAACGAACTATTCGGTAATCCGGCTCACTCGCGATTTCCGGAATGGAAGAAGTGGAGTGGGATTCATCGGAACTTCCACAATTCGAAACCTCTCCGACACGCGACTGGAGTTCCTCAGGGACCGGGCATTCACATCAGGCATAAACTGGTTCCATCGATTTGGAAACAACCAGTATCAGTCCACCGGCTGGCTGGTCGGCTCCGCACTGCATGGCGATTTCAATGCAATCAATTTGGTGAAGCGCAATTCCGTGCACCGCTTTCAGCGGCCGGACGCCTACCACATCGATTTCGATTCAACTGCGACTTCCATGTATGGATGGGCAGGAGAGAGCACAACGCGCCGCATAGCCGGAAGCAGGGTCTGGGCAGCCGGCATCGGCGTTCGGTCGCCGGGATTCGATGTGAACGACATTGGATTCCAGTCTTTCGCGGACCTGATTTACACTCGCGCGAATTTTGGCTACCGGCATTTCAAGCCCGGAACTCGGCTGCGCAGCTGGACCTTCGACTCCAACTGGATTCCAGGATGGAGCTTTGGAGGCGAGCTGCTTCGCAACACGCTGGATGCAACAGTTGCGGCAACGGGCCGAAACCTGTCGACGGGCTCCTTGTTCGTGCAGACATGGCTGCCCGTTACCACTCCATGGGATCTCCGCGGCGGTCCGGGACTGAAGCTGCCGATGTACACGGACTGGTCCCTGTCGCTGGCCACCAACTCTCGGCAGCGAGTCAGCTATGACTTCACGAACAACGGAACCTGGTGGCGTGAAAAGGCGGGATACTATTTCGCGCTGATGCCGCGCGTCACCTTCCGTCCCTCCGGTGCAACGACCTTCTCACTTGCACCCCGAATGATATGGAACCGGAATCAGGCCCAGTTCATCCGGACGCAGACAGTGGGAGGAACTCCGCACTACATCATGGGCGACCTGCACCAGACCACAGGCGCCTTCGTCGCGCGGGCGAGCTTTGCAATGTCACCCACGCTTGCCTTTGATCTTTACGCCCAGCCATTCGTGAGCGGCGGCACCTACAGAGAAATCAAGGAAGTCACAGCACCGGGAGCGTCGCGATATGCCGCACGCTATTCTGTTTTTGGACCCGATCGTCTGTCATACACTCCCGCCACCAACCGTTACTCGGTTGATCTTCAGCCGGACGGCGTCGCCGATTTCTCGATGCCGAGTCCCAACTTCAATGTGAGGCAGCTTCGCTCGAACGCCGTGATGCGCTGGGAGTACCGGCCCGGGTCCACTCTATATCTGGTCTGGACCCAGGCACGGGATGACGGCCGTGTGGACAACGGTGTGTCGCTCGACCGGGACTTCGACCGGCTCTTCTCGGTAGCACCCAGAAATATTCTGCTCCTGAAAGTGAGCTACTGGCTCACTCCCTGACGCTAGGGTACTGACGCCCGCCCGATCGTATTGGCGTCCGTGCCAAACCAGATGGTGCGTGTCGGCTTGTGGAAGACCATGTGCCGAATCGTTCCAGCTCCGCTCTTCTCCACCGCGGTGTTGAACACCCACTTTTCTGTTTTCGAATCGAAGGCCACCAGGCGGTTTGGCTGGATTCCCGTTTCGGCAACCCAGATTCTGTCCCTGTCGTCGGATGCCATGCCATATGGCAGTGAGCCCGCTCCGGACGGCATTGGCCATTCGCGAGTCGTCTTCGTGCGCGGGTCGAACTTCCCAAGCATCCCCCGCATGTAGTCTCCATACCAAATGACGCCATCCGATGTGATGGCGATACGGCGCGGCCGCGATTTTTCATGCGCAATCGGATACTCCGCGAGCGCCATCGTCGCCGGATCGATTGTGGCGACCTTGTTCGTTCCAAACTCCACAATCCATGGGTGCTGCTGTTTGTCCATCAGGATGCCGTACGGCCTCGATCGGGGCGCCGTCGCCTTGACCACGGTGACCTTGCCGGTTTTCGTGGCAAGGTGGCCGATCGCATTCGTGCTCTGCATGGTAAACCACATGTCGCCCTTGGCGTCGAACACCATTGTATGCGGATCGCTCTTCGGCATGTCGGGCACCGGGTAGGTCGTCAGCTTTCCCGTCCGTGGGTCAATCTTTACCAGCCGCCCATTCCGGTTGCCTGATATCCAGACATTTCCGGACGCGTCGATCACAAGATTGTGCGGATATGTGCCCGAATCGACCTCGATCCGCTTGAACTGCCCGCTTTTCGGGTCGAGGTTCGCCACATAATTCCCGGCCTGGCCGACAAACCACACGCGCCCGGATGCATCCACGAAGGGATCGCGGGGACGTGTCTTCTCCCAGGGTACCGTCCATTCGGTGATCTGGACGGACGACTGCTGAGCCCCCGCTTCAGGCGCTGCAAAGGGGATCAGGAGAACGGCAGGAAGGAGCAGTGCTTTCATCGGAATCTCCAGTAGCGATGGCCGGGTTACCCGGAAAAAGATAGCAAAGTGCGCTGGCCCAAGTTTCGCCATTGTTGAGCGCATGCGAAAACTTCTGGCTTTAATCATTCTTGCCGGCGCCGTCGCCTGCAAGCGAGGCGACAGCAATGACTCCGCGACGGCCCAGACCTGGTCCCCCGCCGAGCTCAAATCGGTGCGTGGCATCCCCGCCGCCGATATCAAGGCGGCCCTCGCCCAGCGAATAGAGGCCGGCAAGCCGGCGCAGCTGGATGATGACGAGTGGAACCACGCAAAGCGACTCTACAAGATCTACGGAAACAATCCGCTCTGGCTGACGGATGACGGGCTCCACGATGCCCGCACCACGTCGCTAACCAAGGCATTGATCAATGCTGAGGGCGAGGGAATGCGGATGGACGTCTATCCGATTGGCGCGCTGGCAAAAGCGATCGTCGCCGTAAAGCAGGACAAGCCAACAGCGCAGCAGCTCGCTGAGGCCGATGTTCTCCTGACGGCATCGTATGCTGCGCTTGGTGAGGACATGCTGACCGGTCAGGTGAATCCAAAGTCGGTCAACCAGTCCTGGCACATCGACCCGCAGGAAGAAAATGTGGACAGCGCTCTCGTTCGGAATCTCCGCGTCGAGGCCCTGGATAAATCGCTCTCCACGATGCGGCCTGCCGACGAAGACTATGGCGCGCTCCGGGCGCAGCTGGTGAACTACCGCAGGATCATCGCAAAGGGCGGATGGCCCACGGTCCCCGCGACCAAAGCTGTAAAGCCTGGTGAAGCAATCAATCCAAAAGTCGCTGCCGCTCTTCGCGCGCGACTCGCCGCCGAAGGGATCCTCGCGGCCGACTCGGGAAGTGCCGTGACCAGCGGCGTGTACGACCAGGCCCTTGCCGCGGCGGTCGCCGAGTTCCAGAAACGTCACACGATCGGCGTGGACAGCATGCTCGGCAAGGAAACGGTCGATGCGCTCAACAAATCTGCCGCATACAGGCTCACCCAGATCGTCGCGAACATGGAGCGTTATCGCTGGCTTCCCCGTTCACTGGGACAGCGGTACATCTTCGTGAATGTTCCGGCCTTCAAGCTGGAGGCGTACGACAAGGGACAGCTCGCGCTCGCCATGAAGGTCATTGTCGGCCAGGAGTACGAAGACAGAGCCACACCCGTCTTCGCCGACTCCATGGAAACGGTGGTATTCCGTCCCTACTGGAACGTCACACCTGACATCGCGGAGAAGGAGATTTTTCCGAAGGCGACGCCCGAATACATGGCTGCCAACAACTACGAGATTTACATGGAAGGGAGCGCCCGCCGGATCCGCCAGCGGCCCGGGCCGAAGAATTCCCTGGGGCTCGTGAAATTCCTTTTCCCCAACAACTTCAACATCTACCTGCACGACACTCCGAATCACGAGCTGTTCAAGGAAGATGTCCGCGCCTTCAGCCATGGCTGCATCCGCCTGGAGAAGCCCGACAAGCTCGCCGAGTTCGTCCTCGGCTGGGACAACGCGAAGGTGCAGAGTAAGATGCAGGCGAATGCCGACAATCAGTCGGTCAAGTTGACCAAGAAGCTGCCCGTGTTCATTGTTTATGCGACGACGTTCATGGTCAACAACCGTCTGCATTTCGGGAACGATCTTTATGAGCGTGACATCGCGCTCGTGAAGGCGGTCGCACCCGCGGCGCTGCCGAACCCTGAGGTTGTCGAGGCGGTTCAGGCGTTGAAACGGATCGCAGAACGCTAATCACATCTTCCAGCCCTAAAGAATGCTCGAGCTTTTAACAGACCCAAACGCCTGGCTGGCTTTTGCCACCCTTTCCGCGCTTGAAATCGTTCTGGGAATCGACAATGTGATTTTCATATCGATCCTCGCTGAAAAGCTTCCGGTGGATCAGCGTGACAAGGCCCGGAAGATCGGACTTGGCCTGGCCATGGGAATGCGAATAGCGCTGCTGTTCGCGCTTGCGTGGATTGTAAAGCTTACCGATCCGCTCTTCAGCGTTCTGGGGCGGGATATTTCGGGACGCGACCTGGTGCTCATTGCGGGAGGTCTCTTCCTGCTGGCAAAGAGCACTCACGAAATTCATGGCAGTCTAGAGGGCGACGAGGGACAGGCAACGAGACAGGCAGCTGCGTCCTTCGGTGCTGTAATCGTCCAGATTTTGCTGCTGGATATTGTATTCTCGCTCGATTCCGTAATCACTGCGGTCGGAATGGTTGACCAGCTACCCATCATGATCGCGGCGGTTGTCTTTGCGGTGGGGGTAATGATGGCCGGAGCCGGCGCAATCAGCGGGTTCGTGAACCGGCATCCGACAGTAAAGATGCTCGCGCTGAGTTTTCTGCTGATGATCGGCCTCGCGCTCGTTGCCGAGGGTCTGCATCACAAGATTCCGAAGGGTTACATCTACTTCGCCATGTGCTTCTCACTGCTCGTGGAGATGCTCAACCTGCGGTTGCGCAAGGTGAAGGCGGCGCCTGTGCACCTCCACTCGGCTTATCACGAGCATGAAGTGAAGCCGGACAAATAGGCGGCGTTAAGCCTCAGTGCAGAAAGAGCCCGACAACGTCTGAGTTGTCGGGCTCTTATTGCAGCTTTTTGCTTCTCAAAGGACAGTTGCCCCTCCTGGGCTCGACGACCCGTGGGAGCGAGACCAGTAATGCTCGTTGCTTCTCAAACGACAGTTGCCCCTCCTGGGCTCGAACCAGGACTCTTCTGATCCAGAGTCAGACGTGTTGCCAGTTACACCAAGGGGCAGGAAAACTTCTGGAATACGGAAATTAACCGACCGGCAGGCTCCATTCAATTGCTGAGGGGTATCGTAACCTGCCGTGATTATTGAACTTTCAGCTCTGATGAGACCCGCCAACCGCACCCTGCGCACTTCTATAGTAGCAGGATCCATCCTGCTCGGAGCCTGCCGCGCCGTTCCCCCGGCTTTCGGGCCCACGCTGCCACAGGCCCGCGCCAACGCCGACGAGCTGCTCGGCGGCATCGCCCAGCGGTTCACCAACGTCCAGCGTACACCCCGTTTTGTGGTTGCCCGCGACAAGCTGAGCAAATATGCGCTCACGCCTTCCGGCATCTACAATGATTCAACGGTCTGGACCGCGTTTTCCTCGGACAACATACGCGCACTCACGGTAGAGGGATCGTACGTCAACAACCGCTACCTGTTCTCGCCGAAGACCAACGTTCCATTCCCGGATCGAATCGGAGAGTCACGACACTTCATCCAGCTGAGAAGACTCAGCGACGACGAGTTCGAGTGGCTGACGAACGTCGATCTCGGCGCAGGAAAAATATCGGCGAATGACTTTGCCAACGTCGTGTCGCGCTTCATGGCGAGCGGTGAGAACGTTCCCGCAGCGGCGCTCCGTGCCGACTACCGCACGCATTTCCCGCGGGCGACTGCATCGCTCGGGCGGCTGTTCTCACTGGACACCCTGCGAACCGTGCCGGACGCCGAGGGCGCAACGACAATCGTCCTGGGTATTCGGCTCAGGCCGGAACGCATCAAGCAGACAATGCCGGACTTCGCGGCGTACCTCGACAAATACATCTCTCCGTCGCGGTACCACATTCAGCTGACGGACGCCCGGGGATCGAAGTGGTTTGACGTGCGCGGTCGCGACAATCTCTTGCAGATGCGGTTCCGCACACGGGGCGGGCATTTCATGCCGCTCGAGGGCGGAGTGCGATCGATCCCCGATACGCTGCGGATGAAGGTCGATTTCACCACGAAGATCCTGCTCTTCAATGTGGGTGTTGCGAACATGGAAGGGGAATTCGTCAATATCGATTCAGATCGAGAGCGCGGATGGGCGATGCGCTTTCAAAAGGAGCCAGACTGGAAGCTTCCTCCCGCGGTGCGATTCTTCATTCGATCACCGCTCCGGCGGCCCTTCATGGGAAGCGGGTCAACCTTCCGCATTTCCCTGCGTGACAATCCGGGCGCGCAAACCATCCTGAACCATCGCGGTGGCATTGTGGTACAGGAAAGCGCCATCCTGAGATTTCTCGGCAAGCTGGGTGCGACCGCGATGGGAGACTTCGTGGGAGACTCCGAGGCGCAGGAGAATCGCTTCAATGCTGAAGTGTTCACAGCATTGCGGGCCGACATCAGGGCGCTGCTGCAGTAGAAGTTCCGCACTGGCGTCGCACAAATCAAAACGCCGCTCGATCACTTAAGATCGGCGGCGTCGTTTATGGCGGCTTGAGCCGCAAAACTTTGCCACGCTCGCTGTCATTGGAACTCTACGTCCTACCGAACAGCGGCGGGCATTTCAATTTTCTAACAATGGAGCTGAGGGGGATCGAACCCCTGACCTCACCGATGCGAACGGTGCGCTCTCCCAGCTGAGCTACAGCCCCGATTTGCGATGGCTGATCCTCAACTCGAGGGCTGCTCCCCGTCGCATTCGGGTCACAACACAAAGCCCCGCTGAAGGATCCGCGGGGCCTCAGTACTCATTCAAGCTACCTCATCTGCGCCAAATGTCAAGGCGCGCGGTCCTAACTTGATTGGGGACAGCAGGTTAGGTCGATGCCCGGAATGCTGGCGGTGGCGTCTATATTTCGCCATGTCGCTGTCCGTTCGCTTTCTGGGTACCTCCGCCTCGCGTCCAACCGTTGAGCGGAACGTCACTTCCATCGCAGTCGTGCGCGAGGGGGAGACACTCCTGTTCGACTGTGGTGAAGGCACGCAGCGCCAGATGATGCGCTACGGCATCAGCTTCGCGCTGATCGACGTCTTCTTCACACACCTGCACGCGGATCACATCCTCGGAATCATCGGGCTTTGCAGAACGCTCGCCCTCCAGGGACGGACCGATCCAATGCGCCTGCACGGTCCGCCGGGCAGCGAAAAATTCCTGCGCCGGGCGATTTCACTGGGCAGTGAAAAACAGCACTTCCCCATCGAGTTCATCGAAATCGAACCCGGATCCGCGCTCAAGCGCCAGGGCTACGAGTTGCGTGCATTCAGCGTAGATCACGCCGGCACGGTTGCCATGGGTTTCGCGCTCGTCGAAGAAACGCGGCTTGGAAGATTCAATCCGGACCTCGCCCGCGAGCTCGGAATACCGGAAGGGCCGATGTGGGGACAGATCCACAGAGGACTTCCTGTCACACTCGAGAATGGCGAGGTGATCCAGCCGTCAGTGCTCGTGGGTCCAACACGACCGGGCAGGACTGTCGTCATCACCGGCGACTGCCGTCCGTCCCTGACCACAATTGAAAATGCCGCGGGTGCTGACCTGCTCATTCACGAAGCAACCTTTGCCGATGAAGAGGCCGCACGCGCTGTCGAGACGGGTCATTCAACAGCCCGTGAAGCTGCCGAGGTGGCAAAACAGGCAGGAGTACGCCAGCTGGTGCTCACCCATCTTTCCGCCCGGTACTCGCGGGACAACAGCGACCTGCTCAGTGAAGCAAGGAACGTTTTTTCCAATACGGGTATAGCACGCGATGGCATGGAGATCGAGATACCCTTTCAATCCACTCAGGCAATCGCCGAGTAATCGTTCGAGGAGTCGATGCGCAAACTGATTTTCTCTCTCGCATTCGCTGCAGCCGTAGCAGTCCCCGCAGGCGCTCAAACCAACGCAACCGCATCTCCGCCCCAGATCGAGACTGTAGGCACGGGCGAACAGCGTGTTGCTCCCGACCGCGCAACAATTCACCTGATCGTGTCGACCAAGGCAGCATCTGCTGCAAACGCCGCCGCGGCAAATTCGCGAACGATCCAGGCTGTTCGCGACACACTCAGGAAACTCGGCCAGGACTCGTCGGTGACCACGGCCAGCTACAATGTGGGCCCGGACTACGAAACTCCTGTAAGCCGCGAAGATCCTAGACCGCGTGGCTATGCCGCTCGTACTGTAGTGAGGGTCCGAGTCGCAAAGCTGGATCAGGTCGGAAAGATCATCGATGCGGCCTTGTCGAAAGGCGGAACCGGAGTGGAAACGGTGCACTTCGAGTCATCGATCGCAGATCAAGCGCGGCGCACTGCGCTCGCCGAAGCATCTGTTGCGGCACGGCGGGATGCTGAAGCGCTGGCGGCGGCGCTGGGCGGGAGCATCGGCTCGCTCATCAGTGCGTCCATAGCTGGAGCACCCGACCCGCGGCGGATGAACGTCATGATGGAAATGGCCGCGACCGGACGTGTTGTCGGCGGCACCCAGATTCGCCCTGATGAGATAGTGATTGTTGCCGGCGTCATAACCCGCTGGGAGTTCATCGCACGAGCGGCGCGATAAGGGGGTTGTTCAACGGGCAGCAAAAAGGGGCGGCGAGATCTCTCGCCGCCCCTTTTTTTCTGCAAGCTGCCTAGTTGAAACGAACCAGCTCTACGCGAGTGCTGTTGAGGTAAGTGACATACATGCTGACGTAGTCGCCGGAACGCAGGTTCTGAAATTTGGTCAGGTCTGCGCGCGTGGGATTGTACGGCATGGTCACCGTGATCGTTCCCTGATTCGTCGAGTTGAGGGTGAACCACCCATTGTTGACATCGACCTGGCGGACAGTTCCTGCCATGGCCTGACTGTTTGCGGTGCCGGTTGAACCAGTCGTGTTGGCAGATGCGCTGACATCGACACGTGTGACATAATATCCATTGTTCACGCTCTGCACCGTTGCAGTGACCTGATCTCCCGCTTCCAGATCCGTGATGGCATAGTTGCGATTCTGGTAGACAACCTGGGTCTGATTATCGTAGGTGAGGGCGACATTCTGACCGTTCGTCTGACGAATGTTCACGATCATATTGCGCGTGTCCACGCTCTGGACAGTTCCAGTTACCTGCCCGCTCTGCGAGCCGCCGCCGAGCACGCTGCCCAGAATTTCTCCCAGTCCACCGGTATTCGCACAGCCTGTCGCAGTGGCGATCATCGCCACGGCCAATGCAGTTCTTCCAAACCTATTGATTGCTATCATGATTTCTCCTTTCCATTGAGTACACCGCAGAGGCAATCATGGTGCCCGGCATACGGCTCAGTGTCAGGAAAGCGCCTCAGCCACACGGGCATGGCAATGTGGCATGATATTCCCTAGGATCGTCATGGCTTGGCATTCAAATTCATCACCAATGAGAGACCAATGAGCAACATTGCACGCCTGGCGCCGATCGGGGCGGCCGCTGTTCTTGCCTGCACTCCCCTGGGTCAGCGGCCCACGACCGCTTCCCTCGCCCCGCTTCCGCATGACCATCATTCGTATGCGCAGCTCGACGAGGCTCGTGTCACACATGTGTCGCTGGACCTCACGCCGAACTTTTCCTCGCAGCGGATTTCGGGCACCGCCCGGCTCAACTTCGAGCGGTCACCCGGCGCCGACAGCATCATTCTCGACGTTCGGGATCTGACGATAAAAAGCGTGACCGATTCGCGCGGCCAGGTTCTGGGGTTCAGGATCGGAGCAGCTGATCCGATACTCGGATCGCCGCTCGCAATTGCTCTGGCTTCGTCCGACAACACCCTGGTGATAGACTACGAGACGTCACCTGATGCTGCGGCAGTTCAGTGGCTCACCGCGGCTCAGACCGCCGGCCGCAAGATGCCTTTCCTGTTCACACAGGGACAATCGATTCTTACTCGCACCTGGATCCCCACGCAGGATTCTCCGGGACAGCGCCAGACCTATGACGCGACGATCCACGTTCCCGAAGGCATGCGGGCGGTAATGAGTGCCGCACACGTTGGCTCGGCCGGAGCAAGAGACTCGCGCGGACTGGTCGCGTACAGATTCCGAATGGAGCACCCGATTCCGCCCTATCTCATCGCGTTGTCGGTGGGAGATCTCGCATTCCGCGCCATTGGACCACGCACCGGCATCTATGCGGAACCAACGGTGGCAGACAAAGCCGCATCGGAATTCGGTGAAGTGGATCAAATGATCGCTGCGGCCGAAAAGCTTTTTGGACCATATCGCTGGGGTCGCTACGACATCCTTGTCCTGCCCCCGTCATTTCCATACGGCGGAATGGAAAACCCCACGCTCACCTTTGCAACGCCCACGGTGCTCGCCGGCGACAGATCACTCGTAAGCCTGATCGCGCACGAGCTCGCGCACTCATGGTCGGGGAATCTCGTCACGAATTCCACCTGGAACGATTTCTGGCTGAACGAAGGATTCACTGTCTATCTCGAGAACAGGATCATGGAGGAGCTGCGCGGCAAGCGTTACACCGACATGCTCCGCGTGCTCGGCAGGCAGGACATGCACAAGGCCGTTGTGGAAGCAGGCGGCGCTGCGGCACCTGACACCCGGTTGAAGCTCGATTTGAAAGGGCGTGACCCCGACGAGGCGACTGGCAACATCGCCTACGAAAAGGGCAATGCATTTCTGGAGACCGTCGAGTCAGTCGTTGGCAGAGCACGGCTGGATGCATTTCTCCGGGACTACTTCGACCACTTCTCCTTTCAGCCGATGAGCTCGGAGCGAATGGTTTCCTACATGCGCGAAAAGCTCCTGCGTGGAGACGAAGAGAGTCGCATTGGTGTGCAGCAATGGGTGTACGAACCGGGAATTCCAGCGAACATCCCCGCAGTTTCATCCGAGGCTTTCAACGCCGTGGATCAGGCGGTCACGTCATGGAAGGGGGGAGCCGCGCCTGCCTCTCTGCAAACAGCATCGTGGTCAACGCAGGAATGGCTGCACTTTTTGCGAGCGTTGCCCGACACAATAGCAGCGGCGCGTCTAAGCGAACTGGATCGTGCTTTCCGCCTGACTCAGAGCGGAAACAGTGAAATTCTTTTTGCCTGGTTTCAGATCGCTATACGCAACCGGTACGAACCTGCGTTCGCTGCGCTGGAGCACTATCTCACGTCGCAGGGTCGTCGCAAGCTGATCGCGCCTCTATACGCCGATCTCGCCAAAACTGATTGGGGTAAAGCGATGGCGATGCGCATTTATCGCCAGGCGCGGCCCACATATCACTCAGTCTCGGTCAATACTATAGATAAGACGTTGAACTGGACCGAGTCGAAGTAGATCAGTGCGGGGGATTGGAGGTTTGATGCTCCGCCTGAGAGGGAGGCGGGTTGGGCGTAGTCCTAAGGCACCGTCTGGCGTCGGCCGTCATGCGACAAAAATTATTTCGCACAGGCACCGGCGACAGCTAGGTGCCGTGGACTATGCCCAACCCGCCCGTGCTGACGGCTAGAAGCAGGAGCTAAAAGCCGGAGTCGTAGGCTGTTGTCCCTGTCGCAACAGGCGCCGAGCGCCTGAACAAAAGCCTCAGAGTTTCGTCAGTGATTTTCTTTGCGGCCGCGGCCGGATTGATTCGCGACGTCACGCTGCGCGATTCGGGTCCGGTCCAGTTGAACCAAGCGTACCGATCGAGACGCGCGGTGTTGCCGTTCGGATGATAGAAGACAACCATGATCCGGCTCGAGCTCGGGAGCTTCATCTCTACACCCCAGCGTGTTCCGTCGGGGCCTTGAAAGGGTCTGATGTCAGCCATTTTGAAAATTGTATTGAGGGTATTCCACCCGTTCGTCGCCAAGCTTCCATGACAATGATACCGCCTTCCCGTCAACTTCTGCGGGAAATACCACAACGCCACCGTCGATGCTCTTTATCTCGACACCCAGCTGCCCGATCTCATGCATGTAGCTGTCGATGCTTTCAGCCAGCCTGAGAACATCCTTTTCAAGCTCCACTGCGATGGGATCGGGATTGTCTACAGTGCTTCTCAGGGAGGCCACTTCGAACTCCCGCACCCGGTCCTGCCACCGGTAGTAATCACGGACTGCATCTTCGACAATCCGCCGTACCAGCGGGAGCATCCTGTTGGCCTGATCCAGCGTGAACAATTTGTTCATGAGTCCAAGGGTGTGCAGAGCCTGTGCCCCAGATCAGGACTATTGGTCGAAGCTCGCTTCGGCCTTTCTTTCTTCCAGCCGGCGTGCTCTCCGACCTTTTGCGGCCTCATGGCGCCGCTTTTCATCTTCTGTTTCGGGGGTGATTGGCGGGACCGCTACCGGCCTGCCATTTCGGTCCACTGCAACAAAGGTCAGGTAGCAGGAATTGGTGTGCCTTCTAACCCCCGTAATGAGGTTCTCGGTTTCGATGCGGACCCCGACTTCCATCGAGGTCTTGCCGACGAAGTTCACGCTCGACTTCATGATCACGAGATCGCCGACATGGATGGGCTCACGGAAATCCACCCGGTCCACTGAAGCCGTGACACAGGTCTGGCGAGAGTGCCGGATGGCGGACACCGCGGCCGTTGTATCCATCATTCCCAGTATGACTCCGCCAAAGACATGGCCGAGGTTGTTCGAATGCTGGGGCATCATGATCTGCGACGTTTCGTGGTGGGTATCGCTGATGCGCCGGGGTGATTTAGGTTGGGTCATGGCAGTACTGTAGGTTTATAGTCCTGGTGGCAAATATACTGCAAGGCATGCTGGTCCCCGCTTCGCCTCACCCGTCCGAGAAAAAATGCGCTATCTACCTGTCCTGATCCTTGCTGTTACTGCCTGCAGCCAGAAAGATGCTCCTGCAGCCACGAGTGTGCCCAAGGGAGGAGTCATTGCGGCTGCATCCTCGACTTCCCCGGTAGCTGCATCGCCGGGAGCGGCATCCATGGGTGAGCTGCAGTCTGCGCCGGATCCGGTGATTCGCGGGCTTTACATCAACAGGTTTGCATCCCAGAGCAGGGCGCGGATGACCAAACTGCTGGCACTGGCCGACAGCACGGAAATCAATGCGTTCGTCATCGACGTAAAGGACGAGTTCGGCCTGAACTACCGGTCCTCTGATCCGATGGTGCAGAAGAACCAGGGCACATCGACAATGGTTCCGGACATGAAGGCACTCCTCGATACAATTCGTGCGCACGGCGTCCTTCCGATTGCACGCATCGTTGTGTTCAAGGATTCCGTCACGGCGAGACTGAACCCGGGTCAAACAATCCGGAAGCCCGACGGTTCACCATGGCGCGACAAGAAGGGACTGACCTGGGTGAATCCATATGCAAATTCCATCTGGGAATACAATTTCAGGGTCGCAGAAGAGGTAGTGCGTCTCGGCTTCGGCGAAGTTCAGTTCGATTACATTCGCTTTCCGGAGCCCTACAAGAGCCTGCCGCCGCAGGTTTTCCCGGAACAGAATGGCCGCTCAAAGTCAGCGGCGCTTGCGGAATTTCTCCAGCTGGCGAATCGCCGTCTCGACAAGCTCGGTGTCCGGACCACGGCGGATATTTTCGGGCTGGTCACCACCGTGAACGGGGCACTGGAAATCGGCCAGGCTTGGGAGCCGCTTGCCAAGTCCGTCGATGTTCTTCTGCCGATGACGTACCCGTCGCACTATCCCAGCGGATCGTTTGGAATTGCCCGGCCGAACGCCGAGCCCTACAAGATTCAGTACACGGCAATTCTGCGCGCGAAGCAGCGCAACGATGCCATTGGCATCAAGGGTGAGAGAGTACGCCCATGGATTCAGGCATTCTCCCTTGGGAAGCCGGAATATGGGCCCGCTGAAATTGAAGCCCAGAAGAAAGGCATCTACGACGCAGGATATGACGGATGGGTGCTTTGGCATCCGGGGTCGCGCTACGAACCCTTCGCCGCCGGTCTCGAAAAGACACTGGTCAGCCGAAAGAAATCGGCCGCACCCGCCCCGGCCGTTCCGGGTGGCAATTAGTATATTATGCCCCATGAAGACGACAGCGAACATTCAGGGTATGACATGTGTCCACTGCGTGCGCGCAGTGTTCACGGCGCTGTCAGGCATCAAGGGAATTTCGCGCGCCGATGTTACGCTCGGCCGCGCCGTGATCGATCACGACGGAACAGTTACTCCTGAGCAGATCCGTGAGGCCGTCAGCACTGCCGGCTATCAGGTAACGGATTTCAAGCAGGACAGCCGTTCCCTGCCGCTGGTCGTGTGACGAATCCGCGCCACACTCCGCTGCGCGTCCCGCTCCCTAACGACGTGGAGGCGCCCGGATTGGCGGCGCTTCTGGCCCCCGACATTCTTGCGCTGCTCGATGAAGCTCCCGACACTGTGGCGGTCGAGACTGAAGAGCTGCACGCAGCAGATCTCGCGGACATTGCCGAAACACTCGAGCGTAAAGATGTAGCCCGCCTGCTGAAGGTGCTGCCCGCCGCACGTGCTGCTGACGTGCTCGAGTATCTCGACGAAGACCTGCGGACGGAGCTGCTCGAGGAGATGACGCCGCGCGAGGCTGCGGCTCTCGTCAGCGAGATGAATCCGGACGATCGCGCCGACGCACTCGAGGAGCTTGAAGACGAGAGCATCGACGAGATTCTTTCCGAGATTCCGGCGGCCGCGCGGCATGAAACCGAGCAGCTTCTCGCGTACGATCCGGATACCGCCGGCGGTCTCATGACCACGGAATTCGTGTCTGTTCCCGAGGACATGACCGTCGAGGATGCGCTGGCAGGAGTAAGGCGCATTGCGCGCGGAGGGCGTCGCGAGGCGATGTACAACATTTACGCAACCGACACCGAGGGACGCGTGCAGGGCGTCATGTCGCTGCGTGAACTGCTTGCGGCCCAGGAAGGGACCAGGGTGTCAGATGTTGCGTGGGGCGAAGTCGTGTCCGTGCGGCCCGATGCCGATCGCGAGGCCGTCGCGCAGCTCACTCGAAACTACGATCTCGTGGCTATACCGGTAGTTGACGAGTCAATGCGCATACTCGGCGTAGTCACCGTCGACGACGTGATCGATGCACTGGTCGAGGAGCACACCGAGGACTCGCAGAAATTCGGCGGCATGGAAGCGCTCGATGAGCCATACATGTCGATCTCGGTAATGGGGATGATTCGCAAGCGTGCGCCATGGCTCGGCGTCCTGTTCATCGGCGAGCTGCTCACGGCGTCGGCGATGCAGCATTTCGAGATTGAGCTTCAGAAGGCGCTCGCGCTCACTCTCTTCATTCCGCTGGTCATGAGCTCGGGTGGAAATTCCGGCTCGCAGGCAACGTCGCTGATCATCCGCGCAATGGCGCTCGGAGAAGTGAGGCTGCGCGACTGGTGGCGTGTCGCGATGCGCGAGCTGCCGTCAGGAATCTTTCTCGGTGCAATTCTCGGCACGCTTGGCTTCATACGCGTAGTCGTGTGGCACCAGTCCGGGCTGTACGATTACGGGCCGCACTACATGCTGCTCGCTGTGACGATCGCCGCTGCACTTACCGGCATTGTGACATTCGGTTCGCTGGCCGGCTCGATGCTCCCATTCCTTCTCAAGCGAATCGGATTCGATCCCGCGAGTGCATCTGCGCCGTTCGTCGCCACGCTCGTAGACGTCACCGGCCTGAGCATTTACTTCACCGTGGCATTGCTGATTCTCCGCGGAACGCTTCTATAGAGCAGGACCGAAACAGATGTCGCCCGTTTATTGTGGCGATTTGCGAAAATTCATCATACCTTAGAACGGTTCCTCGTCTTCCCCACACACTGGAGAAATGAATGACAACGGTTCAAAGGGTAGCCCAAATCTTTGGAATTGTTTTCATACTCGTTGCAATCGTCGGATTCATAACGCCCGGCGGAATGGAAATGGATGTTGAAACGCCGGGAATGGTGCTCGGCCTGTTTCCAGTAAATCTCCTGCACAACGTTGTCCATCTATTGTTCGGAGTCTGGGGGCTGGCGGCGGCGAGAAGCTGGTCCGGTGCCAAGTCGTACGCCACGATGGCTGGAGCCATCTATCTCGTTCTGGCCATTCTCGGATTCGTTGCACCCGACGGGTTCGGACTCGTTCCGCTTGGCGGAAACGACCGCTGGCTGCACATCGTGCTCGCAGCTGCGCTGCTCTACTTTGGACTCACTGCAAAGGGAGATGCAGTAGCGACCTCGGCAGCCTAGTTCAGCTCAGACGGACAGTGCATAGTGCGGCGTCTCCTCGGAGACGCCGCTTTTTTCTTGTGAGTGATTCGACACCGCATCCACGATTCCCTGCTCGAGCCAGGCGTGGTCTCCATCCAGCACTGCGCGGGAAAGCTTGTAGAGCTTCTTGTCGTTCTCGTTGTGAAGATGCTTGAACAGGTACGAGATGCGCTGACGCGCCTCGATGCAGAACGCATCGGCGAGTGCGACAGCCTGCGGCTGGCCATTCTTCTTCAGCATCTGCGCCCGCACGCACGATGCAGACATCGCGAACAGCTCGGCGCCAATATCGACGGCGCGAAACAGAACCATCTGCCTGCGTTCCAGCTTTGGCCCGTAGCGCACCATGGCGTGAAATATCGCGCGCCCGAGGTGCCGCGTTGCGCGCTCGATGTAGCGCATATGGCGCGCGAGCTTGCCGAACTCGCCAAACCGCTGCAGCCTTCCGGCGTTCACCCAGCGTGACGGATACCATGCTGCATAGAACGGCAGCGAGCGACCCGCCGCGGAAATGCGCTGCTTCAGCGACACGCCCGGCTTCACCATGTCGAACGCAAGCCTGAAGTGATGGTCAACGGCTTCACGCGCGATGAACAGGCGCATGATCTCCGATGATCCCTCGAAGATCAGGTTGATCCGGAAGTCGCGCATTGCGCGCTCGATCGGGATCGGTCGCTCACCTCGCCGTTCGAGTGACTCGGCCATTTCGTATCCGCGGCCACCCCGTATCTGGAGAGTGTCATCGACGATTCTCCACCCCACCTCGGAGTTGTACATCTTCGCGATCGCCGCCTCGAGCCGAATATCGTAACCGCCCTTTTCGTAAAGCGCGGTAGCGAGTTCCGCCACCGCCTCCATGGCAAAGGTATCCGCGGCGATGCGGGCAATCTTGCGCGCAACCGCTTCATGCCTGCCGATTGGCTGCCCCCACTGGACGCGCTCGCTCGCCCAGGTGCGCGCAACGCGCAGCATTTGCTTTCCCGCGCCCGCACAGCCGGCCGGAAGAGTCAGCCGTCCTGTGTTGAGCGTTACCAGGGCCAGCTTCAAACCCTTGCCTTCGCCCCAAAGGATGTTTTCTCTGGGCACGCGAACGTTGGTGAATCGAATTACTCCATTCTCGATTGCCTTCAGTCCCATGAAGCGCAGGCGGTGCACAACCTCGACGCCCGGCGAGCTTGCCTCGACAATGAATGCCGTGATCTGTTTCTTGCTCTTGCCCTTGACGACTACGTCCGGAGTGCGCGCCATCACCACGAACAGCTCCGCTCTCGTCCCGTTGGTGCACCACAGTTTTTCGCCGTTGAGAATGAAGTGTTTTCCATCCTCGCTCGGTGTGGCGATCGTTCGCAGGTTTGCCGGGTCCGAACCGGCATCGGTTTCGGTTAGTGCAAATGCCGAGATCGCGCCCTTGGCCAGCCGTGGAAAGAACTTCTTCTTCTGCTCGTCTGTACCGAAAAGCTTGAGCGGCTGCGGAACTCCAATGGACTGGCTCGCCGAAAGAAGTGCTGTAAGCGATCCGTCCTTGGAGGTAACGAGCTGCATCGCGCGGATGTACGACATCTGCGAAAGTCCCAGCCCACCGTATTCCCTCGGGATCTTGATCCCGAACGCTCCCATGTCCCTGAGCTCCTGGACAAGCGCCTCGGGTATCTCTCCTGTGCGGTCGATTTCGTCGGAGTCCACGCGTTCCATGAATGCGCGCAGTTTTTCCATGAACGGGCGGGCACGCTCGCGCTCCGCTTGATCTTCTTCGGGATGGGGATGTATCAGCTCGGGCCTGAATCGCCCGAGGAACAGTTCTGCAACAAAACTCGGATGCTCCCACTCGGTTTCGCGTGCGGCCTCAGCGACATCCCGTGCTTCGACTTCGCTAGCGAGCTCGTGACCGGTCATGTTTTGCGGGTAAAGATGAATGCCCCAATAATAGAGATCGCGGCGAACGAAAACCACTGAAACGCGTAGCTTCGGTGAGGTCCGTCATCCAGCGGGATGAGCGTGACGCGCGGAGGCGTCCTTACAGAGTCAACCGGAGCGGTCGTAAGAACCGCAAAAACGGGCGCAATCGGGTAGGGGAAAACCCGACGCAACTCCGCGAGGTCCAGGTTCCTGAAAGATCTTCCCTTGATCCAGGCGGGATCCGAGCCGCCACTGCCTTTGAGTGGCAGAATGTAGGCGTCCCCCGCGAGCGACCCCGCTTCCTTCCACTGGCCGAGATCGACGCCGGTAGCGTCAGCCGAATACACCCAGCCGCGGTTCACCAGCACCGCTGTGTCGGTGCCCGGCCGACGCAGAGGAGTCAGGATATTTACGCCGGGCGAACCATCCCGCCCTCGAAGTGTCCAGACAATCTCGTTCTGATAATCATATGTCCCGGTCAGTGTTACCCGCTGAAACTTTGACTTGCTGGTATCGGCAGGTATCGAGTCGAATGGAATTGGCGGGAGAAACCGGCGCGATGCCACAGTTTCATTGTATCGCTGCTTCTCGTGCAGCCGTCGGATTTGCCAGAACCCAAGCCAGGTGAAGATGGAGGCAAGAAGGACGCTTACACCAACCAGAACCCACTTTCGTGTTTGCATTACTGTCGGCTACAGAAAAGCCAGCTGCTCGCCAAGCTGGTCCGGCGCGACAGGGGTTTGCCCCAGCATGGATTGGATTTCACGTGCAGTAGCCGGACTGTGTCCGGAAAAATGGTTGGCAACATAAGCGAAGATTTCTTTCACGCCGTTTTGCGCGAGGCCGGCCATGGCGGACGTCCACTGCTCCAGCTCGCGCGTACGATCTACCTGCACGCGGGAATAGTCTACAATGTCCCGGTTCGGCCCCATCCATCTAATGTATGCAAAGTCCGCAGTCGGCCGGCTGGCAAGTGCAATCATCGTCTTGCGTGGAATCCAGCGCCCATCGACAAGGGAGAGCGCGACATTTCGTTCCCGGAGGAGCGCAAGCACTCCGTCCGTAATCCATCCGCGGTGCCGGAACTCGATTGCCACCTTCACGTCCTCGGGTATTCTCCCCAGGAAATCGACGAGCGCTGGAAGCTCCGAGGGCCCGAAATCCGGACCCATCTGAACCAGTACCGGACCGAGCTTGCTTCGCAGCTCCCTGATTCGCATGAAGAATTCCTTAGTTGCTCCTGTTGAATCTCTCAGGCGCTGCTCGTGGGTGATTTCCTGCGGCAGCTTCAGGGCAAAGACGAAGTCGGCCGGCGTCCGATCGTACCAGCTCCGAATGGTGGTCGCCGCGGGAATTCCGTAGAAAGTCGAATCGACTTCGACGGTCGTGAATGCGCGGGAATAGACTGAAAGAAAATCCGTGGGCCTGGTTCCTTCGGGATAGAACGGGCCCACCCACGCATCATAGTTCCAGCCCTGTGTACCAATTCGCGCTTTCACCATTGGATGAATGAAGCTCATGTGGCATCCACGGTGTCAAGGCATCAGGCCAAGCGGCCCTGAAAGTGCAGGCCTGAACCGGCATTACGGAGGTCACATGAAGCATGACGATGATCTGCCAGAGACTACCGCTGAATTTGCGTTCGGAGCGAGGACGCACAGAGAGCGTGGCGGTGACCTGAGCCACGATGACGACGTTCAATACCGAACCGCCTACGAGGCAAGCCCACACAGGCTGATCGAGCGGTCGTACGAGGATGTCCGCCCTGCATACCGGCTTGGCCATTTCGCGGGCCAGAATCCGGAATACCAGGGAAAGTCATTCGAGACTGTGGAGCACGAAGTTCAGCGCGGATGGAATGGCGATCTCAGCGCACGGCATGGTGAGTGGAACCTGGTGAGACCCTTTGCCCGCGACGCCTACCAGCGTCGACTTGCTTCGGTGAGCGACCGCGAAAATGCCAACCGCGTCCTCAACTCCACCGAGAACCTTTCCGACCCGGTTTCTCCGCCTCCGGACTAATAGGCCGGCTGGTCGGCGTGAGGCAGAGGTTCAACCAGCACCTGCGCGGCAAGTGCGGGACCAATGACAGTCTGAGTTTCCGCAATGGTGACCGTGATCGGCCCGCCAAAGGGTTCACGGGACACGAGTGTGACCTCGGCGCCGGGGATGATGGCAAGCTCCGCGAGATAACGCAGCATTCTTGGATCGTCATCGCTGACTCGAACCACGCGGGCCGAATAACCTGCTGCGACGTCGGCAAGAGAGTGGTATTCGCGTTCGTCGATCGTTCCTTCCCTGCTGGGTATCGGAGCACCGTGGGGATCCACAATCGGCTCTCCAATTGCCACCGCCATTCTGTCTATCAGCTCATCGGACGCAGCATGTTCCAGCCGCTCGGCCTCATCATGCACCCGATCCCACGGATACCCGAGTGCGATCGACAGGTATGCCTCGATCACCCGGTGGCGCCGGAGCGTGCGCAGTGCGGCACGTCTTCCTTCTGCGGTCAGCCGCACGCCACGGTAGGGCTCGTATGAAAGCAGCCCCTGATCCGACAACCGCTTGATCATCCCGCTCACCGATGCCGGCGCTATCTCGAGACGCTGCGCGATCTCGGATGTATTCGCAACTGCGGATCCGCGCTCGAGCTCGTAGATCGCCTTGAGATAGTCCTCTACCGGACCCGTGAGCGGTTCAATGCGGCGCGACGCGGTCACGCCTGTTTCTCGCGCGGCGCTCCACGCACAAGGAGCACAGGTATCATCGAGTTGTGCCGAACCTTGTTCGCCACACTGCCGCGGAGCATGTCATTGAGAAACTTGTGGCCATGCGTCGTCATGGCGATCAGGTCGCACCCCTCGCGTTCAGCAGCGGCCGCGATCTCGTCTGCAGGCTCGCCGCTGGCAAGAAGCGGCTCAGCGTCGATTCCATCGCTGTCGAGCGAAGCGGCGATCTTTTCCAGATATGCCCTGTCCTGCTGCATTTCCTCCGATTCCCTGAGCTTGAGCTGGGTCACATTCCGCGCGACCCAGCCATCTGCCACATGGATCAGGACGAGCGTCGAAGCGCAAAGTTTTGCGAGCTTCCGCACGTGCTCGATAATCACTTCATCGTACGGGGAGTTTTCGAGCGTGACCAGGATGCGCTTGTACATCAGCCTGTCCCCCCGAGGACTATTTGAATGAGTAGCCAAATGTTGAGGCTGGCGATAACCACGGCAACAAGATAAGCGAGAAACTTGAGCCAGGCTGGATTTACAAACTCTCCCATCTTGACCTTGTCCGAAGTGAACCTGACGAGCGGGAACACGGCGAACGAAAGCTGCATGCTGAGGATGACCTGGCTGAGGATAAGCAGCTTCGCCGTCCCACTCTCTCCATAGATGATGGCTACGATGGCTGCCGGGACGATTGCAATTGAGCGGGTAATCAGGCGGCGCAGCCACGGGCGAAGGCGAAGGTTGAGGAATCCCTCCATCACGATCTGGCCCGCGAGTGTCCCCGTCAGCGTAGAATTCTGCCCGGACGCCAGGAGGGCGAGCGCGAAGACAGTGCTTGCACCCGCGCCTAGCAGGGGAGTGAGCAGTTTGTAGGCATCCTGAATTTCGGCGACTTCATTGTGCCCTGATGTATGGAATGTCGCGGCTGCAATTATGAGAATCGCGGCATTGATGAACAGGGCAATCGACAGCGCGAGCGTCGAGTCGATGAATGCGAATTTGACAGCTTCCTTCTTTCCGGCGGTCGTCTCTTCGTATTTTCGCGTCTGTACGATGGACGAGTGCAGGTACAGGTTGTGAGGCATGACAGTGGCGCCGAGAATGCCCACCGCGACGTATAACATCGAGGAGTTCATGACGATTTCGCGCGATGGAATGAATCCGCGGAGCACGTCACCGATTGGCGGCTGGGCAAGCATCATCTCGAACAGGAAGCAGGCCCCGACTGTTGCGACCAAGGCGATAACAAGAGCCTCGAGCAGGCGGAATCCCTTGTTCTGCAGGTACAGAACGAGGAGAACGTCCAGCGCGGTGATTGCTATGCCCATTGGGAGAGGGATCCCGAACAGGAGATTGAGGGCAATGGCGGAGCCGATGACCTCGGCAAGATCGCACGCGGCAATGGCGAGCTCGCACAAAATCCACAGCGCAAAGGATACGGGCCGGCTGTAGTGATCCCTGCATGCCTGTGCCAGATCCCGTCCCGTTACGATACCCAGTTTCGACGAGAGCCCCTGAAGCAGAATCGCCATCAGGTTCGACATGAGGATCACCGTAAGCAGCGTGTACCCGAACTGCGATCCGCCAGCCAGATCGGTAGCCCAGTTTCCCGGATCCATGTACCCGACAGCTACCAGATAGCCTGGACCGGCGAAGGCCAGAATCTTTCGCCACCAGGTTTTTCCACTT
>JAKFCC010000189.1:0-1915 GCA_036676795.1 Gemmatimonadota bacterium
CCGGGTGAAAACTGCGAACAGTAACTTGCCGAACAAGCGGAACTTGGTCGTGCTCACCTTGATCCGGTGGCAAGGGCGACCTGCTCGAGCCCGGCACCGCAGGACGTGCATCTCGAAAGGCTAACGTGATGAAACTTCGTTCCTGCGTGATTGCCTTCGGGATCGTGTCCTGCATGCTCATGCTGCAAGGCTGTGGCGCACTCCAGGGATGCCCTGAACAGAAGACCATCTGCAAAATGATGTGAGCCGAGGGCGTCTGGCAGTATCTCATGACTCGGCCTGCGTAAGCAGCCCGACAAGATGAAGGTCGCCAGGCCTGCCGCGGAATCGGCGGCAAAGGCATCGTCTGGACGGCGCCGTAGCTTGGCGGCCGAGAGCTTTCCGGGGCTGGATCCACGACGACAAGCTGCGCAACGCTTCGTACAAGGGGCTACGCGATGAGGCGGATGAAGCGAAGGTTTACCGCTTGAGCTAACTTCCGCTCCCGACCCATTGGAGACATTCGACGATCGATGTCTGAGGACCGGAGTTGGCCCGTTGCTGACTCTCGGAATGTCCGCTGTCCGGCAGCCTGAGTCGGGGTCGACTGGTGTTGCTAGCCCATGTGTTGGCACTTCGGAGTGCCGGTTTTCATCGCGCGTCGCCGACCCAGGTCGACGGCAGGAAGAAAGGCCTATGCTTCGAAGAGTGCCCTCAGCATCCGGCCGGAACGTCAGCGAGAGAGCGGCGCCCATTTTCGGGAAGTTAACGCCCAGCGTCTCCGTCTCCGTTGTCACACTGGGGAACGTCTCTTGTTGGCTGTTGCTGCGAGGGCCACACCGCTTGGAACATGGCAAACATGAAGGCGGTGGTCAGGCCAAATAGAAGCACTCCGGCAAGCGACTGCAGGACGCCCATCATTTGCCAGCGAGCAGGCAAGGAAACGTTCCCAGCCCCGAATCCGGTCATCGCGCCGAGCGAATAGAGCATCGCTGACTTGCTGTCCGGAATCGCACCCAGTGCAAGATAGGCGACGGCCCAGGTGATCGCCTCCAGGCCGTGCAGCACGACAATCAGCAGCACGGAGACGCTCATGACTTCGGCAAACCGGATCATGAACCGGCGGCGAGCCGTCGTCTCCCGCAACAGGACGGTGAACGCGTCGTAGATGAAGGCAAGGCCGAAGACGTGAATGATGACATTCAACAGGATGAGCGGCAGGCTCCAGGCCCAGTCCGCCCCCCATGGGGTTGCATCGAGTACATCCATATCGTCGCCCTGCGATGCCGAGTTCGCAATCTCTGCACTCCGCCGCCATATGGTGGCAGAAACCCGCTGCTCCTCCCCGTCTCATAGTGGGTTTGTCTCGGGGAGAATTGTCATTTCGCGCCAATTGTGAGTCGATCTCCGCGGCCGACTCTCTTTTGATGCGAGGACGGGCTTATCGCGGTCTCCACTGGTTGCGGAATTGCCGCGGTGTCACTCCGGAGATCCGACGGAAGGCGCGGGTAAAATGCGAAGGGTCCGTATAGCCGGAAGAGAAAGCGATCTCGATAATCTTGGCGTCCGTTTCGCGCAGGTATTTTGCGGCGTTTTCAAACCGGGCTGCGCCGAGCAGGTCGGAGTATGTGAGGCCCGCGTCTGAGAGCTTGCGTTGAAGGCTCCTGACGCTGGTGCCGGCCATTTCCGCGATTTCTGCGATGCTCGGGGGGCCTTCATCTAGGTATGATGGCAGCATCAGTTTGAGCGTGCCGATAATTTCATGGCCAGCCGGCCGAGCGTCATCATCGGATGGATCGGGCAGCATCTCCTTGGCAAGGTTGGGCAGGCTCAAATGCGTGATGGGCACATCGATCCATGACGCCTCTTGCCCAGAGAGGAAGCGCGTATGTGGCCAGAAGGACTGAGTCTCCAGGCTAGGCGTATACCGGGCTTC
>JAKFCC010000190.1:0-1574 GCA_036676795.1 Gemmatimonadota bacterium
GGAGGGCCGACGAGGCAGAGGATCGGGCCCTTGAGCTTACCGACCCGGCCCTGCACCGCCAGATATTCGAGGATGCGTTCCTTGACCTTCTCGAGGCCATAGTGATCCTCGTCCAGCACCTTTTCGGCAAGGACCAGGTCACGCTTGACCTTGCTCTTCTTGCCCCAGGGCAGGCCGAGCAGCGTATCGAGATAGTTGCGCACGACGGTGGCTTCAGCCGACATCGGGCTCATGGACTTGAGCTTCTTGAGCTCCGCCTCGGCCTTGACCTTGGCTTCCTTGGAAAGCTTGGTCTTGGCGATGCGTTCCTCGAGTTCGGCGATCTCGTTGGAGCCTTCTTCGCCGTCGCCCAGTTCCTTCTGGATCGCCTTCATCTGCTCGTTGAGATAGTACTCGCGCTGCGTCTTCTCCATCTGCCGCTTGACGCGGCTGCGGATGCGCTTTTCCACCTGCAGGACGCCGATTTCGCCTTCCATCAGGCCAAGAATCTTCTGGAAGCGCTCAACGACCGAAACGGTTGAGAGCAGGTCTTCCTTCTCGTGGATCTTGATGACCAAGTGGCTGGCAATGGTGTCGGCGAGCTTGCTGTGGTTCTCGATCTGACCGACGGCAGCGACCACCTCGGCCGAGATCTTCTTGTTGAGCTTCACATAGCTCTCGAACTCGGTGGTGGCCGAACGCGACAAGGCTTCGATCTCGGTGGCGTCCTCCGCCGGCTCGGGCAGGACGGAGGCTTCGGCTTCGAAATAGTCCTCGGTCTGCAGGTAGCGATCGATGGTGGCGCGGCTCAGCCCTTCGACCAACACCTTGACGGTACCATCAGGCAGCTTGAGCAGCTGCAGCACGGTGGCAATGGTGCCCGTGGCGTAGATCTGGTCCGGGGCAGGATCATCGTCCTGCGCATTCTTCTGGGTGACAACCAGAATGTGCTTGTCATCGCGCATGACTTCTTCGAGCGCCTTGACCGATTTCTCGCGGCCGACGAACAGAGGCACGATCATGCCGGGGAAAACGACGATATCACGCAGAGGGAGAACTGGGTAAACCCGATCCCGGCTTGCATCGCCAGTGGCGGGGGTGACGTCCGTCATCTCGTATCCTTTCCGGGGCGCGCGGGAGGAAGGAGAATTGGTGCGCGCCCGTTGTAGACAGCTCCAAGCTTCGAGGTTGGGCTGATTCCGGTTAATAAATAGGTTCGCCTATGGGGCACACAAGTCAACCTTTGCCGATTTGTGACGGTTAACTCGTGAACGCACAGGAGATATGTGCGACGAGGCGGGAACAGTGGTGTGCCTAAGGTTTGCGGTGGATGTAGGGCCCTACCCCACGCTCCGCCGCGCCTTGAGCAGGATGCTGGTATCTGTGGATGCAATTCCGTCGATCTGGCGGATCTGGCGCAGCAGGTCGTCGAAGGCTCCCACATCGGGCGCTTCGAGCTCGGCAACCATGTCCCAGCGGCCATTGGTGTTGTGGAGCTGGCGCACCTCGGGCATGCCGAGCAGGCGCTTCATCACGGCGGCCTCGTGCTTGCCGTCCACTTCGACCATGGTGATGGCGCGGATACCATGGCTGGG
>JAKFCC010000191.1:0-6620 GCA_036676795.1 Gemmatimonadota bacterium
CGCTTTATCTATGATGGCATTCGCGTTGAACAGCTTCGCGTTCGCCGTCAGGTTATATCCCTTCTGCCGGCTAGCCAGATCCATCCGTCCGCGCAGGCTCATCGAGCCGCCGTCGGAGAAACCGAGATCTGCATTCACTGCGAAGTCACGCAGGGAGCCTACGAGGCGGAAGGGTCCGGATGCGGAGCCACGCAGTCCTGCCTTTGGCGCGAACTGCCCGACGGTAGCAAGGGAAAGCGGACGCAGGCGCGCGTCGATGTCGAACCAGGGAACGGTTCCAGTTCTGAACGCTGCTCTTCCCACGACATTCGATCGCCCCGTGCGATCCACATGTGTCACGTCACCCTGTGCCCGCATGAGACCGTCTGTCTCGCCATTCAGCGTCACCGGCCCTGTAAGGGTGCCACCAATGGGGAGATCGGGCATCCACTCCCTGAGCAGCGCCACCTGAACCGGCATCATGCGCAGCTTGAGATTTTCAGTGCGAACCGATTTCGGGTAGAACCCGACTTCGCCATTTGCAATCACGCGATTCACGCCGGATCGCGGATCGCGGAAGGTTATGTCGCCGTCCACCAGCAGTGCGTGCTGTCCACCGGCTGCCTTCATCCGCCCAGCCAAAGTCCCGTGTCTTGGCGGTTTCGCCCACGGAAGAATGCGCTCGATGAGGTGCGTGTCGAGATTGCGCACCCGCATGTCCGTGTTGTGCAGTGCGAAGGTATCCGCGACGAAAGTGATTCCAAAGTCGCCGGCGAGGTGTGAGCGGTTGAGGGTCAGGTCGGCATTGGTCGCCTGATACTTCTCGACGCCACCTTTCCAGTCCAGTGCAAAATCCATCCTGCCCGACCCGACTTCTGGAATGGGTGGATGGATCCAGCGCAGGTCGGCCGCCGCAACTTTAGGTGCCTTCAAGCGCAGCCACATCTCGCCATTGTTTACAGAGTACATGCCGTCGCCCGACACGTTCGTGCCGGGAAGAACGGCCTTCACACCCTTGAACCAGACCGAGTCGGAATCGAAGTCGAAGATTCCATTCACGTCCTTCACAGTCACTGTCGGGGGCTTGAATGGGCTCGCTACAGCCGCTCCCCGGGATACCACTGCCCTGCGGTACGCATAGGCCGGATCTTCAAGTCGCAGGAGCGGAAGGAACGCGTTGATGTTCCGGTAGTACGCGGTCTTCTGGAATCCGTTGGGTACTCGCCTGATGTCGAAGCGCATGTCATCGGTGAAAGCGCGCCTGATGGCTGCTTCTTTTCCGGCCGGCGAAAGCGTGTCGTTAGGCGCCCAGGGCGAATGCACTGTGAGATCGCCATCGATGATGGTGACATTCGTGAACCTGATCCAGGTTCCCCATCCTGTCTTCTTTACGCCCTGCTTCGTAACCGTATCGCGTGGGAAAATCCGGTCATAGTTCCACTTTCCGCCGGGCTGTCTGTCGAGCACGATATGCGCCCTGATCAGTCGCACGCTGTCCATCTCGATCTTCTTTCCGAAGAAGGTGGACATGGAATACTTGGCCCAGACTTCCTTGGCATTCACGAACGGCTTGTGTGCGCTGTCGGTGATGACGAGGTCGTGCAGCGTGAAGCCGTGGCGAAGGTTTCCGGTGACCTTTCCAATTCGCACGATGCCGTGCGAGTTCTTCTGGAGCAGCGCTTCGATCTGGCCGCGGACAATGCCGCGCCCCCAGTCGGTTCCGGTGATGACGAAAAGCGCAGTCACCAGAATCCCGACAATGACGAGCAGGGGAATCAGCTCGCGGAGGACGTACCATCGTGCGCGGCGTGCAGCCACTAAAATGCCTCTCCAATCGAGAGATGAAGCTGCATGCGATTGAGCAATCCCTTCCCAGGCGCGTAACGCCGGCTCTCCCTGACGTTCACGAGTTTCACTTCGCCATCGATAAGCTGCTCGGTGACGACGGGCAGAAACTCACCGCGGCTTGGGCTCATTGCGAGGTCCACTCGCACCGGGCCGACTCGCGTGAGGTACCGGATTCCGACTCCGGGTGTGACAGCAGCCTTGCTTTTCGGGAGCGAAGGGTTCGTGTGCTGCGAGACGTAGCCGCCATCGACGAACGCCGCCCCGGTGAGTTCCTTCCAGACGGGGAAGCGAATCTCCACGTTGGCTTCGACCACTACATTTCCGCCCAGAGCGCGCGGCTCGAAATCGCGGTTGGCGAGTGCTGCGACATTTGGATTGCAGGCTGCCATGTCCGTACCCGAACGACAGGGTGCGTTCAGGCTGTCCTTGGACTGGAGCAGTGATCCGGAGATTGTCAGCACCCGCGGACCCAGCTGATTCTCTCCAAAGCCCCGAACCGATCTGGCACCACCCGCGTAGAATCTCTTTCGTGGGTGGAGAATGTCGGCTGCTTCGGCGGCGCCGAGTGCGGTCCCCGTACCGTGCATCGCATTCACCCAACCCATTCTGACATGTCCGCCCAGCACTCCGCGGGACCGAAAGGGCATGAACGCGGCGGCGTCGATGCTGGCGCGATTGTACCGAAAATCGGAGATCGTGAGTGAAGACGCGTGCTCGAGGTCTGCCGATCCTCTTATTCCGCGGCTGGGTCCAAGCGGATCGTTTGTGCGGTCCAGCTGCATGTTGATCGTGAAGGGCGACATGCGCTGCCTTTCGCGCAGTGCGTGCAGCGTCTGCTGATCGCACACACCGTAGTTGATGCAGAAGTAAACGTCGCCTGCTTCGACCTGTGAGATCTCGAACCTGTAATTGGCGCTGGCCGGCGCGCGGATCGTGAGGTTGCGTGTGAAGGTCAGGCTGGTTCCGTAGCCGCGGTCCACGAATACTCCGGGTGCGCTGCGGCGGTGGGCAAAGATGCTGACGGCTGCCTCATTGTGCGGCGATCCCCACCAGGGCTGCCGTACCTCTGCGCTGGCGTTGTATGTAGGGGCGAAGAAGCGGCCGCGATCACTCCCGATGTTGTCGGTGACGTCGCGGAAGATTCCTTTTCCGTTCAGCGATGACGCAAAGAGGTTTCCAACTGCAGCACTTGCAGCCAGCCTGCGTGCCCCGCCGAACCAGTTGTAATGCAGGTATCGTCCTTCGACCTGGAAGAAATCGACAGTGCTGAATCCTGCGCTGATCCGTGTTTCGCGCGGCGGCGATTCCTGAACCGTCACGAGGACCAGCTTGTTCGAGTCACCCTGAACCGGAAGCTCCAGTACGGCGCGCTTGAACAGGTTGGACTCGTAGAGAGCGAGCTGGCTGCGCAGCATTTCGCTGCGGCGGAAAATGTCGCCGGGCTTGAAGGTGAGAGATTTCCTGATGGTTCGCTCAGTCACCCTGTTCTCTCCAACGATGTCAATTCCGGCGACTGTCGTCTTCCACTTGGGGTGCAGGGTAATTGTGATATCCGCCTTGTGATTCACTTCATCGACCACCACCGCGGTATCGACTTCCGCGTCGCCATGCCCGCGATCCCAGAGTGTACTGAGAAGGTTTGCGCGACTTGAATCCAGGCGAATCAGATTGAGGGGAGTCCCGACTGTGAGTGCGAGCCGGCGTTCGATGTCCCGCGGCTTGAGCACCTGACTGTCCTGGCGGACGTCCATCGTGGCCACGAGTGTCGGCGGGCCTTCAGTGATCCTGAATGCAATTTGAACCTTGTTCTTTCCGTTCTCGACGACTGAAGTATCTACCTGAGTGTCACGGTATCCCCGCTTCCAGTAGAACACGCGGATGCGCAGAACGTCCCGCGCCAGCTCGTCGCGGTTCAGGTATTTCTTTTCGTAGACGTACTTTGACTTGGTAATCCAGCAGAAGGGCTTCAGCGCAAAGCTTCTGCAGTGCGAGGCCTCGGTCGAGACGCTCTCCTCGAGTTCGTCGACCTTCATGACATTCACCCCCTGAAAACGCAGACGCGTCACTTCAGGGTCCGGATTTACCTGCTTTTGATTGGGCTGGGCCTGGACTAAGACCGGGGCCAATAGCCCCAGGGAGGCTCTGATCAGGAGCCTACCGAAGATGTTCCGAAACATGGGGCCTAGTTGAGCAAGGGATGGGCCGGGAAACATCCATAGAGCGGCTGGCTTCAAACCCGGGAAAGAGGGGTGAACTGCAACCTAAGAAAACCAAGCCGGGAGCAGCTTGCCAGGAGCCTGCGGCCGGGAGCGGCCCCGGGCCCAGCTGCCGGCGCGCTACTCCCAGCCTGTAGTTCTTATGTGGCTTCTTAAAGTCCTTCGAGAAGTGCGTCGTTGTTCGGCGTCGAGGCGATCCGTTTAATGAGCCATTCCATCGCCGACGACGAGGGCATCTGCTGCAGCCCGCGGCGCAGGGTGTAGACATGCTCCAGCTGCTCGGCCTTGAACAGCTTGTCCTCGCGGCGGGTGCCCGATGTTCCGATGTCGATCGCCGGGAAAATGCGCCGTTCGGCAAGCCCTCTGTCCAGCTTGATCTCGCAGTTGCCCGTGCCCTTGAACTCCTCGAAGATGACGTCGTCCATGCGCGAACCGGTTTCGACCAGTGCTGTGGCGATAATGGTCAGCGAGCCGCCGCCATGCTCCGGGGCAACTGAACGCGCAGAGCCGAAAAATGCCTTGGGCTTTGCCATTGCCGTCGCATCGAGACCGCCGGAAAGTGTGCGTCCGGTGCCCCGTTCCACTGTGTTGAAAGCGCGAGCCATGCGGGTGATGGAGTCGAGAACGATGACAACATCCTTGCCCATTTCGACCAGACGGCGGGCGCGCTCGAGAACCATTTCGGTGACATCCGTGTGGCGAACCGCCGGCATGTCGAAGCTGGATGCCACGACTTCGCCGTAGCCCCAGGTGATCATTTCGCTGACTTCTTCCGGCCGCTCATCGACCAGCAGCACCAGCAGTGCCGCGTGCGGATGATTGATTGCGACACCTTCGACAATCGCCTGGAGGAGCATCGTTTTTCCTGCGCGAGCAGGTGCGACGATGAGCGCGCGCTGGCCATATCCAATGGGTGCAATGAGGTCGATCGCGCGGCGTGTCAGCTCAGGTCCACCCTTGGCAGGCTTTCCCGTTTCGAGCGTCAGCTTCTTGTTCGGATACGAAGCAATCAGGGATCCAAAATCCGGCCTGCGAGCCATCTCGGCGGGATCGGCATCATTGATCTTGAGGATGTCGCAGACCACAACGCGATTGCGCGGGTCATGGCCGGTGCTCGCGAGGATCTGGTCACCGCGACGCAGGCCGTACTGACGAATGAGGTTGGGTGGAACAAATGCATCGCCGGCTTCGGCGAGATAGCTGTTCGCAGCGCGGCGAATGAAGCCGCCGTCTCTCTGTGGATCGAACCAGCCTACACTTTCTGAATCCGCAGTGACCGGGAGCAGTGGGGCACGCATGCCGCCGCCCTGCTGGTTGTTGTTGTCCCTGCGCGGTCCACGATCATTGCCGCCGCCCTGTCCACCACCACCACCGCCGCCCTGTCCGCGTCCGCGACGCTGATGACGATTCCTGCGACTGCTGCTGTTCCTGTTTCCACCGCCGCCATCACCACGATCGTTGCGTGGTCCGCGATTTCGATTGTCGTTGCGATTGCCGCCCTGTCCACCACCACCGTTGCCCTGTCCGCGTCCTGAATCGACGTCGTTGGAATACGAGGGCGCAATATTGTCGATCGACCCGGCCGGCGCCGATGAAGGCGAGCCCTGGTCCTGTGGCGCATCTGATCCCGAATCGTCGGAACCGGTGCGGTCTGGCGCTTCTGAATCCTGGGTCATCGAATCATCGGAATCACGGTATGGATCTGCATTC
The DNA here is from genome assembly GCA_036676795.1 of Gemmatimonadota bacterium. Taxonomy (GTDB): domain Bacteria; phylum Gemmatimonadota; class Gemmatimonadetes; order Gemmatimonadales; family Gemmatimonadaceae; genus UBA4720. Next base: position 5,754 of record JAKFCC010000191.1, read on the forward strand.
TCGTTACTGTCCATGGGAACGTCCGAAGATGGACGTGGGCCACGGCCGCGACGAAAGGGACGTCGGCGTTCGCTCATTGAATTGTGTGTGGCAGGGAGAAAAAACTGGTGACTTAACTGCTGCGGGTCGCCCGGGGAAAACTCACGTGGCGGACCACAACTTCACTCCAGAAAAAACGCGCGCCAGAGGTACAGGCTGCGCCGGTTAACAGAATGCTAGTACAGACGGTTGTTCTTGTCCAGCAGGGAGTTAAAGGCGCGTTGTCCGTGGTCCGTCATCCGTTGTCCGTTGCCACCCGTTTTAACCGATAACGGAGAACGGAAAACGGACAACGCAAAACGCGCAGTTGGCTCCCTATTCGGTAAGCAGAATGTTATCCAACTGCTTCACTGCGTCAATCGTCCTCCGGCACAATTCAACTATCCGGTCAACGGATTGCTTCTGATCGTCGGGCAGGTTCTCGAGCTGGAGCAGCTGCGCCTCCGTCAAGAGAGCCGTGAGCGGATTATTGAGCGTGTGGCGAATCTCTGCCAGCTTCGCCCGGTTGGATGATTGGTCCATCGTGCGATAACTTAGCATTGTGACCGACACAGTGCATGAAGATATACCCCGGCTGGAGCGTGAAGTCGCCGAACGGCCGGATGATGCCCGGGCCCTCGTGGCCCTGGCCAACGCATACTGGCTGGCCGGCCGCGGCCCGGAGGTGGTAAACGACCTCGCCTCCCGCGCGATTGCCGCCGACCCCCAGAACCGAGCAGGCTGGCATCTCTGGTCGCTGGCCGAGTCCGACCCTCGCGCCCGGGTGGGCCGCTGGCAGCAGGTATCGGAACGTTTTCCCGAGGACGACCTCGCGCGCGCCAATGTCGC
>JAKFCC010000192.1:0-3075 GCA_036676795.1 Gemmatimonadota bacterium
GACCATCGCGGGCTTGGTAAGTACCTCCAGGAGCGCCAGAGATTCAACCCTGACGGCTCCTTCCGTGACCTTTCCATCCTTTGCCAGTGCCGGGATGGACACTTGTTCTGGGCTTGGGGGTAACATCGTCAAATGACCGACGACCAACTAGCCAGGGCCGCGATCACCGGGGCCTCCGTTCCTGTCCTGGCGTACCTAATTCAGAAGACCAAGTCCTACTTGAGCGCCCAGCGGGACAAGGAGGGGCGAGGACTTCCGGAGCGCATTGGCCGCCGTCTTGGCTCCCTGTGGGCGCGCGCTTACCGCTCCAGATAGCAGGCCCTGCATCGGGCGCGTATACATCAGCGCACCTCCACCCAACAGGACAGGAGCGGTCATGGTCGGGTCAAGCAAAGAAGCCCCACCACCCAGCATCAAACGTCCTGCCGTGCCACTGTCGGGCACGTTGTTCCCCAGCACCGATTTACCCGCACCACTCAAATCCTGCATGAGCCCCCTACCCTCTGCAAACCGTGCATGATCCTTGGACCGATCCAGGGCTTTAACGGCGTTTTGAAGTTGGGCCGGGGAGAAGATCCCGTCTTCAGCTCCGAGGGCTCCTGCGGCCCTTTGCGGACGTTTGAAGTTGGCCCACGCGGTGTTGAGAGCTTTCAGCTCCTTGGCCTGGCCGGGGTTGCTTCTTTCAACCAGAGTCCGCAGCTCCGCCCTGACCTGCTGTAGAGCGTCCCCGATCAACCTTTGGTCCGCGTCCGTCGAGGCGCCGAGCCGGGAGATTTGCTGTCCAAGGTCCGACTCCACCCGCTTGAGGGTTTCGCCGGTCATTGCCTGTTTCCCGCCGAACTTGGAAAGGACATCGTTCTGCAGGATGCGGTCAAAGCTCTTGGCTGCGCGCGGGTCCATCGCTCCCGTCTGAACCATCTGGCGGAGGCTACCGATTCCAGCGTTGAATTGCTGGTCCGCTTGAGCGGTCAGGTTGGGCAGGAGTTTGTTATACCCAGCCGACAAAGCATCGTCCACGTACTGGACCGCATCACGACCGGACAGGTTCGCGGGGAGCTTCTGTCCCACCGGGGCAAGAGCCCGATTGAAAGCCGCCCGGTTCAGGTCTTCAGCAGCCCCACGACGAGCCGACGAGATGGCATCCCCGACAACGGGAACGGACATCAGCTTCTGTTCTGCCGTGTTCGCCCACCCTCCCAGGGACTGGCCCAAGGTAGTACGGACGCCCTCTTGGCGCAGGGTCTGGACTTGGGGATTGGTGGAGGCGTTCGGACTCACCACCCGAGCAGCCCCACCCATGACGGCAGGAACTGCGCCACCGAAGGCAGTTCCCAGCGCGATCTGTTTAGCCTTCTCCGTCGCGTAGTCACCCTCCGTCACCGGGTTAAGTGCACTGGTCGCAGCACCACCGCCAGCACCAGCCAGGACGCGGCCACCGAAGGTCGCGGCAGCGGGGAGCTTGGAGGCTAGTGCTACGTTTGCGGGACTGGCTACGTTGCCGAGAACGCGATACCCGTCAAAACCTTGTTCACCGGCTGCGGCGCGTTGGGCTTGGTAGGCTTGCTCACGTTCCCTGACCTGTTGATCCACCCCGCCTTCTGGAAGACGCGCAACCATCCCGGTCTTGTCGGCCAGCCAGTTGTTTGCGGAGTTGCCAGCCTGCACCACCGAATCCGGCAGCATCTTGGTCAGGAGCTGAGCCCCGCCATGGATGGGATCGGCAGCGCCAGTCAGGAACTTCTCCATGCGGGAGACGGGCGGTCCTTTCGGCTCGGACTTGCCACCGTATTCCTCCCACGGAGCGGGAGCGGTAGCAGTCCCAGCGTATTCCTCCCACGGTGCCGCCATTACATCTTCTCCCAATTGGCTTGGTTGGCAGGATCACCACCCTTGAACCGATAGCCGTTGCGCACCATGCCCTTCATGGGCTTGGGCAGGTTGGCTGCAGGCTTGGCAGGTTGCGATTCTTCCGACCAATCCCCCGTAGCTCCACCGTCCACCGTGTTAGCCATCATCTGCTTGATGGTCGTCAGAGCAGCGAGACGGCGAGCCACCGGCAATTGGTCGTTGGCAACGTCTGCCGCCTGGACCTGGTAGTTCGCAACGTCGAAGTTCGACTGCGGACCTTCCATCCGGGGCACGTTTGCCACCAGCCACCCACCAAGAGCCTTGAGCTTCTGAGCCGACTCGGCACCGGGAGTGGTCACGCCGAAAAACGCAGCCCCCTTGTCCACCAAGGAGCCAGCTCCACTAGCAGTCGGGCCGGACTTCAGCACCTGTTCAGCCTGGTCCGCGATGCTCAGGAACTTCTTGGCCGTGTTTACGTCCTTGACGCGGGCTTCGTTGGCTTTTGCATCGCCCTCAACGCCCTTTTGTCCGCGTAGCTTGTCTTCCTCGCTTTGCAGGGGCATTCCAACGGAAGCAGTACGGCCGCCAATCTCCCGGCTGATCGCGGCAATGTCGCCTTGAGCCCGAGCAGCGGCAGATTGATCCCCGGAACGCAGAGCGGTTTGCAGTTGCTGTTGCGCCTTGGCAAGCTCTTGCTGGAGGATCATCCCACGGTCACGGTCCATCGCCGCTTGTTGAGCTGGCGGAATCATCCGGCCTTGCACTTGGGGGTTGTTCGCCAGTGCGCCGCGAGTGGTCATCTGCGGAGGCTGTCCGGCAGGCGTGACCGTGATCGGGTCGTAATTCGCCTTCGTCTGCTCACCGATGTTCTGGTAAGCGCGATACGTATCCATCGCACCCGTGGGAGCGCCCACGACCAATCCACCCCTGCCGTCAGGTTGCCACATCGTTGCGCGGCCATCGTTGCTCACGTTCACGCCTGGCTGGAATCCACCTTGGAAGCCGGGAGCGTTGGTGTTGACTAGGTTTCCGTTGATGTTTACCCAATTTGGCTTGGAGCGGGATTCGATCAGTTCCGCGATCTTCTTGCCATCGTTGAACTGAAAATCGGCAATGACAGCCTCAATCGGGACGCCGTACTGTTGCGAGATTTGCTGCGCCGTAAAACCACCGCCTTGCGGTTGTGCCTGCGGTGCGCCCTGAGGTTGCGGCATAGCACCGGGAGCA
>JAKFCC010000193.1:0-21716 GCA_036676795.1 Gemmatimonadota bacterium
TCACCCTCGAAATCGCGCGAGCTTCATCCGCTCGTCCACAAGTCTCCGATCCTCGAAGATCTTGACGAGAAATACACCGGCCACGAACCCGCCAACGTGAGCCCACACAGCAACTCCGCCGGAAACATCAGATCGCACAGCCATCAACTCCGGCAGCCCCGACAAAACCTGGAGCGCAAACCACCAGAGCAGAACGGCCCACGCAGGTATCCTGAAAACGCGGAAGAAGATGATGAATATGAAAAGCATTCTAATTCGCACCCGTGGGTACAGAATCAGGTAGGCACCCAGCACACCTGACACCGCTCCCGACGCGCCAACCGTAGGGATGGGCGAGGCCGCAGCAACCAACACATGGGCCGCGGCAGCGGCCAGGCCGCATACGATATAGAAGACGAGAAAGCGAAGGTGACCCATGCTTTCCTCGATGTTGTTGCCAAACACCCAAAGGAAAAGGCAGTTGCCAAGAACGTGCATCCACCCCCCGTGAAGAAACATCATGGTGAAGGGGGTGAGCACATTGATCGGCTCTCGATCGACCACGCAGGCCAATCCGTTGCCAAGCGGAACGGCCGTCCCCACGTTGGCCAAACGGGTGAGCTCGCCCGGAACGAGACCCCAGTTGCAGACACTGGCCGCGAGCCTCAGGTCATTCTGGGGCAACCCGCCGCCCTGAACGAACATCCATACCGCCAAAATGACGGCCAATAGCATGTAGGTGACCCAAGGGGTCCTAATTGTTGGCAGCTCATCACTTAGCGGTATCATTCTGTCGTCGTTTTACGGCCAGATTGGCAGTTTATTTGGGCCCCACGCTTGCCTTAAGTGTGGGCGAAGAAGGTCCAAGAATACTCAAGTTGAGGTGAAGATGGCAGATAAAGTGATTGGTATCGACCTCGGAACGACAAACTCGGTGGTCGCGGTGATGGAAGGTGGCGACCCGGTCGTCATACCGAACGCCGAAGGTGGACGTACAACCCCGTCGGTCGTTGGATTCACGAAAGATGGTGAGCGTCTCGTAGGTCAGATAGCAAAGCGCCAGGCGGTCACCAATCCCACGAACACAGTCTTTTCAATCAAGCGCTTCATGGGCAGAAAAATGTCCGAAGTGCCGGATGAGAAAAGCCGCGTTCCCTATAAAGTCGAGTCGGGCACAAACGATGTCGCAACGGTAGAAGTTCAGGGCAAGCGGTATACGCCGCCCGAAGTATCGGCGATGATCCTGCAGAAGATGAAGCAGACGGCTGAAGACTATCTCGGCTACAAGGTCTCGAAGGCCGTCGTGACGGTTCCCGCCTACTTCAACGACTCACAGAGACAGGCGACCAAGGACGCGGGCAAGATTGCAGGCCTCGACGTGCTCCGCATCATCAACGAGCCCACCGCAGCCGCGCTCGCGTACGGCCTGGACAAGAAGAAGGACGAAAAAGTCGCCGTGTTCGATCTCGGTGGCGGCACCTACGACATCTCGGTGCTCGAGCTTTACGACGTGGACGGATCGCGCCAGTTCGAGGTGAAATCCACCAACGGTGACACCCACCTGGGCGGAGACGACTTCGACCAGCGGGTCATCGACTGGCTCGTCACCGAATTCAAGCGCGACCAGGCGATTGACCTCTCCAAGGATCCGATGGCGCTCCAGCGCCTCAAGGAAGCCGCTGAAAAGGCGAAGATGGAACTGTCGACTACGCAGTCAACGGACATCAACCTGCCCTTCATCACGGCCGACCAGAGCGGTCCAAAGCACCTGAACTACTCGCTCACACGGGCGAAATTCGAGCAGCTCGTCGACGATCTCGTGCAGCGCACGATTCCTCCGATGGAAAAGGCGCTCAAGGACGCGGGACTCAAGCCGGAAGAAATCGACGAAGTCATTCTCGTCGGCGGATCCACGCGCATCCCGAAGATCCAGGAAGTCGTCAAGAAGTTCTTCGGCAAAGAGCCAAACCGCGGCGTCAACCCGGATGAAGTGGTCGCCATTGGGGCGGCGATCCAGGGAGCAGTGCTGACCGGAGAGCAGAAGGACGTTCTGCTGCTCGACGTCACGCCGCTGTCACTGGGAATCGAAACACTCGGCGGCGTCACGACCGTGCTCATCCCGCGCAACACGACGATCCCGACCAAGAAGAGCGAAACCTTCTCGACGGCTGACGACAATCAGACGACCGTAGAAATTCACGTCCTTCAGGGTGAACGCGAGCTCGCGACCTACAACAAGACGATCGGCAAATTCCAGCTCACCGGAATTCCGCCCGCAGCTCGCGGCATGCCGCAGGTCGAGGTGACCTTCGACATCGACGCGAACGGAATCCTGCACGTCACCGCGAAGGACAAGGCGACGGGCAAGGAACAGAAGATCCGCATCGAGGCTTCGAGCGGACTGTCGGACGCGGAAGTGGAGCGCATGGTCAAGGACGCCGAGAAGAACGCGGCAGAAGACAAGAAGCAGCGTGAGGCCATCGACGCGCGCAACCGCCTCGACTCGATGACCTACGAAGTCGAGAAGAATGTGAAGGAATGGGGTGACAAGGTCAGTCCCGACGTGAAGTCCAGAATCGACGCGGCAATCGAGCGTTCGAGAAAGGCACTGCGCGGCGACGACATGAGTGAAATCACCGCGGCCCAGGAAGAGCTGACCAAGGTGTTCAGCGAAGCCGGCCAGGCATTCTACCAGCAGCAGTCACAGCAGAGCAGCGGCGCTCCGGAAGGTGGAGCGGACGCTGGCACGGCTGGCGCCACGGCAGACACGGCTCAGGGCACCGAAGAGGTGGCCGACGCCGACTTCGAGATTGTGGACGAAGAGAAGAAGTAATATTTACCCAGGCCGCCGGGAAACTTCCCGGCGGTCCCGGGTGTCTTATTAGGCAGTACCCCAACCTGAAGAGCAGAGCGAACATGTCATCATTGTCATCTCGGGCCCGCTGGTCCGTGGCGGTTGTTGCCGCATTCCTCGGCGGACTCATCCTCGCATCGGGATTCGACTGGACGCGGTACGGTTTCGCCCAGGCCAAGCCCAGCACATCGCAGATTCAGCCCCTGGCTGATGCCAGCAATGCATTCGTCGCAATCGCCGACCATGTAACGCCGGCCGTCGTCTCCATAAGCATGGAATACAGGATCGACCGCTCGGCCCGCCCCTCCCTTCCGCGGAACATTCCGCCGGAGATGCGGGAATTTTTTGATCGGTTCGGTGACCAGGGGCAGCTTCCGCCCACGACGGGCGGGCAGGGCTCCGGCTTCATCGTCTCGAAAGACGGATACATCCTCACAAACAATCATGTCGTGACACGCGAAGACCGGCGGACTCCTGTCGATCGCGTCACTGTTCATCTTCTGGACAACCGTTCGTTCCGGGCCAAGGTCGTGGGCAACGACCCGACCACCGACGTGGCGGTGCTCAAGATCGACGCGCGCGACCTGCCCGTGCTTCCGCTTGGCAACGATCGTAATGCACGTGTTGGCGAGTGGGTCCTCGCAATCGGAAACCCACTCGGCTTCGACTTCACGGTTACGGCGGGGATCATAAGTGCGAAGGGCCGGAATCTTAACGGACTCAACCAGTCCAGGTACGCGATCGGTGACCTGATCCAGACGGATGCGGCCATCAATCAGGGCAATTCCGGTGGGCCGCTCGTGAATCAGCGCGGCGAGGTGATCGGAATGAACAGCGCGATTGCAAGCCCCACGGGAGTGAACGCGGGATACGGCTTCGCGATTCCCATCACGCTGGCCAAGCGTGTCATGGACGACATCATCAAGCATGGCCGTGCGCGTGTGCCCGCCATCGGTGTCCAGATCACTGATGCCACAGAAGATGATGCTGCGGTTGCGGGACTCAAGAAGATTTCAGGAGTCCTGGTCGGTGGGTTTGCCGAAAACGGCACGCCCGCTGAAAAGGCAGGCATACAGGCCGGAGACGTCATCATCTCGGCTGACAACGAGCCGGTGGATCGCGTAGCAGCACTACAGCGCATCGTGAGAAACCACGAGCCGGGCGACAACATCCAGGTCGTCGTCATGCGCCGGGGCGAACGGAAGACCTTTTCCGTAAAGCTCATGGAGGCGCCGGCTGACCGGCCTGCGCGCCAGCTTTCCGACAACAACCCCGATGGTTCGGTGTCTCCGTCATCGAACGTTGTCACAAATTCAGAGCTGGGCGTGTCCCTCGTGCCGGTTACCTCTGCAATGGCAGAGCAGACCAAAATGCAGGCGAGGCACCGCGGCGTGAGAGTGACGGATGTCGCGACCTTTGGTGCTGCATACCGAAAGCTGTTCGAAGACGATGTGGTCTTCGAGTCTTTGAGTCCCGTGCAGCAGGCGATCCGGACCCCGGCCGATCTCGCCAAGGTCGTACAGGCGGCGAAGGGCGGCTATGTGAGCCTCAATGTCGCCTCGCAGAGTCCCAATGGATGGCAGACCCGAATCGTCAACATCCGACTCTCTGAGTAAGCGGCAGTATCTATTGTAGTAGGCAGGAAAGGGGTCCCCTTGGGGGGGGCCCCTTTTTTCGCATTGGAACTCAGCAGCGCCGCGAGAAAATTTCGTTTGATGAAATGGTCAAAGACTCCTAACTTTAGGGTCTGAAAACAAACACGCGTTTTCGCCCCTTCCAGTCGTCCCCCGCCCACACCCGACCCCCCAAATCGATGCGATCACGTATTCGTAGCGTTGCAGTTGCTGCGCTGGCTTTCGTTTTTTATTCCTGCACCGACAACAGTGTTACGGGGCCGGATTTTGACACGGTCAATACAACTGCGCAGGCAGTTACCGCTCCGGCCGTAGTTATTAGCCAGGTCTATGGTGGCGGCGGATCGGGAACCGCTGGAACCTCCTACACGCGCGATTTCATCGAACTGCACAACACGACCGCAGGCCCCGTCCCAATCAACGGCTGGAGCGTCGGTTACGCTTCCGCTGGAGGAATTAGTTGGACACTGCTTCCGCTTCCATCAGTGTCGATTCCGGCCGGTGGATATTACCTGGTCGTTGTTGGCGCAGCAGGAGCGGCTGGTGCGGCTCTTCCGGGTGACTTCTTCGGCACTCCTGGTCCCAGCATGAGTGGATCGGCAGGAAAGGTCGTGCTGTTGAACAGCACCGCCAATCCCGGAGGCGTTCCCTGCCCCCTGAACCAGGTCGACCTTGTCAGCTACGGCACTTCAGCCACGAATTGCTTTGGGATGGGCGTGACTGCGAACGTTAGCACGACCACGGCAGCAGTACGCAAAGACGGTGGATGCCAGTACACGCCGGCGATGGCTGATTTCGCCGTCCAGGCTGCAGCACCGCGAAACAGTGCGACGGCAGCGAAGATTTGCGGCACAGTCAACGAGCCTGTTGTTGACCGCGTTAGCGTGACAACGACGCAGCCGTCGACAGTTGTAGACGGAACTTCGCAATTTACGGCCACCGCGTACGATGCAGCCAACAACCCAATCCCCGGCGCATCCTTCACCTGGTCGAGCTCCAATCCGGCAATCGCGACGGTGAACGCGACCGGTTTGGCAACAGGAAAGGCCGAAGGCGATGCTCTGATCATCGCTACGACCGCGAACGGAAAGACCGGCTCGGCGTCGCTTCACGTAGACCCGAAGGCCGTCGTCGCTTCGCTCGTCATCAATGAGATGATGGCGGATCCGCTGCGCGCTACTGGCGGTGCGAGCTTCGGTGAGTGGTTCGAGGTTTACAACTACGGAACTACTCCGATCGACATGAATGGATGGACGATTGGATCGACGGGCCAGGCGACTCACACGATTTCGTCGAGTGTAGTTGTTGCGCCAGGTGGCTATGCAGTACTCGGTAGAGGACTCGATGTCACCAAGAACGGGGGCGTGGTCATTGATTACAACTATTTCAATGGCAACGCTTCGACAACCGTTTTCCTCGATGTGACCGACGTGCTGGTTCTGAAGAATGGAGCGGGCGCAACTGTTGACTCCGTGCGCTGGGTCAATTCGACCACCATGGCAAAGGGCGCGACGCGCGCACTCAGGGACGCCTCTGTAGAAAACGCCGATGTCGACGGGTCTAACTGGGCATACTCCACCACCCCATTCGGCGACGGAGATCTTGGTACTCCTGATGCTGCAAATGGCACGTTGAGCGATACGCCTCCTCCGGTTCCCAACACCATCAGCTTCAGTGGCCGCCTTGCAAGCGATCCTGCTCTTCCAGTTGGTTTTGAAGACCAGCTCTTTGCGACCGAGAGAAAAGGCACTGACAATTCGATCATCGTGACGACCTTCACCTGGTCGTCTGACACTCCGGAAATCGCAACCATCGACGCCAATGGCGTGATGCGCGGTGTTTCGGCAGGCAATGCGATTTTCCGCGCCACGGCAGCAGACGGAACTACGAACACAGTCACGCTGCCCGTCGTAAGCCTCACGCCCGGATCATCCGCACAGTACGCGAACAACACAGAGTTCGGCGTTCCAACTGACAGCGATGCAAGCGATGACTTTATCGTGACGCGTCCGGAATTCACTGCATCCTATTCATATGTTCGCAACACGCCCAACTGGGTCGCGTATAACCTGGAGGCGTCACACATCGCGGGCGCCGTGGACCGCTGTGACTGCTTTACGCACGACCCGAAGCTTCCCGCCACCTTCCAGGTAATCAAGACCTCGGACTACACGGGCGCCGGCGCATTTGCCGGATACGGAATTGACAGAGGCCACCTTGCGCGATCCTTCGATCGCACGGCGGCAGCGTATGACAATGCGCAGACCTACCTGCTCTCGAACATCGTCCCGCAGGCAAACGCAGTGAACACGGGTCAGTGGGCGCAGCTCGAGAACTACCTTGGAAGCCTCGCCACCGCGCAGAACAAGGAGCTGTACATCATTGCGGGTGTCGCAGGAAACATCGGCACATTGAAGGGCGAGGGGAAAGTTGTAATCCCCGCGAAGGTCTGGAAGATCGCCGTCATCATGGATCGTGACAAAGGCCTCGCGAACGTCACGAAGCCTTCCGACCTGCAGATTCTCGCCGTCATTGCGGACAACACTCCGGCCGGAAACACGCCTTGGAGCACCTGGGAAACGACCGTGGACGCGATCGAGGCATTGAGCGGATACGATTTCCTGGCAATGCTTCCGAACAACATTGAAGCAGTTGTGGAGGGTACCACCAAAGCACCGATCGCCGAGCCGGCAGGTCCCTACTCTGCAGTCGAGGGAAGCCCGGTCGCATTCAATGGCAGCGCTTCCAGCGATCCTGACGGCGATGTACTCACGTACGAGTGGTCGTACGGCGACGGCGCCACCGGCACCGGCGTAACCGCCCCGCACGCATATGCCGATAACGGTTCCTATACAGCTGTACTGACAGTAACCGATCCGGCAGGAGCGAATGACGTAACTGACACGCCGGTCACAATCACCAACGCAAACCCGGTTGTCGATGCGGGCACCGACGGAACTGTCGTCGCCGGCTCGACCTACACGGTCAATGCTTCATTCAGCGACGCGGGTACCGCAGACTCCCCATGGTCGTACACGATCACGTGGGGCGATGGCACAACGAGTGACGGTTCCACGAATGCGCAGGGCGGCATCAGTGCGAGCCACACCTACTCGACGTCGGGCAGTTACGCCGTTCAGATCTCGGTGAAGGACAAGGACAACGGTGTTGGTACCGATGCTGCCGCGGTCACTGTTCGCGCACTTCCTGTAGCGGCAACCAACGGTCCATTCACGTCGAACGAAGGATCGAGCGTCGCGATGAGCGGTGCGGCTTCCTCGGACGCAGACGGTTCCATCGTCAGCTACGCGTGGAACTTCGGCGATGGCAACAGCGGATCGGGTGCAGCGACATCGCACACGTACGCGCAGGACGGCAGCTACACTGTCACTCTCACAGTTACCGATAACGACGGCCTGACATCGACGACAACAACTTCGGTTACAGTCGCGAATGTCGGACCCGCAATCGCAGCAATCTCCGGCGCGACCCTCCTGCCGGATGAGAGCTACACCACCAATGGATCGTTCACCGATCCCGGTGCAGACAGCTGGACGGCAACCGTCAACTACGGCGATGGTTCCGGCACTGCCACGCTTGCGCTGAGCGGAAAGAACTTCTCCCTCGGCCATACATACACGGCCGCCGGGACGTACACCGTAACAGTTACCGTGAACGACGGCTCGGTTACATCTACACAGACCGCCACGGTGACGGTGAAGACCGCCGCCCAGGGTGTTCAGGATGTCATCGCACTGGTCAGCCAGTTTGCCTCGTCGGGCAAACTGAGCAACGGCAATGCGAATTCGCTTTCAGCCAAGCTCAACGCGGCACTGAATCAGATTGGCAATGGCAACATCAACACAGCACTCAATCAGCTGAATGCGGCGTTGAACGAAATCGATGCACTGGTCAACAGCGGAAAGCTTTCAACTGCGGATGCCAACACGCTGCGGGCCGCCATTAATCGAGTAATCGCTACGCTTTCGTAAGCTCCATCCAACAGAAGCCCCCGTCGTCCGAAAGGACGGCGGGGGCTTTTCTCTTTGGTATCACGCCCGAGGGGGATATCTTTTGACGACGCGGAAGTGGCGGAACTGGTAGACGCGCCAGACTTAGGATCTGGTGGGGTAACCCGTCCGGGTTCGAGTCCCGGCTTTCGCATCGATCCGGTTTTCCAGAGCGATAACGGATGTGAAATTTGGTGCGTTCAGGTTCAGCTCTGATCGCGATCCCGTTCGCGAATTACTCCGGCGAAGAACAAGCCATCGGGGCCCCGCCACATACCCAGCGACAGATCCATCGGGAAAACCGCGCCGTCCTTTCGCATGCCTTCGAGCCGGACGACTTTTCCAACCAGCGTGCTCGGCGCCCCTCCAGCCACTTTCGCCATCGCAACTCGATGCCTTTCCCTGAGATGGTCCGGCATCAGAAACCCCATCTCCATTCCCATTACCTCGTCGACCGAATAACCAAACATCTTCTCGGCTCCACGATTCCATGCAGTAATTCGTCCTGAGCTGTCGGATGCGATTATCGCATCAATAACCGCGTCGGTGACCGCTCGAAGCTGCTGCTCGGCGCGCGTCTTCGCCGTTTCCGCTGCCACTCTGGCGGAGACGTCGCGTGAAATTCCGGAGATTCCGACGAGCACTCCTTCGCGATCGCGGATAGGAGATACTGTCAGCGCGACGTGGACCTCCTTTCCGTCTTTCCTCCGGCGCCGAGTCTCGAACGTCCGGGCTGACTCTCCCGCCGCAATTCGCATAATGATCTCGTACATTTCACCACGCTTGCCGGCAGTTTCGAGCAGCGTGAGCGATTGACCGATCGCTTCGTCGGCGGAATATCCATACAGCTTTCGCGCACCCGGATTCCATGTCATGATGGTCCCGTCAAGTCCGTAACTGACGATGGCGTCCTCACTGGACATGACGATCGCAGCAAGCTGTGCCTCGTTAGAGGCGGAGGACATTCCCCGATGCGACTGCGGCGTATTTCGATTCGGCATTCATTAGTTTGGCCGCGCGAAGGAAGTGGCGCCAGTCCTCATGTTGCGGGTTCATGCGGTTCCATGTGAATGAGTACTCCCTGGACCGAGGTGATTTCCCTTCTTATCGCGCTCTTCACCTTGCCGCTGACCACATGGGCATCGTGCAGCGACATGGTTGGATCCGCTTCGATGTGCATGTCGAGCAGATATCCGGTGCCTGTCTTTCTAGCCCGCAGCTTCTCGATTGCCCGAACCTCGGGGACCGACATGGTGATCGCGGTAACCTGATCCATCAGGTCGTCGCTGGGCGCACGATCCATGAGGTCCTCGATCGCGGGACGCAGTAGCCGCATCCCGTTGAGCGCGATGATCGCCGCCGCAATCAGGGCAGCGTAGTCATCGGCCTCTTCCCAGCCCGGCCCGCCCCGAATGGCGATTGCAATCCCGACAAATGCGGTCGCGGAGGTGATAGCGTCTGCGCGGTGATGCCAGGCGTCCGCGGTAACCGCGACGCTGCCGACTTCCGCGCCAATGCGCGATGTACGTCGGTAAAGGAATTCCTTGATTATGATGACCGCCGCAAGCACATAAAGCGTAAAGGTCGCCGGCAGGCTGTGCGGGGTGATGATCTCGCGAACCGCATTGACTGTGATCGCGATCGCTGCGCCAAGCAGCATCAGGGAAACGACCGCCGCCGAGACCGACTCCGCCTTTCCGTAGCCGAAGTGGTAATCCTTGTCGGCCGCACGACCCGACACACGCAGCCCCTTCCAGACAATCAACGACGAAAAAATGTCGGCGCTGGACTCGATTCCATCAGCCACAAGCGCGCCTGAAGTACCGACTATCCCGGCAACCAGTTTCACGACCACCAGGATCGAGTTCAGGATCAAACCGACCATGGTTGCCCTGATCCCCCTTTCCTGCGGAGTTACGACCACGCGCATGAGGGGATTCTACACTGTCCTCCCCCCCATATCCAACCGGGAATGGGATTGGTGCCCCTGTTATATTCATGGTATATGAACATCGAAATCAGCTCAAAGGAATCGTCCGGAGTCGATCGCCACATCCAGGTCTCCGTGCCGGTCGATACCGTTAGAGAAGCAGAAGAAAAGGCAGCGCGCAGATATGCATCGAGCGTAAGGCTTCCCGGGTTCCGCCCGGGCAAGGCCCCTCCGGCCATGGTTCGCAAGAAGTTCGCGGAAGCCATCCGCCAGGAAGCTCTGGAAGCGATCGTGCGCGACGCCTACAAGGAAGTCATCGAAAAGGAGGACCTGAAGGTTGCATCGCAGCCCCATGTCCATGACCTGAAGTTCGAGGAGGGCAAGCCGCTCACTTTCGAGCTGCATCTCGAGCTTCGACCGACCATAGAACTGTCGCGCACCAGTGGTTTCCGCATTGCGCGAAACGATCGCACCGTGACCGACGACCAGGTGGCCGAGCAGCTCGAGCGGCTGCGTGACGAAAAGGCGACCTGGAGTCCGGTGTCGGAAAAGCCGATGCCCGGCGATCTCGTCAATGTGACGCTGGCGACAGCTGCCAACCCGGGTGAAGCACCTGGGGAAGGCAAGGCATATCCGCTCGTCCTTGGTGAAGGTCAGGCAATTCCTGGAGTGGAAGAAGTGATCATGGAAGCATCGGCCGGGGAAACCATAGAGCGGCCGGTAAAGTGGCCCGATGACTTTCCCGACGAGGCACAGCGGGGACAGACAAAGACGGTTCGCATCACCCTCAATGACGTGAAGCGCAAGGCAGCGCCCGCTCTCGATGACGCATTCGCGCGCGAAGTTGGGGATTTCGATTCACTCGACGCACTGAAGTCAGCCGTAAAGAGCGACCTGGAAGCGAGCGCGAAGCGCGAGGCCGATGCAGAGATGCGCCAGAAGCTTATCGATGAGATCGTTGGCGCAAATCCTTTTGACGTTCCGCGCAGCTGGGTCGAACAGCTCATTAAGGGGTATGCAGAGGCGTACCAGGTTCCCGAAGAACAGCGCGAGCCGTTCGCGGGAGAGTTCAGGGCGATGGCCGAGCGTCAGATCCGCCGGGATCTGGTGATCGACACCGTGGCAGAGCGTGAGAACCTTGCAGCGACTGAAAAGGACCTTGATGACAAGATCACCGAGCAGGCGGAGCGCCGTGGCATCAATCCCGGTCAGCTGTACGCCCAGCTTGAAAAGGCCGGCCGCCTGAAGGAGATCGAGCGCAGCATTACGGAAGACAAGGTTTTCGCCTGGCTTCTGGAGAGAAACGAAGTTCAGAACGATGCCTAGGCATCCTGACGAGGACGATGAACCAATGCCAACTATCTACACGCCATACGTAATCGAGAGATCCAGCCGCGGTGAGCGCACATACGATGTGTTCTCCAGGCTGCTCATGGACCGCATCATCTTCATCGGCACACCGATCAATGATGACGTCGCAAACGTGGTAATCGCCCAGCTTCTCTTTCTCGAAGCCGATAACCCGGAACGCGACATTCACATCTACATCAATTCGCCCGGCGGCAGCGTTTCGGCCGGCATGGCGATCTATGACACGATGCAGTTCCTGAAGTCGCCGGTGAACACAAACTGCATGGGGCTCGCGGCCAGCATGGGTGCGTTCCTCCTCGCAGCCGGCCGGCCCGGCAAGCGCTCGGCGCTTCCCCATTCCCGTATCATGATCCACCAGCCGTCCGGTGGAACCCAGGGAACGGCGGCAGACATCGAGATTCAGGCGCGCGAAATCCTGTACCTCCGTTCCAAGATGAACGAGCTTTTCGCAAAGCATTGCGGACGCCCGGTGGAACAGGTCGAGCGCGACATGGACCGGGACCGTTTTATGTCAGCCGAAGAGGCCAAGGCATACGGCCTCATCGACAACGTGATCGCTTATCGCGGTCAGCTTGAAGAGGCACTTAAGAGCACCTGAAGCTTGTGAATTAGTTCACAAGGAGGGGCGGGTTTGATTTCGCTTGCTCGTTCCCTCAGAGGGTGTTACTTGTTCAGTAGCAAGTGTTTACGGCCGCGGACCCCTCGCGGTCTGACGTTAACGAGAAGCCCAATATGTCGCAGGACAAACACCTCCGTTGCTCCTTCTGTGGGAAGTCCAAGGACTCGGTCCGGAAGTTCATTTCGGGCCCATCCGTGTACATCTGCAACGAGTGCATAGCTCTTTGCAACGAGATCCTGGCTGAAGACGAAGAGCGCGAGGTATCTGAGGCTATTACCCAGGTCCCGTCTCCCCAGGAGATCAAGGACGTTCTCGATCAGTACGTCATCGGACAGGAACAGGCCAAGAAGGCGCTGAGCGTCTCGGTCTATAATCACTACAAGCGGATCAATTCCACGACGCTGAAGGACGATGATGTCGAGCTCGACAAGTCGAACATCCTCCTCATCGGACCCACGGGCGTCGGCAAGACACTTCTGGCGCGCACCCTGGCCCGGATTCTCGACGTTCCCTTCACCATCGCAGACGCAACGACGCTGACCGAGGCCGGATATGTAGGCGAAGACGTCGAGAACATTCTCGTTCGGCTTCTCCAGGCAGGCGATTTCAACGTCGCCGAGTGCGAGCGCGGCATCGTTTACATCGACGAAATCGACAAGATCGCGCGCAAGTCCGAAAACCCGAGCATCACGCGCGACGTTTCAGGCGAAGGTGTGCAGCAGGCGCTGCTCAAGATCATCGAGGGTACAGTTGCGAGCGTGCCGCCGCAGGGTGGACGCAAGCACCCGCAGCAGGAATACATCCAGCTCAACACCAAGGACATCCTGTTCATCTGCGGCGGAGCCTTTGACGGCCTGGAAAAGATCATCGAGGCCAGAACGGGACGTCGTCAGATTGGGTTCAACAACCTTGGCGGCAAGAAATCCAAGGAAGACGAGCGCAACATCTTCGGTGAGGTCGAGCCGGACGATCTGCTTCGCTACGGTCTCATCCCCGAGCTCGTCGGGCGGCTGCCTGTAACTGTTGCACTCGAGGGACTCGACGAATCTTCGCTCGTGAGAATTCTCAAGGAGCCGAAGAACGCGCTGACCAAGCAGTACACCAAGCTGTTCGGGCTCGAAGAAGTGAAGATCACCTTCGACGAAGGCGCTCTGGTCGCCATCGCGCACAAGGCGCTCAAGCGCGGAACAGGTGCCCGTGGACTCCGCGCGATCCTGGAAGAGACACTCATGGAAGTGATGTTCGATCTCCCGAGCCGCGACGATGTCGTCGAGGTGAAGGTGACCGAGTCGTGCATCACCAATGGAACTCAGCCCCTGCTCGAGATCTCGCCTCTTCGTCGCAAGAAGGAAGCGTAAGCGAAGTCTTTGCCGCACACTTTCACACGAGAAACTGAGACTTTAGAAACGGCGGACCGCATACCGGTCCTGCCGCTGCGCGACGTCGTGCTCTTTCCGTACGTCGTGATTCCGCTGCTGGTCGGCCGGCCGGCGTCGCTTGCGGCCATCGAAGCAGCCGTGAAGGAAGACAAGGCGCTTCTGCTCGTTTCCCAGAAGGACGGCGAAAAGCAGGAGCCATCCGCGGGCGATCTCCACCGTGTAGGCGTCGTCGGGCGCGTGCTGCAGGTCAGCCGGCTCCCGAACGGAAGCACCAAGGTTCTGGTGGAAGGATTTGCGCGTGCGCGTGTCACACGCTTTGCGCCGTCCGGTGAGTATCTGCGCGCGGCTGTCACTCCAATGCACTGGGAAGCCAGCCCGCCGGAACCCGACCTTCGGGCCCTGAGCGGCCGCGTACTGCACCTGTTCGAGGAGTACGTCGGGCTGCACAGACGAATTCCAAGCGAAGTAGTCGGAATCATCCAGGGCACCGAGTCGGAGGAGCGTCAGGCCTTCGGCGTCGCGGCCCACATCGCAGTCAAGTTCGACGTGCGGCAGAAGCTGCTCGAAGCCGAGACACTCACCTCCCTGCTGTCGATGCTGTCGGACCTGCTCGGCTCCGAGACGGACCTGCTTCGGCTCGAGCGCAAGATCGACGATGACGTGCGCGGCGCAATGTTCCAGAATCAGCGCGAGTTCTATCTCCAGGAGCAGCTGCGCGCCATTCACCGCGAGCTCGGCGAGGAAGACGGCGATGAATTCGCCGACCTGGAAGCGCTGGTCAAGAAGAAGGCTCTGCCGGACAACGTTCGGGAAAGAACGATGCGCGAGCTGCGCAAGCTGAGACGCATGCCACCGATGTCGCCCGAGTTCACGGTCGCGCGGAATTTTGTTGACTGGATCGTGAGCATTCCGTGGAGCGAGCGTACGGATGAAGTGCTGGACATCCATCACGCCCGCAATGTCCTGGACGCAGACCATTACGGGCTGGAGGAAGTAAAAGACCGGATCCTGGATTTCATTGCGGTACTTTCCCTGGTCGGCCGCATCGATGGGCAGATTCTCTGTCTTGTCGGGCCGCCTGGAGTCGGCAAGACGTCGCTCGGAAAGTCCATCGCACGTGCAATGGGGCGGAAGTTCGTCCGCATGGCGCTTGGCGGAGTTCGCGATGAGGCCGAGATCCGCGGACATCGGCGCACCTACATCGGCTCGATGCCGGGCCGGATCATTCAGGCAATGCGGCGTGCCGAAGTGGTGAATCCCGTCATCCTGCTCGACGAGATCGACAAGCTCGGCCAGGATTTTCGCGGTGATCCGGCTGCTGCGCTCCTCGAAGTTCTGGACCCTGAGCAGAACACAGCCTTCAACGACAACTACCTCGAAGTCGACTACGACCTCTCGCAGGTGCTCTTCATCACGACGGCCAATTCCCTGTCGGGTATTCCCGAAGCGCTGCGCGATCGGATGGAGATCATCAGGCTCGCGGGCTACCTCGATCACGAAAAGCTGGCCATCGCCCGTCAGTACCTCGCGCCCCGGCAGCTCCGGGCGAACGGGCTCGATCCGGCAAATGTGGAGCTGGAAAACGACGTCCTTCCCGCCATCATGCGCGGTTACACGCGCGAGGCTGGAGTGCGCGAATTCGAGCGGCGCCTGGCCCGTGTGGCACGCAAGCTTGCCCGCCGGCAGTCCGAAAGTGAAACGCCAATCGAGAAGCTCAAGGTCAGCAGCTCGGACCTCCAGTCCCTGCTGGGTACGGCGCCCTTTGACGAGGACGACACCTCACTCGAGGACAAAGTCGGCGTGGCGTCAGGCCTGGCTTACACGTCGGCCGGCGGCGAAGTGCTGGAGATAGAGGTGAGCGTCGTGAAGGGCCGCGGCAAGGTGCAGCTGACTGGAACGCTCGGCGACGTGATGAAGGAGTCCGCAAGCGCGGCTCTCAGCTATGCCCGCACCCGGGCGCGGGCGCTCAACATCCAGATCGATTTCTACCGTACGCGCGACGTGCACATCCACATGCCCGCGGGCGCGACTCCCAAGGACGGACCCTCCGCCGGAATTGCAATCGCTACCGCGGTGATCAGCGCGTTGACAAAGAATCCGGTGCGCGGCAACGTCGCAATGACAGGAGAGATCACGCTGCGAGGCCGAGTCCTGCCTATCGGTGGTCTCAAGGAAAAAGCTGTGGCAGCCCATCGCAACAAGGTTTCCGACGTGATCATACCGCACGGCAATGTACGCGACCTCGACGAGCTTCCCGAGGAAGTAAAGGCAACTGTCCGGTTCCATCCGGTAAAGACGATGGATGAAGTCCTCGCGATTGCGCTTCGCAACAATCCCCTCGAAGCCGAAGAACTGCTCCCGCACGACGCAGGCGAGCCGCTCTACGACACGACGACACACTGATGGCAGAGAGTTCCGGAAAAGATCCGCTGATCATCCGGAGCATGGAGTTCATAGGCGGGATGATAGAGCCAACAGGCTGGCGTCCGCCGGCCGACCTGCCTGAAGTTGCATTCTCGGGTCGGTCGAATGTCGGAAAATCGTCTCTCCTCAACACCCTGCTCCGCCGTCGCGCCTTCGCACGCGTGAGCAAGACCCCGGGCCGGACCCGAGAGATAAATTTTTTCCGGATCAACGGCACATTTACCCTCGTCGATCTCCCGGGCTACGGCTACGCCAAGGTCTCGAAGGAGCGAAAGGAAGTCTGGGGCGAGCTGATCGGCGACTACCTGCGGACCAGCCCGGTTCTCCGTGGGGTAGTACAACTGCTCGACATTCGTCGGGACCCTTCCGATGACGACAAGCAGATGCTCGATTTCCTGGCTGACCTGGAGAAGCCCACAATCGTGACCCTGACCAAAGCGGACAAACTGTCCAGAAAGGAAGTGGCGGAGCGATCCCGGAAGATTGCGCGACAGCTGCTGCTCGACCCGGAACAGGTAATCATCTTCAGCGCACGCACAGGTGAGGGACGGGATGAACTCGCCGAAGCGGTCTCTTCACTGATGTCGCAATGAAATCCACCTGCGCTGCACTTGTCTTCGCTGTGCTGTTAGGAATGGGCGGCTGTGCGACAGGAGGTACCGCCGGGAACGAATCACTCGCCACCGAACTCTCGAGCAAGCCGGATTCCGCGGCCAACATGGTGCCGGCCGGATTTGGATCTCTGCGCCAGGATGAGATTGCGGTGCGACTCGAGGCGCCGGGACTGGTTCTCCGCGCGGTTCCACTGGATGAGGGAATCATTCGCCTGCTGACACCGGACTCGTACCGGGTTCTGCGCGAGCTGCAGGAGAGCAATCGTCCCAGGATCGCGGACATCCTCCGGCGCAACGGTGGACGGCCGCCCGCACTCTGGTATGTCTCCTTTTTCGGCCTGGACCCCGACACGAGGTTCAGTCCGCTCGACCTCGTGATAACCAGCGGTGGGCGCGACTTCCGGGCGATCGATGTCATTCCGCTGAGCACTGGCTGGGGCGAGCAGCGTCTCCGGCAGCGCGAAACGCAGAGTGCGATCTACATATTTGACGGAGAGATCGACACCGACCACCCCCTGATCGTGCGCTTCCTCAACGAGCGCAACGACAGCTGGGAGCAGACACTGCAGCGTATCGAGCGTGAGCGCGCATTGGTCCGGGCGCGCGCCGGCCGCGCGGAAAAATGAACTGCCGCGCTCAGGCGCGGCGCGCGACTACAAAAAACCGGGAAGGGTTGGACGCGCCCTGAACCGGAGTTACTGAAGACGAGTATCCCCGTGCGAGCAGACATGCCTGGAGGCTCCCGGGCAGAGCCTCTCCGGTCTCGACCGATTGAAATACGACTGGCGCGCCCGGCGAGAGGCGCGATTCAACAAGCTCGAATGCCGAGATGAGCGGACCGCTGGATTCGGAGTTGTCGCTCATGAAATGCAGGAGCACGAAATCCAGCGGCGTCGGCTCGGCATCCCTGAGAACCAGCAGGCAGTCTCCGGCGAGGTACTCCACCCTGGTGGGCGTGCCGGCACAATACAGTTCGGCCAGCTTGAGCGTGAAGGCGTTGATGTCTATCGTTGTCAGGACTCCCTGTCCCCACAGGGTTTCCGCCAATGCCTGGGTAGTGCGATGGCCGCCAAGTGGATGCTCGATGGAGCCTATCTCGAGAACGTTGGGGTCGCGAGTGGAAGAAAGCACCCGAAGTAGCTCTCGGCGCAGAAACAGCCTGTGCGGCACCCCAGGAAGCGCGGGAGCAACTATGGGCAAAGTCCGGGCTGCGCTGATGTTGAACAGGTGAAAAAGCACTTCGGCAAAATTCGTCGATGGAATCACCATGCAATCGGCGCCGCCGGCGGCGATTTCGTCCAGCGAAACCACGGGAAGGCCGGCGTAGAGGCCGGGTCTCCATGTGGGATCGGCGGTGACAACTGCATTGAGTCTTTCGCCGACTAATGCCGCCAGGGCACGGATGCGCATTTCCGCATCGGCGTCATTTACGTATTCGGTCGCCGGGTACACGAGAGCTGCGATCCGGTTGTACCCCGCCAGCTCGAATGCAAACCGCTGGACCAGCTCCTGTTCGGCAGCGGCATGCCGCCTGGAGCGGTAAACATTAATTAGTCGTCCAAGCATTGGCCAAACCTAGACATGCAGGTAATGGCGGGCAACATTAGGCGATACATTCCTCAACACCCCAATGGCAATTCTCCCTCTTAGACAGCTTCAGGACATCGCGAAAACCGGTGTCGCGCGCGAGTGGATAGACTCGATTCAGGACGGCATCTCCGCGGGAAAGGATCGCGGGGAGATATGCCGAAATGCACTCTGCGACCTCTACTTTCCGCAATTCAGCGGAGACTGGGAGACGGCGGTTGAGGACAAAAAGGTGCCCAGGGCCACCCGTCTCGTTTTGTCCGCGCTTGACCCGAAAAACATCACGCTGGAACCCGAGTACTACGCCGAGTGCGACGATGCTCGCTTTCAGCCGGTGAAACCGCTGCTCTGGCTATGGTATTCGTTTGATCGGAGCGCTGTCGGGGGCCAGAACGTCGCGCTCGGCGTCGCCCTCAGGCGCATGCTTGCTCCATTCATCTTCAAGCGCTGCGGCGAAAACTTCAAGGCATTTCAGAACGTCGAGTTCTCCTTTGGATACAACATGGAGGTCGGCGATAACGTCGTTGTCCATCGCAATGTGCTTCTTGACGACCGCGGCGGAATTGTCCTCGGCAATGGCGTCTCGATCAGCGATTACGCCAACATATACAGCCATACCCACAGCATCGTAGACCAGAGAGACGTGACCAACGCCACGACCATCCTGGGTGAGGGTGCACGCATCACATATCACGCGACCGTGCTTGCCGGAGTGCATGTGGGCGACCAGTCGATGGTGGGTGCAGTGGCCGTCGCCACCAAGGACGTGCGGCCCTATCACGTCAACGTGGGAATTCCAGCCAAGAGCGTACGCGTAAAACCGAACGCGCCGCCTGAAGACAGCATTACGAGCGTAAAGCGCCGGAGCGATTAGCGCTTTAGCGGGACCCTCAGCACATCGTCCACGGGGCCCGCGTCTCCACCGGGTATCAGCTGGAAAATCTGGGAAAGTGCCTCTCGCTCGCGCGGCCACGCAAAGCGGCGCGCGGCGTCACTTTCCGTTAGCCACTCGTACCGCTGGTGCTCGTCACCCAGGACGACATCGGCTTCCGATACGAAAGCTGCGAAAACAATCGCCAGCTGCACCGCCCCCATCGCGTGCAGGTAGAATGGCTGCACGGTCACGTTGTACAGGCGATCGGGAGTCAGCCCCGTCTCTTCATACAGCTCGCGCACAGCGCCGTCCTCGGGCCGCTCGCCATCGTTGAGATTGCCATGCACTGACTCCCATGCGCCCGGACAGCGGGCGTTTTGGGCGCGCTGAAGCACGAGAACGTGAGAGTCTCCGTCTGCAATCCTGATTACGTATACATCTACAACGCCCGGTACAACTTTCGTCATCCTGTCGAATCCATTCAGAATTTCGTCCAGAGAATCATACGCTGATTTTTCCGGCTGAATGTCATCGAAACTCGGAACCGGCAGCGCCTGGCCCACCCCGACTTGCATCTCCGGGGCCGCGCCATCCGGTTCCAGCACCCTGAGCAGTTCGTCCGGACTGGTCTCACCCTCCAGCATTTGCGCAACTCCCGAATCCCAGAGCGAGCGTGCGCCGCCCGCACGCGCCAGCTGCACGAGGCGCTCGTGGCCCGCTCCCGCGGAAATGGCGTACTCAATTTCGGAGTTCGAGAGCACGACTTCCATTGCCGTAGTCCGGCCATCGAATCCAGAATGCCTGCACGAACCGCAGCCGATGGGCATTTGCACCATGCAGTCGGCGGGCACCATGGAGCCAAGCCGGTCCGGAACCCCGCCGGGCGCAACCACCCTGCACTGCCTGCACAGGCGCCGCACCAGTCGCTGAGCCACGATCCCCTTGAGTGCCGCACCCAGCTTCGCAGCATCCACGCCGAGATCGGTGAGCCTCACGATCGAGCTGCATGCATCGATGGTATGCAGTGTTGCAAAAACAAGATGGCCGGTGAGTGATGCCTGAATTGCCATGGCCGCGGTTTCCCGATCGCGGATCTCGCCGATAAGAACCACGTCCGGATCCTGCCGCAGGATGGAGCGCAGCGCGGACGCAAATGTCAGCCCGGCCTTCTCGTTTATCTGCACCTGTACGATCCCCGGAATGCGATACTCGACGGGATCCTCAACGGTGATGATGTTGACGCCGCGTTCCTTGAGCTCACGCAGCGCTGCATACAGCGTGGTCGTTTTTCCCGATCCAGTCGGACCGGTCACAAGGATGAGTCCTTCCCGAACTTCCAGAAGGCGCTGGAGTGCCGCCAATTCCGACCGGCCCAGTCCGAGTGAAGCCAGTGACTGGCGCGACTTCCTCGGGTCCAGAATGCGAATAACCACCTTCTCGCCATGCGCCGCTGGTAGAGTCGAGATCCGCAAATCGACCAGTTCGGCACCCACATGCACTCGAGCCCGTCCGCCCTGCGGCCGCAGGCGATCGGCAATGTCGAGCTGGCCCATGATCTTTATGCGTGATACGAGCGGGACGCCGACAGCGCGTGGCAACACCATCGCCTCCCGAAGGAGGCCATCGATCCTGTACCGGACCGATATTCCGGATTCCCCATGCTCGAGATGTATGTCGCTCGCACCGTTGCTGATTCCTTCCCGCAGGATGTGATCGACAAGGTTGACCACCGGACGCTCCACGATTGCATCCGGGGTTTCCATGCTCGCCGAATCGATATCCCTGCCGTCGTCCGCCCCGTGATCTTCCATGACGAGTTCCGCGACGCGCTGAGCGGGGCTGTACAGTGCATCGATCTTGTCGGCGATGCGGCGCGGCGATGCTACGTTCATGCAGATCCTGCGACCAGTGGCGAATGCAAGAGTGCGCTCGCAGTCCAGGTCGAAGGGATTTGAAGTTGCGATTTCCACGTCGGAATCGGTGACCGACAGGGGGACAATGGAGAACCGCCGGGCGAGCTGTTCCGGCAGCACCCTGACTGCCTGTGGCGACACAAACAAGGCCGTCGCGAGCGGTACCTGCGCGCTTTCCGCGACCATCGCCGCGATGTCGTCATCGCCCAGCAGGTCGGCTTCCGTGGTCACTTCCCAAACCGAGCGGCCTGCCGCGTTCCTGGCCACCCGCTCCAGATCTTTCCCGCTAAGACGCTTCGCTAAGAGGGGAAGAAGCCACTTGTCGCGCACCTGATGATGGGACATCACTCAAACCAGTGCGAAGAGCTGCCCGGCCCGTCATCGTTTGACGGCGAATACTCACAGAATGCCCCAGAAGTCGCGCGTCACATCGAGGGAAAAAGTCCAGCGCCCGTCGCGCAGTCCGCGTGCGACGTCCACGCGCACAAGCTCGAACAGCGGCATCAACGCCACACCCACGGACGGGTA
>JAKFCC010000194.1:0-2405 GCA_036676795.1 Gemmatimonadota bacterium
GCTCTCGTTTGTTCGACGCTCTTCATTGCGAATGCTTTCTACCTCAAGAGCACAATGCGTGGCGGCCTGAGCGACCTGGATGCCATACTGGTCGGTTATCTTCTCATTCCCTCCGTGATTGCGGCGATATCAGCGTTTCTCACGCGGAGGAAAAATGCCTAACAAGGCGCCAGAGCCAACGCCGTGACTTGTCACAGATCATGCTGCGCATGCTCTGCGCCAAGTCCCGTCGTGGCTCATCTTTGACGTTGGGCGAAAAGATGGCCATCACCCTAAAAAGTCGAAAGCCGGGGGTGAAACTCACACTCGCCGATTTCAATCAGTTTCCGATTTGGGAATACGCCACCGACGAAGAAGGCGAAGAAGGGCAGGACGAGACGTGGGTCCGTCCGGTCGGTCGGAAGCACATTCCAGTCGGCGAGTATTCTCAGTTGGTTGCGGCATCGTTCACGGCGCCCGGCGGCTTGTCGTTTCAAGGTTTCATGGTCGTTACGACGGCCGGCGATCCTTTCGAGATTAGCCCCGGCGCCATTATTGGAGGGAGGTTGTATGCGGTGCTACCCACGGTTTCTCGCGGCGAGGCGGAAGCGAAGAAGTATCCGTGGTCGCTGCGCGAGCGAAAGGAATTGGAGCGTCTCTTACGTCTCGACGAGGAGGCCCTTTTCCCACTGCAGTATAAGCTTCGCGTATTGATCAGAGGTGAGAAAGAGAAGAGAAGCGGGTTAGTCCCATAGCGCCATGAAGAGATTAGTTTCAGGTTTGAAGTGCGACAATAGTATATAGGATGTTGCACGCATTAAAGGCAGCCGGTAGGTCGCTTCCGAGGACAGGAGCCGAAGAGCTTGCCGGAGGAAGCGACCTACTGGCGGGGAGCGAGGACAGATTAGTTGTAGACCTCATGGGGAGTGCGGAAGCCGAGGCGTTTTCTGGGACGATGATTAAGGATGCCTGCGATCTCATCGCAGCGAGCTTGGGTGAGGTTAGCCAAAGAGGTGCCTTTGGGCAGATACTGACGGATGAGGCCGTTGGTGTTCTCGTTGGTGCCGCGCTCCCAGGCATGGTGAGGAGTAGCGAAGTAGACGGTGGCGCGAAGTTGCCTTTCGATTTCCTTGTAGCCGTGGAACTCGGCACCGTTGTCAGAGGTGATCGTGTGGATCGGTCGAGGCTCCCGAGAGAGGAGCTGGACGAGGCGGGCGTTCGTGTGCTCGACGGTGGCGCGCGGCAGGGGCCCAATGCGCACGAGGCCGCTCTTGCGCTCGACGACCGTTACGATGCTGGGCTTACCCTTACCGTGGACGGTGTCGGCCTCCCAGTCGCCGCAGCGGCCGCGGCGGTTCACGATCGCCGGCCGCGCGCCAATCATGCGCTTGCCGGCGAGCCGCCCGCGGCTGTCGTTGCGACCATAGCGCTTTCGCCGCCGCTTGCTGGCACCCCGGAGGTGACTCCAGAGCGAGCCCCCATTCTCCTTATCCCGCCAGATGTGCAGATAGATGATCTCATGGCTCATCACGGCGAGCCCCTCGCGTCTTCGCCAACCGACGATTTGCTCGGGACTCCACTGCTGCGCAATCAGTGCTTCGATGGGCGCGAAGTCCGCCGGCTTGTAGCGGGCGTTCCGCCGCGAGCGGCTGCGCCGTGCGTTCGCCATCTCCACCGCCATCGTCGGCCGATACGCCGAGTCGTAGGGCGTGGCGTTGCGCTTCACCTCGCGCGCGATCGTGCTGCGGTGCCGCCCCAGCGCCGCCGCAATTTCCGACGCCGACAATCCCTGCTTACGCAGCGCCGCGATTTGATATCTTTCCCCAGAGTTCAGTTGCCGATATGCCATTCGGCAAAAGTGTCGCACTTACTTCCTGAATCCAAGGAGCCCAACAAGGCGCCAGAGCCAACGCCGCTACCTGTCACGCCTCCTGCAGAGCCAGGAGTCGCGCCAGGCAGCGGCGTGGCTCATCTTTGACGTTAGGCAAAAAATGAAATCATGAAGCACATTCGTTCCATTCCGTTGTTGATCGGCACTGTCGCTGCGGGGGCGTGGCTTTTTATCTTCCCCGTGCGGGCGTTCGGTCCTTTTTTTCACGCGTTTGCCGCAGGCGAAGAGATTCGCATTTCACAGTCACGGGGGGTGCTCACGATTTCCTCCGGGCTCCGCAGCTACGGAATTGAGCCCATCGGAGCAGTTATCATTCTAGCTCTCGTCGCATTTGCATTGATTGGTGCATTGAGGCTGGCGCGAGCGATGCGACCCAAAGCGCAAAATGCCAAGCATCAGAATCGAAGTGCGACAGTATTTCAGAATGCAAAATCGGCCTAACAAGGCGCCAGAGCCAACGCCACGACCTGTCATGATTCCTGCAGAGCCAGGAATCACGCCAGGTCGCGTCGTGGCTCATCTTTGACGTTGGGCG
>JAKFCC010000195.1:0-3988 GCA_036676795.1 Gemmatimonadota bacterium
GTCCTGCCCTGGAGGAACCGGTCCAGCAGGTCCACCGTCCGCAGCCGGGCCAGCGACGCCGGTTTGGTGCCGAGCACCCGGTTCGCCGTTACCGCCAGATGGGATGAGGAAGCGAACCCAAGCACGGCGGCAACGTCCCGGATGTCGTGTCCGGGATTCTTGCTCAGTTCCGCAGCACCGATAAGCCTGACCAGGTCGATGACCCGCTTGAGGTTTGGCGCACCACCCTGCGCGAAGTGGCGGCTCAGATGCTCGCGCGTGACTCCGACGCTCAGGGCCAGATCGCTCGTCCGGATGGGCCGTCCCGCGTAGGGGAGCATGGCCCGCCAGGTGGCGATCTGCATGGGTGTGTTGAGGGCAAGCCCGGCGGGGGGATTGTGCAGCGCCGCCGCGAAGCGAAACGAAAAGGTGTGGGGCGCAATCAACTCGCGGAGGACCGCGTCGTCGATGCCGTCAGCGAGCAGGTCGGTGAACTCGCTGGCCGCGCAGCGCGCGATGGCAGGTCCGTCCGTCGCTCGCATCGGGAGCACTCCGAAAAAGGGCGTGCTCGGATACTCTCGTGCGAGTCCGGCAGCGCCCCAGTAATCCTCAGAACCCCCGAAATCCACCACGGCTGCGTCGATGAGGCTCCTGGAAAAGGTCTCACCGAACTCCCTTGGATTCTTTGCAATTGCGATTCGCCATTTGCGCCGCGGGAGTGCGGCACGCAGCGCCGCCCGTGTTCGTTCACGCGCCGACAGCACCAGAATTGTGGGAAGCGCCTGCACGGGATTGTTCAGTTCAGACTCCTGCTGTTTCCAGATTCGCGCGCCCTTCGATGAACTGACAGACGATGGGATCCTTGGTGTGGCGGATCTCCTCGACAGTTCCCACCTGACGGATTCTGCCCTCGTACAGCATGGCGATGCGCGAGCCCACCGCGTAGGCGCTGCGCATGTCGTGGGTGATGACGATTCCGGTCACGCCAAGCACTTCGCGCATCCGGATCATCAGCTGATCGATTACCGCGCTGGTGACCGGGTCGAGACCGGTAGTCGGTTCATCATATAGTATGTACTTCGGCTTCCGGGCTATCGCGCGCGCGATGCCGACGCGCTTCCTCATGCCGCCCGATAATTCTGCCGGATACTTGGACTCGACATTGGGAAGGTCCACAAGCTCGAGCGACTCACTGACCCGTTTCATGATTTCGGGCTCAGTCAGTGTCATGTCCTTCCTCAGCCCCATGGCGACATTCTGCCCGATGGTGAGCGAGTCGAACAGTGCCGCGAACTGAAACACGTATCCAATCTTGTGACGCAGGAGGTACAGCTCCTTGCGGGACAGCGTCGGAACTTCCTGACCGTCCACCCAGACTGTACCGCTGTCGGGCTCCAGGAGTCCCACAATGTGCTTGATCGCCACCGACTTTCCGGTACCCGAATAGCCGATGATGACCATGGTCTCTCCCTCCTCCACGTCGAGCGTGAAACCCTCGAGCACACGCTTGGCCCCGAACGCCTTGTAAACGTCGAGAAGTCTGATCATTCAGGGGTTTTCCTGTGGGAGGCGGGCGTCGGCGGGCTGGTCGATATCACAAACAGGAAATTAAACCCGCCGACCCGCTTGGCTAGGACGCGGAGCTATTGCAGTGCGGAAATCTCCAGGATGTCCACCACCAGCCCAAACTGGTGGATGCTTGCGAGATCGTCACGCACCTGAATCTTCACTCTCACGCGCTTTCCGTCCTGCCGGTATTCTGTGGGGAGGTTTCTGGGGTCATAGTCAATGCCGTCGTCCCCGTGCAGATAGTAGAAGCCTCCCTCCAGTGTGGAATGCTTCACGGTTGCATCGAGGGTTACGGTTTCCCGGTAGCCGGTGGATGATGTGCAGGCGGCCAGTGCAAAAAGAAAAGTTGCGAACATGAACATTCTTCGCTTCATCGTTACCCCTCCATCCTCATGGTTTTGAACAATGGCTAAAGGCACTTCAAGACGGAACGATGATACACCTGGTGCTGCGGTTTTGATTCGCATCCTGACCGACAGCTACCAGGGACCCGCATGGCATGGAGCATCAGTGCGGTTCATTGTACGGGGAATCGAGCCCGCGCAGACGGGCGCACGCCTCGGGCGGGGCCGGCCAAGCATTCATGAACAGCTGCTGCACATCTGCTACGCGCGCCATCGCGTCCTCTTCAGGCTCCGTCCCGAGTCACGAATTCCATTTCCACGGAAGATGCGGAACTCCTGGTGGCCGATTCCCGCGGACGCTTCCCCCGAGAGCTGGAAATCGGACATCGAGCTTCTGGACGATTACCAGAAGCTCCTGTTGGCCGCCATCGCGGAGGCTACTCAGAAGGAACTCGATGAAATTAGACCTGGAGCGCGGCACAGCATGGGACAGGAGCTTCTTGGCGTCGCCCTGCACGACGCATATCACTCCGCTCAGATTAGGCTTACGCAGCTCGCGAGCGGCAAAGCCTGAAGTGGGCCGTACCCTGCAAATAAAAAAGGCGAGCCTAAGCTCGCCTTTCCTACTTGATACCTGAAATCAGTTACGCTGCGAAGCTTCCCAGTGCGCGGCCGACATCGCCTTCACGCAGACGCTTCAGTGCGCGGTCGCGAAGCTGACGGACACGCTCACGCGTGACGCCGAGCATCGAGCCAATTTCCTCAAGCGTATGCTCACGTCCGCCTTCCAGACCGAAGTACAGACGCAGAACCTTTGCGTCGCGGTGAGGAAGAGTAGTCAGCGCGCTTTCGATTTCATCGTTGAGGAAGCGATTCATTGCTTCTTCTTCGGTGTCCGGCATTTCGTCGGCGACAAAGCGCTCGATGAGCGAACGATCGCCTTCGGGGTCCATCGGTGCGTCGAGCCGGACGTCACCCGTATTCAGGGCGGCGAGCGACTGCACGACATCAACCGACAAGCCTGTCAGCTGTGAAAGCTCTTCAGGAGTCGGCTCCCGGCGCATTTTCTGGCGCAGGATTTCCGAAGCCTTGATGATGCGGGAAAGATCGGCGGTGCGGTTGAGCGGAACCCGTACCGTGCGGCCCTGGCGCGCGAGCGAGCTCAGGATCGCCTGGCGGATCCACCACACGGCGTACGAAATGAACTTTACGCCCTGATCCGGATCGAACTTTCGTGCAGCAGTAAGCAGACCGACATTGCCTTCACCGATCAGATCGATGAGGGGCATGCCGCGATTCTGGTATTTTTTTGCAACAGAGATGACGAAACGCAGGTTGCGCTTCACCAGCTCCTGTAGTGCGTCTGGATCGCCAGCGCGAATGCGCCGTGCAACCTCGATCTCCTCGTTCCCCTTCAGAAGGGGATAGGTGCTTACCTCATAGAGGTACTGATCGAGGATGTCCCGCTCGGGCTCGCTGGGAGCTATCCCAGCAGCGGCCGTACGACGGCGACGCTTGACCTCAGCCATTGTGTGGATTCCTCGGAAAACTTCGTGTAATTACTGCTGATTATGACCTGCAATTCTCAGGCGACGACATCACGCCTAAACATCTGGCATCCAATGATTTCGGACTGCAACCAGAGCGCTGCAAAATACTGGCCGTACAGGAAAATTCCAGACCGAATTTGTTGACATACCTACTACGCCCGAATATCCTTCAAGGTTCCTGTCGGAAACGTCTGTTGACGGGAGTTGCCGGGGGTGTAGCTCAGTTGGGAGAGCGCTTGAATGGCATTCAAGAGGTCAGGGGTTCGATTCCCCTCACCTCCATCGTCGGCCCCGGCCGGCATGGGAAGTATCCCCAAGACAATCGATTTGCGGGAATAGCTCAGTTGGTAGAGCACAACCTTGCCAAGGTTGGGGTCGCGGGTTCGAGTCCCGTTTCCCGCTTTAAGCACGTTTTTTGGGCGGTTAGCTCAGTTGGTTAGAGCGCCACGTTGACATCGTGGAGGTCACAAGTTCGAGTCTTGTACCGCCCATGGAGTTCGAAGTTTCGTAAGGATTGTGTAAGAGCGCGTATTGAGTTGTCAGTTG
>JAKFCC010000196.1:0-1511 GCA_036676795.1 Gemmatimonadota bacterium
CCACCTGCGCCAGTCGGTGCCGCTGGGCAAGGTCGCCTACGACAGCAAGCTGCAGGTGGTGAAACACGCGCTCGGCACCCATACCGCAATCTCGCGCGTGCAGGGAAACAAACTCAAGGCCAGTCGCGAGATCCACATCGCCACCGTGTTCCGCGACGCACCCGCCGAATTCCTGAAGATGATCGTGGTGCACGAACTCGCGCACCTGAAGGAATCCGAGCACAACAAGGATTTCTACCGGCTGTGCACGCACATGACGCCGGACTACCACCAGCTGGAGTTCGATCTGCGCCTGTATCTGACCCATCTTGAGGTGGGTTAGGGCTAATACGTCGGTCTATTCGCAACCAACACCATCATTGTCGCGGTCGAGATGGCTGGCGTAACCCGGGTCGCCTCGACGCACCGGAGCCGCGCCGGCTTCGCGGGCTTCCGTGCAGTTGGCGTAGTAGACAGAGCCGCCACGCGCACCTTGCTCGCCATGTAGCGAGTTCGCGGGAGGTGGCTGATAAGCCGGCGCGTGCTTTGCGCCATGGCAATGGTAATCGCCCGTCTTTCGGTTGTTATGGCAGCCGTCGGCGTTCGTGCCGCCGCTGTGGGCTAGGCCGCACGACGGGGCGCAGGCGACGACCGTCGCAAACAACATGACTGCGGGATGTGCGGATTTCATTAGGCCCCTAGAGCCGCCATGTCGGGGCTCATCTGGAACAACGCTCGAATCGTGGCGACACGGACAGATCTCGGCACGAATGTCTGGAATGCCGGATGTAAGGCCGCTGTCTCTCGTTCCGGCTTGCAGGTTGGGCCCTTGAACAGCGGTCGAAGTCTTGATATCAATTCGCCAACGGAGCGGCGCAATGCCCTCCAGCGGAGCTGCAGCAATGGCTCCGGGCCACCTTCGAGGTTACTCGCGGTGGTTGTCGCCCGGTCGACAGAGTCGCCGGGTTCCGGCATGCACCCGATAGGGGCGCCGGTTCCCATTGACTCTCAAAACGGGTGAACCATGTCTTCCACAAAGAATCGAATTTCTCGTCGCCGGGAAGTTGCGGCTGAACGTCAGGCCGGACGCTGCTTCTACTGCGGCGTCGTAATGTGCCGAAGCACTCCTGAAGAATTTGCGGCCAAGTTTGGCATGGGGCGATCGCAAGCCTTTCGGATTAGCTGCACCGCTGAGCACTTGCTACCAAAACGGGATGGTGGAAGTGACTCCCTCGAAAACATCGCTGCCGCCTGCTTCCACTGCAATCAGGCAAGGCATCGCAGGAAGCGGCCACTCGACCCGATCACGTATCAGCGTAAAGTTAGGAGGCGAGTAATGGACGGGAGGTGGCATGGCCCGCACGTGTTCAAGGCCGGCCTGCTGTGTCGGTCGTACGACACGCCGTAAGTGCTTGAAGGGAATGGTGGCCGAGGACGGAATCGAACCGCCGACACGGGGATTTTCAATCCCCTGCTCTACCAACTGAGCTACTCGGCCAGAGACTGGCTTGGAACCGTTCCGGGCGGGGCCG
>JAKFCC010000197.1:0-37724 GCA_036676795.1 Gemmatimonadota bacterium
GATGAAGAAGTGGGACAAGCCGTACGAGGAGATCTACGACCTGCTCGCCATTCGCGTCCTGGTAGACTCGGTTCCGGACTGTTACCACGCGCTCGGTGTCATCCACGACCGCTCGACGCCGCTTCAGGAGAGGATCAAGGACTACATCGCGCAGCCGAAGTCCAATGGATACCAGTCGCTTCACACAACGGTCTTCGGGCCCAGGAAGCAGCTGTTCGAGATCCAGATTCGAACGCGTGAGATGCACCGCACCGCGGAATATGGAATCGCGGCGCACTGGCGCTTCAAGGAGGAGGCAAAGAGCGCCGACGAGCTCGATCGGGCACTGTCATGGTTCCGGCAGGTTCTCGAGCTGCAGATGGATGCGAAGACGCCTGACGAGTTTCTCGAGTTCCTGAAGCTCGACCTTTACCAGGACGAAATCTTCGTGTTCACGCCGACGGGCGACGTAATCCAGCTTCCCAAGGGCGCAACGCCGATCGATTTTGCCTTCGCAGTTCACACCGAGGTTGGACTTCACTGCGCGGGCGCTCGCATCAACAGCCGCATGGCAACGCTGGCCAAAGAGCTCAAGAACTCGGACACGGTCGAGATCATAACGTCGGCCAACGCGCGTCCCAGTCGCGACTGGCTCGCACATGTTCGTACCGGCAGGGCCCGCCACAAGATTCGCCAGAGTCTGCGGGCCGAGGAGCAAACCAGCTCCTCGAAGCTGGGCAGGGAGATCCTGGACCGCGAAATCAAGAAGCGCCGACTTCCCAAGCCGGAGGAAGGCAAACTCGCGCAGGTCGCGAAGGATCTGAACCTCACCGACACCAATCACCTGATCGCCTCACTCGGCCAGGGTGATGTGAACGTGATGCAGGTGTTGAAGCGGCTTTACGAAGACGAAGATGTAACTGCGCCACCCGCGAAGCCGGGTCCGCTCGACTGGATCGTGGATCGCGTGCGCGGCGCTCCCAAGGGAGTACGCATCCAGGGGGTCGATGGCCTGCTCGTCCGGTACGCACAGTGCTGCCAGCCGGTTCCGGGCGATGCGGTGGTCGGTTACGTCACGAGGGGCCGCGGGGTGAGCATTCACCGTGGGGACTGCCCGAACCTGCTCATGCTCGTGCACGAGCCGGAACGGAGACTCGAGATTGACTGGACCGAGCTTGCAGGGCAGCGGTTCATGGTGCGGCTGGCGGTCGAGGGTCATGACCGGCGTGGTCTGTATGCGGACGTGGCTACCGCGGTATCCGCGACCGGAACCGACATCCGCAGCTTCGAGCTCAACACGCAGGACGGTCATGTTTCCGGAGCAATCGCCGTCGAAGTAGAAAATCTGGCCCACCTTCAGAAGATCCTGAAATCGGTACGGCGCGTGAAGGGAATAACCGAAGTCGCCCGCAGGGAGCGCCTGGCTTCAGAGGGATAAGAGCGCTGGGTTCGCAACCCGCCTCGCGACCACGCCTGGGGCGCCCCATCACACCTCGTATATTTCAGTTGTGCCCAAGGCAAACTTTGATCTGAAAGCCCCGTTCGAGCCTGCAGGCGACCAGCCTCGCGCGATCGCCGAGCTGTCGAAGGGACTGGATCGCGGCGACCGGTTCCAGACTCTGCTTGGTGTAACCGGCTCCGGCAAGACGATGACCGTCGCGAACGTCATCAAGCATTTTGGACGTCCCACGCTCGTCATCTCGCACAACAAGACGCTCGCGGCACAGGTGTACGGCGAGCTCAAGGGATTCTTCCCGACCAATGCCGTCGAGTACTTCGTTTCCTACTACGACTACTACCAGCCGGAAGCGTATGTGCCCTCGTCGGACACCTACATCGAGAAGGACGCGTCCATCAATGAAGACATCGACCGTCTGCGCCTGCGCGCCACGTCCAGTCTCATGGAGCGCGACGACGTCATAATCGTGGCAACGGTTTCGGCCATCTACGGACTTGGTGATCCGGTCAACTATCGCGAGCAGATGGTGAAGCTGCAGAAGGGCCAGAAGATCCTCCGCGACGAAATCCTGCGCTCGCTCGTGAAGATCCAGTACTCGCGCAACGATGTCGCATTCGAGCGCGGGACGTTCCGCGTTCGGGGAGATACGGTGGAGATCCTGCCGGCGTACGAGGAGCAGGGTGTCCGCGTGGAGATGTGGGGGGACGAGATCGAGAAGATATCCAAGATCAACCCGCTCACAGGTGAGGCGATTGCAAACTTGGAGCGGGCGGCGATCTACCCTGCAAAACACTTCGTCACTTCGCGTCCGACCATCGAGCGCGCAATTGTCGCGATCCGCGCGGAGCTGGGTGAGCGGCTGCAGGAGCTCCGCGCAACGGGAAAGCTGCTGGAAGCACAGCGGCTCGAGTCACGCACCAACTTCGACATCGAGATGATGCTCGAGATAGGCACGTGCGCGGGAATCGAGAACTACTCCCGTCATCTTTCCGGCAGGCAGGTGGGCGAGCGCCCGGCATGCCTGCTCGACTATTACCCGGAAGATTTTCTGGTGGTGGTGGACGAATCGCACGTCTCGCTGCCGCAGATCGGCGGGATGTTCAATGGAGACCGTGCACGCAAGCTGACCCTTGTCGACTACGGTTTCCGTCTGCCCAGCGCGCTGGACAATCGGCCGCTCACTTTCGACGAGTTCCTTTCGCTGACGCCGCGTGCAATCAACGTATCGGCGACCCCCGGGGATATAGAGCTGAAGCTCTCGGAGGGTGCCGTCGTCGAGCAGATCATTCGGCCGACCGGACTCATCGACCCGGAGATCGACGTTCGTCCCGTGCGCGGCCAGGTGGACGATCTCCTGAATGAAATTCGCATCCGTGAGCGGCGGGGTGAGCGTGTCCTCGTCACGACGCTTACCAAGCGGATGGCTGAGGACCTCACGGATTATCTGCAGCAGATGGGTGTGCGGGTTCGCTACATGCACGCGGACATCGACGCGATCGAGCGCATGGAAATCGTTCGCGGGCTCAGGCTCGGAGAGTTCGATGTTCTGGTCGGCATCAACCTGCTGCGTGAAGGACTCGACCTCCCGGAAGTTTCGCTGGTTGCGATCCTCGATGCCGATCAGGAAGGTTTCCTGCGGAGCGACAGGTCCCTCATCCAGACTGTCGGGCGTGCAGCCCGGCATGTGACCGGCCGCGCGATCTTCTATGCAGACCGCATAACCGGTTCCATGCAGCGGTGCATGGAAGAAACCGCGCGGCGGCGGGAAATTCAGCGGCAGTACAACAAGGATCACAACATCACGCCGACCAGCGTTACGAAAAGCGTGGAGCAGGTGCGGTTCAGCACGCGTGTGGCTGATGCAAGAAGTGAAAGAGAGGAACGCGAGAAGGACAGGGCATTGCGCGTGGCGGAGAAGTCCGCGAATTACCGGTCCCCCGAGGAGCTGGAGAAGTTGATCGCCGAGCTCGAAGCCGACATGAAGCAAGCCGCGCAGGATCTCGACTTTGAGGCGGCTGCGCGGATTCGCGATCAGGTATTCGAGCTGCGCGCCAAGTCCAGCGGCGGGAGTGCAGGGCGGGCGCGCGGGTCACTCGCTGCAATTCAGGGACGCTAATGAGCGACACGCACGCCCCCGTGGTCCCCGAGCTCGCGGAGAAGGGCCACCTCAATCTCTCGCTCGACGAGCTCCAGGATTGGGGACGGAAATTGGGGGCAGCTTCAAAGGCTCCGCTTCTCATAACGCTCAAGGGCGACCTCGGTGCGGGCAAGACCACACTGGCCCAGGCGATCTGTGCGGGTTACGGGGTCACCGAGGAAGTCACCAGTCCCACCTATGCACTGGTGCACAAATATTCTTCGCCGCGATCGTCCGTCTATCATGTAGACCTGTATCGCCTGTCGAAGGAGTCCGATCTTACCAACATCGGCTGGGATGATATCATCAGCGAAGCTGCGCTCGTGATTGTCGAGTGGCCGGACCGCGCCGGATCGCGCCTGCCGGCAAATCATCTTCCGATTGCCCTCGACTACAGCCACACGGACGCCGATCACCGTGTGCTGCTTGCGGGATAGCCAATGATCACGCTGGCACTGGATGCGAGCACATACGCCGGCAGCGTTGCCATTCTGCGCAACAGCGAAGTGCTTGCACAGCATTCCCTTCCGCATGCATCCGGTCCCGTTCAGGGTACCCGCGCGGAGGGGATGATGCCCGCCATTGTGAAAGTGCTTGGCGATGCCTCGATCCAGCCCGCAGATCTGCATCGGGTTGTCTGCGGTGAGGGCCCCGGCAGCTTCACCAGCCTGCGCATTGCAGCGTCACTGGCCAAGGGATTCGCGCATTCGCTGGATATTCCCCTCTATGGTGTTTCCTCTCTTCTGCTCATGGCTGCAGGCGCGCCTGTGAATGCTCGCCCGGTCGTAACGGCGATCAGCGCCATGCGGGGAGAGTTCTTCGTAGGGGAGTTTCACACGACCTGCGATGCGGTGACTTCAACAGTGGCGGCGAGAATCATGGAAGAGGCCGAGCTGCGGGCATATGCTCATGACCGGAACGCCCTGTTGCTGATCGCCGGCACTGAAGATGTCTGGCCGCGTGCCTCTGATCTGGGTCGGGTACTCGACGACGTGATCGATGGCGGACCGGTGGACCTGGGATCGTGGGAACCTACGTACGGTCGTCTCGCGGAAGCTCAGGCCCGATGGGAAAAAGCGGCAGGCAAACCCCTTCAGGCGTGACTGTCGTCGTTCGTCCAGCTGTGGACGCGGACCTCGATGCTGTCGGTCAAATTGAAGATTCGAGTTTTTCGGACCCGTGGCCCCGTGGCGGATTCGAACCGCTTGTCCGCGCGCCGCGCTGCCTGTTCGTTGTCGCTGAAGAGCAGCCGGGTGCTGCCATCGTCGGCTACTCGATTGCGCGCTGGGTGGAGGATGAAGCCGAGCTTCTCAATATCGCGGTTGCGAGGGAGCATCGCGGAAAGGGAACCGGAGGTAAGCTGCTCGATGAGGTGATTCGGTCTCTCGAGGAGCGGGGAATCCGGCACATCTTCCTGGAAGTCCGGGACTCGAACGCCGCGGCCCGTGAGATGTACCGGTCGCGCGGATTCCGGGAGCTGTCCAGGAGGTCGAGGTACTATCAGAGGCCGGTGGAGGACGCCATTGTTCTGGCGTGGCGGAGGGGGTCGTAGAGGGACAGCTACCCGCTGATAGCGTAGAGCTATCTACTTCAAGCTCGGTGTTGCTCTCCCTTACGGGAAAAACGAGCTAAGCGCTAATAGCGTAGAGCTATCTGCTTCAAGCTCGGTGTTGCTCTCCCTTACGGAAAGACGAGCTAAACGCTGATAGCTCAACGCTAAGAGCTGAAGGCTTACTACCGAGCGCCGAGAGCGGGGCGGTCTCCGTGGAGCGGAAAATGGATTCCGCGAACCGTGCATCGTTTGCAGCCCGGAACCGTGGTATCTTTAGACTTGGGCGCTGGGAATACACCCTCGCCAGGAGGAATACGTGAGTCGGAGTTTGAATAAGGTGACCTTGATCGGAAACCTCGGAAACGATCCGGAAGTCCGGTCAACTACAGGTGGTGGCAAGGTGGCGACTTTTTCGCTCGCTACCAGCCGGTCGTGGAACAGTGCGTCTGGCGAGAAGCAGGAAAAGACCGAATGGCACAAGTGCGTCGTCTGGAACCAGAAAGGGTCAGGCCTCGCCGATGTTGTCGAGAAGTATTGCAAGAAGGGCGATAAGCTCTACGTGGAAGGACGCATAGAGTACCGCCAGTGGCAGGACAAGGAGAACCAGACCCGGTACACCACCGAGATCAACGTTCGCGAGCTTCTGATGCTTGGCGGCGGCGGTGGAGGCAGGGGTGACTACGACGGCGAATCCAGCGGAACTCGGTCGCGAAGCGCAGCGCCGGCAGGCAAGGCAGCTGCATCGGACGAGGATTTCTCGGATTTTCCGGCAGCAATCGAAGATTCGGACGACGATCTGCCGTTTTAGTGTCACAGGGCCCGCGGAATACCGCGGGCCTTTCCTTTTCGTGACCTCGCGAGAGGTACAACCGTCACTTTAGCGATGAATCGCAAACTTTCTTTCTGGATTGCCGGAGCCGCCTTTGCCCTTGCCGGTTCCCGGCTTGGCGCACAGCAGCCTGCGGCGCCCGACACCGCTGAAGTCATCCACACGGTAAAAACCGGCGACACGCTCTGGGATATTGCCAATACATATCTCCAGGATCCCTTTCGCTGGCCTGAAATCTTTAGACGCAATACCGACGTCGTGGAGAATCCGCATTGGATTTATCCCGGCGAGCAGATACGCATTGCCGCCTCTGCCGTGCGCGCGGAAGTGCTGGAAGCTAGGCGGCAGGGAGTCGAAGTCGCGACAGCACCTGGCGACGTCACGGTTTTTCGAACCGGAATCGTGGCTTCGAACGCGGGCCTGAGTTTCGGCGGAGTCGTGGGCCGCGAGATTCCGACGCAGGTGCGGTGGGGCGAGGTGGAGAGCGCGCCATACATCGATACTGTCGGCGGGCCTCGCCGGGCCGGGCGCATCAACAGCCGCATGGAACGCATTGCCGTGAAGGCATCGCAGTCGGATGTGCGATTCCAGCTGTTCGATCACGCGTATATCACACTGCCTGCGAATCGTCAGCCGCAGATTGGTGACAGGTACGTGAGCTTCAAGCTCGGTCCCGAGATTGGGGAGGCGGGGCAGGTCGTCGTGCCCACTGGCGTCTTCGTCGTGGACTCGATTCGCCCCGGTGGTTTGGTCCGCGCCCGGCTCGATCGCCAGTTCGGCGCGATCGATCTCGAGCAGGGTCTCGTATCACTGGACCTTGTTCCGCGTCCATCAGATCGTGAAGCGGTCCCTGTTGCCGCATCGGCCACTAACAAGGTCGTGTGGGTCCAGAATGATCCGGTTCTGCCGTCACTGCAGCACTATCTGGTGCTGGACCCGGGAGCGAGTCCGCCGATTTCTGTTGGTGATGTGTTCGTGCTCGTGGATGGAGATGGGAAGCTCCGCAATGACAACCGGGTTCCTCCCGAAGAAATCGGATATGTCCAGATCGTGCGCGTCAGCCGGTATGGGGCAACTGGCATCATCGTTAGCCACTCTGAGCCGGTAATTCGCGTCGGAAATCTCGCTCGAAGAATCGCGCGTATACCCTAGGGAGCCTCGGCTCCGGCGGTTAATTTTGGGCTATACATGTCAGCCCAAACCAGTAAAAAACGCGCCCTCGTCACAGGCGGAGCCGGTTTTATCGGTTCGCACGTCGCCGACCTGTTCATCTCGAACGGATTTGACGTCGATATTATCGACGACATGAGCACGGGCAGGCGGGAAAATCTTCCAGAGGCTGCCCGCTTTCACGAGGTGAGCGTGGCGTCGCCTGCCGCCGCCGAGATTGTGAGGCAGGGTCGCTTTGACGTAATCCTGCACCTTGCCGGACAGATCGACGTGCGGAAGAGTGTTGCAGATCCGGTCACCGATGCCACGATCAATATTCTCGGCACCTTGAACCTGCTCGAAGCGCTGCATCGGTCCGGCCGAAAGGCGCGGTTCGTCTTCACTTCAACGGGCGGCGCAATTTACGGCGAATTCAACACGCCTCCGAACGTCGAGAATTTTCCGAAGGACCCGGAGTCACCCTACGCGGTCTCGAAGCTGAGCGCAGAGTACTACATGGCGTACTACGGACGTGTGCATGGTATGGAGTGCGCAACTGTCCGATTCGGAAATGTGTATGGTCCGCGGCAGGATCCCCACGGAGAAGCCGGTGTTGTCGCAATCTTTTGCACGCGGATTCTCAATGGAGAGCCGCTCACTGTGTACGGCGACGGAACACAAACTCGCGACTATGTGTATGTCGGCGATGTTGCCAACGCCGTGTGGATGGCTGCGACCAGGGAAATTCCCGCGGCTGAAAGAGTTGATGCGCGCGCCTTCAATATCGGAACAGGCGTTGGAACCTCGGTGCTCGACCTCGCTCAAATGCTTCAGTCTCAGAGCAGGACCTCGCTTCCCCTGGAATTCGCCCCATCCCGGCCAGGGGAGCAACAGGAGTCCTTCCTGGATGTGTCAAAAGCCAGGGATGTACTGGGATGGACACCACAGACTGCACTTCCGGAGGGACTGCTGAAAAGTTTCGAGTGGGCATCGGCTCATGGCCGGGCTGAGGGCGCATGAGGATGATACTTCAGATTGGAGCCGCGCTGCCGTCTTCACCTATCGAGCTGATCAATGCATCTACGGGCGCAACGAAGATTGTGCTCGGTCTTCTGGTGCTGCTCTCGCTCCTCAGCTGGGCAATCATGCTGGGCAAGTGGATCGAGTTTCGAAGGATCGCCAGTGCCGGCCGCGATTTCGCCGACGCCTTTCATCGGTCGCGCACACTGGACGACGCCACTGCCATCACTCGCGACTTTGGCAAGAGCCCGCATGGCGACGTCATGGCGCGTGCAGTTCGATTCGTGGAAGAGACTACTCCGGCTCTCGCGGCGACCACTGACCGCAGTGCGCGGCTGAGCGGGTCACAGGTCGAGGCACTTCGACTCGTGCTCGATGCCGAGATTGGCAGCGTGCGGGAAAGGCTTTCCCGCTTTGTGCCCTCACTGGCGACCATCGGATCGGTGAGCCCGCTGATCGGTCTGCTGGGAACTGTGCTCGGCGTCATCGACGCATTTTTGGGAATCGCCGAGAAAGGCTCCGGAAACATTGCCGCGGTTGCTCCCGGTGTGGCGGAAGCGCTAATCGCAACTGCCGCGGCACTCAGCGTCGCGATACCGGCCGTTTTCGGATACAACATTTTTGCAAACAGGCTGAACCGGATCGACACCGAGCTTGAAGCGTTTGCTTCGGAGCTCATAGCTCTGTTCGTGCGCGAGGGCCGGATCTAGTGCGATCCCGGCGGCAGCGTGTGGCGCTGAATGCCGAAATCAATGTGGTGAGCCTCATCGATGTGATGATGCTTTTAATGATCATCTTCATGATCACCGCTCCCATGATGCAGGGCGGTGTAGACATTTCGCTCCCCAAAGCCGAAGCCAGGCCTCTGGATTCGAAGAGCGGGCTGACTGTAACCGTGGACAGGTCAGGCGCGATTCTGGTGGACGACGTGAAACTCAGTTTCAGTGAGTTCAAGGCCACC
This sequence comes from Gemmatimonadota bacterium, assembly GCA_036676795.1. Classification (GTDB taxonomy): domain Bacteria; phylum Gemmatimonadota; class Gemmatimonadetes; order Gemmatimonadales; family Gemmatimonadaceae; genus UBA4720. The sequence continues at coordinate 9,087 of JAKFCC010000197.1, forward strand.
TTCCACGCGCTGGCGGAGCAGCGGGGCAGGAATGGAGTGTTCCTGCGCGCTGATCAGGGCGTCCCTTACGGAACCGTAGTTCGGGTTCTGGCGGTGATGCGAACAAGTGGAGTTGGCGACGTGGGACTCGTCGCGGAGCAGGAAGAGCAACGCTGATGGCGCCGCAGGCTCAGAGTCGCGGCGGGCTGCTGATTCCGCTTGGATGGTCGGCTCTGCTGCACGGTTCGTTCGTGGCGGTCGCAATGCTGGTATCGAGGGGCAGCGCTCCTGTGGCGATGCCACCTGTTTACCGGGTAAACATTGTGGCGGCACCAGCGGGACCGCGCGCAATTGGTACTGTCGGAGCGGAACCGTCAGCGTCAAAGACGCCTCCAGTGACAACGCCCGCAGACGAGCCCGTGATTCGCAAGGCGCCCATCGATCGCCCGGCGGCGAAGGTTCCCAAGCCTGCATCTACTCCAATCGAATCTCCCGCTTCTGCTGTCAAAAAGGCGGAGGGGCCACGCGCGGGTGGCGGACCGATTGGTGACAAGGGCACGGATGTCGCCACAGTGCGAACGGAGGGGATCGACTTTCCTTTTCCAGGGTACCTGAACAACATCGTCCGCCAGATTGCGCTCAACTTCAATCCGCGCGACCGGAACGCGGCACTCCGGTCCGAGGTCCTGTTCATCATTCGGCGAGACGGATCGGTTGCCAATGTGAGGATCCTCAAGAAGTCCGGATCTTACGCTTTTGACCTGGAGGCACAGGGAGCAATCGAGGCAGTTTCGGCTTCCAAAGGTTTCGGTCCGCTTCCTGAAGGGTTCAGGGACGACGCTCTTACTGTCTATTTCAGCTTTGACCCAAAGGTTATCCGTTGATAAAGCATCGCTTACTTGCTGCACCTCTCTTCCTGCTGGCGGGTATCACGCTCGCGGCCAATCGCGCCTGTGCCCAGGAGACCGGGGTTCGTCTCGGCCTGAGCTATCCCCGCGGAACGAATCCCACGGTAGTCGTAATGCCGACGGAATCGGCGCCGGGCGATTCCGTTCGGGTCATCCTGGAGCGGGACTTCGATTTCAGTGACCGCATCCGGCCACTCGTTCTCGACATTGTCACCCTTCAGGGACTCACACCGCGGAAGGCAGGCGAATACAATTTTGCGCTTTTTGCGAAGTTTGGCGCTGCCGCGATCGTGCAGCCGACGCGCACGGCGAGAGGGATCAGGGTGGGGCTTTATGACGTAGCCGCCAGGAAGCTGCTTCAGAGTGCGGAATTTCCGATGCCGAAGTTGCCGCGGCCGCGGCTGGCAGAACAGCGTGATTCGCTGCGCCGCGTTCTTACCGTTGACGATGAGGCAGCCCGTGACTCGGCGCGTGCCATTTACCAGGCTCAAGCGCGGGCGAAGCGTCCCGTCAGGGCAAATGACAAGCGAAACCGACGTTTCATAGTGAGGGATTCCATCGCCCGTGATTCGGCGATTCGCTCTGAAGTGCGCTCGCGCCTGAACGAATTCAACGAGGCGCGGGCTGAGTCAGTTCGGAAGACCATGGCGCCCATTCTTCGCAGTCTCGCTTTCGCAGACTCCATGGCCCGGGTGACGGGCGAGGGCAATTTACGGATGGCGATTCATGGAATTGCCGACGAGGTGGAGCGCTGGATTACGGGAAAGCGGGGTATTGCCCAGAGCAGGATTGCCTACGTGCACGATGGGAAGATTCGTGTCGTGGACAGCGATGGGGCGAATGATGTCGCGGTGACCCAGTCCGGGCTTTCACTCTCTCCGTCCTGGTCGCCCGATGCGGCCTCACTCGTCTATTCGACGCTGAGTGATCGGGGCAGCCAGATTGGAATGGTGAATGTGAACACTGGGCAGCAGAGCATCCTGGCAGCAGCTTCGTCGGGACTCAATATCACGCCCGTTTTCACGCCTGATGGCCGCGGGATCGTGTATGCGACGGGGAACGACCAGGGAACGAATATCGTTCGCGCCGACATTGCCACCGGTTCTGTGACGCCGCTGACGGTTGCCAACAATCGTGGGGACAACGCATCTCCAACGTTCAGTCCCGACGGCCGCCGCATTGCGTTTTTGTCGTCCCGCGCACGATATCCGCAGATTTATGCGATGGATGCTGACGGCTCGAACGTGGAGCTGATAACGCCGTACAACCCTTCGGTGCGCAGTTACCGGACGGCTCCGGAATGGTCACCCGACGGGCGCTCTATTGCCTACGAGCAGCAGAACGGGGATTTCCAGGTCTGGATGATAAACATCCGCGACAGGGAGATGAGGAGACTCACGAGCCTTGGCGAGAATGAAGGTCCGACCTGGGCGCCGGATTCGCGGCACATAGCGATCAGCTCAACGCGGAGCGGCTCGAAGCAGATATGGATTCTGGACACTCTCTCGGGACGCTTCCGCCAGCTCACCCGTAATCCGGGGGCCCGGCTCGCAGCATGGTCCCCACTTATCAGCGTTGCACCTTAACTTTGCCCTACACACCAACCTGACCGAAAAATGCTAAAAACCGGAAAGCTGCTTCTTGTCGGACTCGCTGTAGTGATGACGGTTTCTGCATGCAGAAAAAAGCCAAAGACCGCTCCCGTCCCAAGCGAGACGACCAGTGCCGCGCAGCGCGAGCAGCAGCGACTTGATTCGATTGCGGCAGCTGAAGAAGCCCGCGCTGCTGCTGAACGCGCGCGCGAGGAAAACATGCGGGCGCAGCAGCAAAGCTCGCGTTCAACACAGACCACGATCGCCGCTCCGATCTACTTCGAGCTGGACGACGCCGACATTACTCCGGAGGCCGTTGGTGTGCTCGAGGCAAAAGTGATCGTGCTTCGGAGAGAACTTGGAATGCGGATTCGCATCACAGGTCACACGGACAGCCGCGGATCGGATGAGTACAATGTCGCGCTCGGAATGCGTCGTGCGGCGGAGACGAAGCGGTTCCTCGTCGATCGGGGAATTGCCGGCAGTCGAATAGATATCGCGACACGAGGCGAGGAAGAGCCTGCGGTCTCGGGCGAGGATGAAACCGCCTGGTCGCGGAATCGAAGAGCGGAGTTCGCAATCATTTCGAGGTAGCCATCATGCGAAAAAGCATTTTTGCCCTTGCGCCGCTGCTGCTGACTTCGGCCTGTCTGGCATCGAAGTCTGACTTTCAGTCGCTGCAGACTGATGTGAGAGTCATGCGCGCGGAGCAGGCGCAGTCTGATTCGCTGAATCGCGTCCTGCTGGATCGCGTCACGCAACAGCTCCGTGCCGCGACCGATTCAATGGCAGCGCTTGGCGACCGGGTCGCGCGGCATCGCTCGGAGACCCAGGCGTCGCTCTCCGGAATGCAGCAGCAGCTGCTCGCGATCCAGGAGCTCACAGGCCAGAGTGAGCAGCGCCTCCAGGAAGTGAGGGCCTCACTCGAGGAGCGCAGCCAGCAGCTTGCGGTTGCGAGAGGGGATACTGCAGCAGCATCCAGCGCAGCCGGTCCGAATCAGATTTTCCAGATCGGACGTGACCAGCTGCTCAAGGGAAGCAATGCTGCTGCACGTGCCGCGTTCCACGACCTTATCGAGAAATACCCGACATCGAGCCTGGCAGCCGACGCGGAATTCTATATCGGTGAGACTTATGCGGCGGAAGGGAACGGCGCCGCTGCTGATTCAGCATATGCGCGCGTGACGACGAAATACCCGAAGGCGCCCCGCGCGGCAACTGCGCTGTACAAGCGCGCTGTGGCCGCGCAGGCCGAAGGCCGCAGCCGTGCTGCCGACCAGCTCTATCAGGAACTGATTCGCAAATACCCCGCTTCAGACGAGGCGGCTCTGGCGCGCGAGAGGCTACGCGCCCGATAGGACCGTGAAGCAGCGAGTCAATGAGAGCACGGAAATGCCGTTTCTCGATCACCTCGAGGAGCTGCGGCATCGCCTGTTCTGGATTGCAGGCGCGATGCTGCTGGGGGTGGTGGTCGGGTTCGTACTGCTTTCACAGATCGACCTGATAAGGTTCCTCGAGCAGCCCATTGCCCCGTATCTAAAAGGTCAGAAGCTGATCTACACGCACCCTGGAACGTCCTTCAGGATCGTGATGAACGCATCGGTGGTGGTCGGCCTTCTTCTCGCGTCGCCGGTCGCCATCTACCAGTTCTGGAGATTCCTCTCACCAGCACTTTACCCGCACGAGAAGAAGATGGTCTGGCCTATGTTCGTGGCCGTTCTCGTCCTTTTCGTAGCAGGGCTGACGCTGGCATTCAAGGTCGTGCTTCCATTTACCCTCCAGTTCCTGCTGGGGTTCGAGTCGGATGCGCTGACGCCGATGATATCGGCTACGGAGTACTTCAACTTTGCCATCACGATGTGCCTGGTTTTCGGCATCGTGTTCCAGCTCCCCGTCGTCATCCTTCTCCTGACGGTCATAGGTCTGGTCACGCCCGCGTTCCTGACCAGGTATCGCCGCCATGCGATCGTGCTGTGCATTGTCGCCGCTGCGTTCATTACGCCGGGAGCGGATCCTACTTCGCTTTTTGCGCTGACAATTCCCCTGTACTTCCTGTTCGAGCTGAGCGTCGTCGCCTCGCGAGTGGTGTACAGACGAAAACAGAAACGGGCAGCGCGCAAAGCTGCTGAGGCCGCCGCGGATGATTCGTCCAACGACGATTCTGCGCCGCAGGGGCTGTTCGCTTCGTGAGTCTGCGTTCGCTGCTTCTTGCAGCAACTCTCGCTTCGGCTGTCCTGAGTACAGGTGTGGAAGCGCAGGTCGGCCGCAGGCCGGTGGCGCCTGCACGCCGGGACAGCATCGCAGCTGACAGCACCCGAAAGGATTCGGCCAGGACCAGGGACCTGGTCAAATGGGCGGAGCCTGACACAACGCTCCAGCGTCTGCTCGAGAAGGAAGGGTATCAGGCTACCCGGTATCAGGGAGATTCGGTCAGCTTCATGTCGGCTTCCAAGACCCTGTTTCTCATCGGAAAGCCTGCGGCGGTGCAGCGGGGGACGTCGCTGCTCGTGGGCGACACGCTGGTCTACAATGACTCCACGCATATCATCATCGCGCGTGGCGATACCGTCACCCTTCGCGATCCGAGTCAGGGTTCCGCTGATGTAGTCGCGCGCGGCATCATGACCTACAACGTCGCCGAGCAACGCGGGGTTGTCACCAACATCACGACGGCGATCGAGAGCGGAGAGACCTGGTACGTCAAGGGCCGCAAGGCTTCGTTCGTGCGCGACACAACGGTGAACAAGCAAACCGCGTTCTACGCGCAAAATGGAATCATCACCAGCTGTGACGATGCTGTCCCTGATTACCATTTTGCTTCGAAGGAGATCAAGATGGTCTCCAAGAACATCATGGTCGCGCGCCCCGCGGTGCTGTACATCGGGGAAGTTCCGGTGATGTGGCTGCCCTTCATTTTTCAGGACATGCGCAGCGGGCGAAGAAGCGGAATGCTCACGCCACGCTTCGGGGTGAGTGAGCTGTTCCGCAACAGCCCGACATACCGCCGTCATGTGGACAACATTGGGTACTACTTCGCCATCAACGATTACATGGACGCACAGCTGTCGCTCGACTGGAGGAGCGGGGCCCGTCCCGCGTCGGGCGATCCCGGCTGGGTAAGAATCAATGGGGAATGGCGGTACCGCTGGCTGGACCGGTTTCTGACCGGGCGGCTTGCCATCTCGCGCCTGGCGCAGCGGGATGGAACGTCGAACACATCCTACTCCTGGGGACACCAGCAGGATTTCTCGCAGTCCACGCACCTGACCACGAACATCAACTACGTCACCAGCACGACGATCCAGCACCGCACGACTTTTGACCCCCGTCAGGTTCTTGCCACCATCGCTTCCCAGGCGGCGCTTCAAAAAATGATCGGCAAGGCGTCAGTGAGCTTCGGAGGGTCGCGCAGGCAGTACCCGGGAAGGGAAGAGGTCAGCCAGGACTTCCCCAATTTCAGCGTTTCCGTCCCTACAGTGACGCTGCTCCCCTGGCTGGCCTGGACCCCGTCGCTCAACGTGTCGAACACGCAGCAGTTCAAGGTCGATCAGGTCGGTGAATTCGCTTATCGCTATTTCCAGCGCAATGGAGTGCGCGACAGCTCCAAGGTGCAGGCCGACGCGCGCACTACCACCGTTGGGTTCGAGACGCCATTCAAGATCGGCGGCTTCACTTTCCAGAATTCGTTCAGGGCAAACGACCGGGAAAACAATTCCCCGGTCACCATCGCCGTCATCGATCCTCAAGATCCCGCAAGGAAAGTGAATCGCGTTTTTGGGAAAACCTTCAGCACGGAGATCGACTGGCAGCCGAGCCTGTCGCTGCCCGCATTCCTGAACGGCACATGGAATCTGACGCCCAGTGTCGGGATACAGAATGTCGATCCGGCCGGTTTCTGGGTCCGCACGGAGCAGTCGGGTGGCACCTTCGTACGCCAGTCCAAGCGCCTGAATTACTCGCTCAGTGTCGCCCCGACGTTTTATGGGCTCTTTCCCGGTCTCGGAAGTATTTCGCGGTTCAGGCACTCGGTGAGTCCCGCGCTGAGCTTCTCATACTCCCCTGAGGCCAGCATCAGCGAGGAGTTCCTGCGAGCGCTCAACCGCTCTTCGAAAGGATATCTCGGCACTCTTCCCCAGGGTGCGATAACCCTGAGCTTCTCGCACAACCTGGAGGGAAGCCTGAAGCGGCCCGACACCGCCTCGGTCGAGGGAACGACGACAGGCAAGGTGAAGCTGCTCTCGATGAACTTCACGCCGATCAGCTATGACTTCGTTCGCGCGCAGCGAACCGGTGGTTCCGGATTTACTTCCGACAACTTTGGGTACGACCTGGCTTCAGATCTCCTGCCGGGAATGCGACTTGGCGTTCAGTATTCGCTCTTTCAGGGCAGCCCGATCAGCGATACTGCTGTCTTCAAGCCATTTCGCACCTCCATCGACGCCTCGTTCTCGATTAACGGACAGTCAGGAATTTTTGCAGCCATCAACCGGATTTTCGGGCGTGCTGTGCCGCACTCCAATCCCCAGATCGAGCAGATCAACGCGTCAGATGACGACGCGTTGGCTCAGCGCATCGCGTCCACGCCCACAGCTGGGTCCGCAGCCCGCAATCGCCAGTTCAATGTCCCTGACACGAAGGGTTGGCAGGCATCGTTCACATTCAGCTCCACGCGGCAGCGCGCCCCGACAGGGAATGGAATCGTAATCGCGGAAGACCCGTCAATATTCTGTGCGCCGTACCGTATCAACCCAGCCGAATACGCACAGTGCCTGCTGATTCAGCAAACGAATCCACAGGGCACAGAGCAGATTACACGGCTGACCCAGGGAGGGCCTTTCATTCGTGTGCCGGCCCGGGAGACCATCGGCTCGCAGATGAATTTCAACGTAACCCCGCTCTGGTCGGGGTCGTGGAATACCATTTACGATTTTCAGGCGGCTCAGTTCGCGAGCCACTCCGTTACATTGCAGAGGAAGCTGCATGACTGGCGTGCCATCTTTGCCTTTACAAAGGCACCAAACGGAAATTTCGCATTCAATTTTTTCATATCTCTGAACGCGCAGCCCGACCTGAAGTTCGACTACGATCGCAGGTCCTACAGAGCGCCATCGCAATAGCCGCATGAAAGGCCGCCTTCACATTACCAACGGCGACCATGCTGCGAAGGCTCTCAAGTTTGCCGGTCTTGCGCATGAGGTTCTTCCCTGGCGCGATGTCCTGCACGATGGGCCTGTCCCTGCCGGCCTGAAGCTCAATGAGCTGAGCCGGGTAAGGGCCGAATTCCTCTCGGTCAACCGCCGCGAAAATGCCGACGCAATTCGAACCGAGTTCACTACCCGCGACGCAGTCTTTGGAATAGCCGCGGAGCACGGGCGAATTACGCTCTGGTTCGAGAGCGACCTGTATGATCAGCTGCAACTCGCTCAGGTCCTTTCGGAGCTTTATTACGCACATGCTCCCTTCGAGGAGACCGAGCTCATACAGGTAGATGGATACCTCGGTCCAATGGACGCGGTTTCTCTCGCTCGTGCATATGAGTCCCGGGTGAGGCTGACAGTTGAGCATTTCAACATCGCACGGGAGATCTGGGAGGCGTTTCGGGAACCCGTGCCGACGCGCCTGACGAAGCTTGCATCGCAGGACTATCCGCCACTTCCATATATGTCCGCCGCGCTGCGCCGCCTGTTCGAGGAGTTTCCGCATCTTGGCACCGGACTGTCAGGTATTCAAACGGACATCCTGGAGGCGCTTCAGAAGGGCCCGGAGACGCCAGCCGCCCTCTTCACTTCCTCAGCTGAACAGGAAGAGCGCATCTTTCTCGGCGATGCCTCTTTCGCGACCTACCTGGAGGATCTCAGCAATGTTGAGTTTCCCCTCGCACTCTTTTCTGACGGCGCCCCGGTCATTGCGCCCGGAGCGGCGGAACCCGCGCGTGAATACTGGCACAAGAAGATGACCATTACAGAGGTGGGACAACGGGTGATCAGTGGAAATGCGGATCACATAGCGCTGAATGGAATCGACAAGTGGATTGGCGGTGTGCACCTCACGCCTGGAAATGCATGGCGATGGGATCCGTCGCAGCGAACCCTGGTAGCGTCAGCGTGAGCAAGCCCGAATCTCTCCAGCTGGATGGAAACAGCCTGTCCATTGCGGCCGTAAACCGTGTGGCGCGGGACCGGGTGCCGGTCGAGCTATCCGCTGAAGCGCGAAAGAGAATGGCGCGTACCAATGACGTGGTTAAGGGAATAGTCGAGCGCGGCGAGACTGTGTACGGAGTTACCACAGGATTCGGCAAGCTGTCCGAGTTTGCAATTCCAAGGGACAAGCTGGCTGAACTGCAGGTAAATCTGATTCGCAGTCACGCATCCGGTGTCGGCGAACTGATGCCCGAAGCCGAAGTGCGCGCCATGATGCTGCTTCGGGCCAATGTCCTTGCGAAGGGTTTTTCCGGGTCACGCGCGGCGCTTGTCGATGTACTGCTATCGATGCTGAACGGGGGACTTTACCCGCCGGTTCCTGAGCAGGGCAGCGTGGGTGCGAGTGGCGATCTTGCACCGCTGGCGCATCTCGCGCTTTCGATCATTGGTGAAGGCTTGCTCTTCCACGGTGATCGCTCGGGACCCGCCGTGCAGCTCATGAAGGAGATGCACATTACCCCTGCGACGCTGGAGCCGAAGGAAGGCATCACGCTGATCAACGGGACGCAGGCTCACACGGCCGTCGCCGCGCTAGCCGCGCACGATGCGCGGGTTCTATGGTATACCGCGCACGTTGCGGGTGCGATGTCGCTCGAGGCCCTGCTGGGAACGCCGGTGGCTTTCGATGCCCGCATTCAGGATGCCCGGGGACAGAGCGGCCAGTCCAAGTCCGCCGCCCTGCTGCGCGAACTGCTCGACGGAAGCGAGATCAGGGAGTCCCACCGTGAAGGGGACCCAAGAGTGCAGGATCCCTATGCCCTGCGATGCATGCCGCAGGTTCATGGGCCCGTTCTCGACGCACTCGAGTGGGTCGAAACCATTGTTGGCCGCGAGATAAACGCCGCGACCGACAATCCGCTCGTGTTCGAGAATGGCGAGACGCTGAGCGGCGGGAATTTCCATGGACAGGCAGTCGCGATGGCGCTCGACTTTCTTGCAATCGCGATGACGAATCTCGCGACAATGGCAGAACGGCGCATCGACCGGCTCGTGCATCCAGACCTCAACCAGGGACTGCCGCCCTTCCTGTCTTCCGATGCCGGCGTGAACTCAGGGTTCATGATGGCCCAGGTGACTGCCGCATCGCTCGCGAGCGAATGCAAGGTTCTCTCGCACCCTGCCAGCGTGGATACGATTCCCACCGACGGCAACAAGGAAGACGTCGTGCCCATGGCGATGGGTGCTGCCTGGAAGTTGCGACGCATTGTTCGCAACGTGCAGAACATTCTCGCCATCGAGCTCATGTGCGCGGCGCAGGGGCTGGATTTCCGCGCACCGCTCAAGGCGGGTTTGAAGCTGCTTCCTGCGCACGCGCGTGTGCGGGAGCTGGTGACTCATCTCGAGCGCGACCGCGTCCTGAGCGGCGACATCGGCGCGATTGCATCGGCAATATCACGCGGGGATTTTGCGTGACAGTTCTCGGCGCACGTGAGGTGCGCGCACCGCGCGGGACGGATATTTCGTGCAAGGGGTGGCAGCAGGAGGCCGCCCTGCGGATGATCATGAACAATCTCGATCCTGATGTCGCGGAACGTCCCGATGATCTCGTCGTGTACGGCGGGACGGGGAAGGCCGCGCGCAACTGGGAGTCATTCGACGCGATTGTGAGTGCACTCCGCAAGCTGGAGGGGGACGAAACCCTTCTCGTTCAAAGCGGGAAGCCGGTGGCAGTGTTTCGCACTCACGTTGGCGCGCCCCGGGTGCTGATTGCGAACAGCAATCTGGTTGGCCGCTGGGCAACCTGGGAGAAATTCCGCGAGCTGGAGAAGCTGGGGCTCACGATGTACGGGCAGATGACGGCGGGCTCGTGGATATACATCGGCTCACAGGGCATCGTGCAGGGGACATACGAGACGTTCGGTGCCGTTGCGCGCCGGCATTTTGGCGGCTCGCTGCGCGGAAAGCTCGTTCTCACTGCCGGCCTTGGCGGAATGGGCGGCGCGCAGCCGCTGGCCGCTACAATGAACGATGCCGTAATGATCGCTGTCGAAGTGGACGAGAGCCGGGCCGACAAGAGAATCGAGACCGGTTACTGCGACAGGAAGACTCACAGTTTCGACGAGGCAGCCGCGTGGGCGAAGGAAGCGCAATCCCTTGGAAGGGCGCTGTCCATTGCCCTCATCGGTAACGCAGCTGACCTGATCCCGGAGTTCGTGCGCAGGGATCTCATTCCCGATGTACTGACCGACCAGACAAGCGCGCATGACATGCTGAACGGATACATCCCCGCGGGCATGGCGCTGGAAGAAGCAATTGCGCTCCGAAAGTGGGATCCGGAGCAGTACACCGCGCTTGCAACCGAGTCGGTGGTCACCCATGTGAATGCCATGCTCGAGCTCCAGAAAAGAGGAGCGGTGGCGTTCGACTATGGCAACAATGTCCGCACGGTCGCATACGATGCAGGTGTGTTGAATGCCTTCGACATTCCCGGTTTCGTGCCAGAGTATGTCCGGCCGCTCTTCTGTGAAGGAAAGGGCCCGTTTCGCTGGGTCGCTCTTTCGGGAGATCCCAGGGACATTGCGCGCACCGACGATCTGGTGCTCGAGCTGTTCCCCGAGGACGAGCACCTGCGGCGCTGGATTACGCTGGCCCGTGAGAAGATTCATTTCCAGGGACTTCCTGCCCGCATCTGCTGGCTGGGGCAGGGAGACCGCGCAAAGTTCGGCGTCGCCCTGAATGACCTGGTTGCAAGCGGGGAGATTTCCGCTCCCATCGTGATCGGGCGCGACCACCTGGATACCGGCAGCGTCGCCTCGCCCTTCCGTGAAACGGAAGGAATGAAAGACGGCAGCGACGCGATAGCGGACTGGGCGATTCTCAACGCACTGCTGAATGTGGCAAGCGGAGCATCGTGGGTTTCGTTCCATCACGGCGGTGGAGTGGGAATTGGAAATTCACTGCACGCCGGACAGGTGATTGTCGCTGATGGAACTCCGGAGATGCGGCTCCGCCTCGAGCGGGTCCTCACGAACGACCCCGGAATCGGCGTGGCACGTCACGCGGATGCCGGCTACGACATTGCGATCGAAACGGCCAGCGAAAAGGGCATCCAGCTTCCGATGATTCGCTGAATGCTTTCCAGCAGGTTTCGCCCCTGGCACATACCGATTTTTCTCGCAAAGTACAGTTATCTCGCCGCTGCACGCCGGCCAATCCTCGTGCACTTCGAGGTGACGCTTCGCTGCAATGCAAAGTGCGGCTTCTGCGATTACTGGAAGACTGACAAGGCGGCGAAAGCCACAGAGGTCAAGGGATTCGCGGATGCCGCGCGCTACTTCAACCCGATGATGATCACATTCACGGGTGGTGAGCCCACGCTGCGCAGCGACCTCGAAGATATCGTCGCAGGGGTGCATGCTGCAGTAAGCGTCAAATACATCACGCTTCTCAGCCACGGCGGGATGATGACCGTGGATCGAGCCCAGAGCCTGTGGGCGGCCGGGGTTCACCAGTTCAACTTTTCACTCGATTACCTGGATCAAAGGCACGACGAGGCCCGCGGGATCCCCGGTCTCTCGCAAAAGATTTTCAGGACCGTGACCGGCATGCGCGAGTCGGGCATCGATGCCATCCGTTTCAATACCGTCATCAAGCGATCCAACCTGAATGACATCGTGGCGATTGTGGACAAGGCCCGTGAGCTCGGGTGCGGGGTGAATTTCAGCTCCTACACCGCAAACAAGAACGGAAATGACACGGACGTCATTGGTCCCGACGACTATGCGCAGCTCCAGGAAGTGATAGACGAGCTGCTCGCCATCAAGCGGCGGAAGCGGGGCCTCATCACAAATTCGGACTACTACCTCCGCCAGCTTCCGAAGTATGTTCGCGGGGAAACGAACAGCCCGTGCCGGTCGGGAATACGCACCATTCACGTGACGCCGACCGGCGGAGTGAAGCGGTGCCCGGATTTCCCGGAAGATTTCCAGTGGCAGAACTACAGGCGGTACAAGCCGGTCAACTGCAACGCGTGCTACTACGCCTGCCGCGGGGAGTCAGAGGCGCCGATGCGTCTTTCACGGATTCAGGATGTGCTCGCATGAAAGGGCCGGGCGCACCAGCAACGCTTTTCGTGAATGCCAGTCAGGTCGTTACCTGTGCGGGCCCGGGGCGCGCACGGACAGGCAAGGAAATGTCCGCCGCCGGAATTCTTTCCGAGACTGCTGTTGCAGTAGAGGGAGAGAAGATCGCGGCGGTGGGCTCCCGCAAGGATCTTGAAAAGAAGTACCCGAACGCACACTGCGTCGACTGCAGCCACCGGGTTCTCACGCCCGGTCTCGTGGACTCCCACACTCATGCGATTTTTGCGCGCCCGCGATATGAAGAGCAGGAGATGCGCGCGGCCGGTGTCGATTACAAGGAGATCGCGAAGCGCGGCGGCGGAATTCACTCGTCGGTTCGCCACCTTCGTGCATGCAGCGACGAGGAGCTGTATGCCGCGGCCCGTCCGCGGCTGATGCGGCTCGCGTCCTACGGGACCACGACCGTTGAAGTGAAATCGGGCTACGGATTGTCGGTCGAGGACGAGCTGAGGATACTGCGGGTCGTGCAGCGACTGCAGCAGGCGCTGCCGATGCGAATCGTTCCAACATGGCTCGGCGCGCATGAAATTCCGCTGGAGTTTCGCGAACGCGCCAAGGGGAGAGCGGAATACCTGGACCTCCTCATCAACGATCTGCTGCCCCTCGTCTCCCGTGACAAGCTCGCCAGATTTGCCGACGTTTTCTGTGAGCCGGGCGTGTTTACCGTCGATGAGACTCGCAGGATTCTCGGCGCTGCAGCGGCGGCGGGCCTTTCGCTGAAGCTCCACGCCGACGAGCTGGACGGATCCGGCGGCGCCGAGCTGGCCGCCGAGCTGCGTGCAACCTCGGCGGATCATCTTGCCGCAATTTCGCACGAAGGAATTCGGGCGCTTGCCCAGGCAGGCACAGTTGCAACGCTGCTTCCGGGGACAATGCTCTTTCTCGGCCGCGCGAAGCAGGCACCGGCCCGCGAGCTGATCGATTCCGGAGTCGCAGTCGCGCTCGCGACCGATTTCAATCCGGGCACCTCGCCGACGTTCAACTTCCCGCTGATCCTGACGCTCGGGATAAGCCAGCTGCGCATGAATGCCAGTGAAGCGATTATCGCTGCCACGGTCAATGGGGCAGCAGCTCTCGGTGCCGCGAACGAGACCGGCCAGATTGCTCCGGGTTATTCCGCGGATATCGCCCTCTTCGAGGCCGAGGACTATCGCGAGATCGCGTACTGGTACGGAGACCGGCGGTGCACCGCGTCCTGGAGCAGGGGAAAACCTTGTCACCCCTCTGCGCGTCCGGTAGCTTGAGCCATCATGTCCGCCGCCTCAGCTAAGCTCCGAAAAAAGGCGACAGATTTCGAGCAGAAAAAGCAGTACCAAAAGGCGCTCGAAACCTATCTGCAGCTCATCGAATCCGCGCGCGGAACCGAGGAGGAGAGAGACGCGTCCCTTTACAACCGCGTCGGTGACCTGCACCTCCGCCTGGGCAACGTCGAAGACGCCGTAAACCAGTATGAGCGCGCCGTGGACATGTACGCGGACGCCGGGTTCCTGAACAACGCCATCGCGCTCTGCAACAAGATCATTCGGCACGCGCCCAACCGAAACGCAGTGTACCACAAGCTCGGTCGGATAAGTGCGACCAAGGGTTTCAACAGCGACGCGAAGAAGAATTTCCTGGAATACGCCGACCGGATGCAGCGGCTGGGCAAGATGGATGAAGCATTCCGCGCCCTCGAAGAGTTTGCCGATCTGTGCCCTGGCCAGGATGACATTCGGCTGATGCTGGCGGAGCAGCTGTCACGCGCCAACAAGAAACCCGAGGCGCTGGAGCAGCTGCAGCGACTGCACGAGACTCTTGTGTCAGAGGGGAGACGCAACGAGGCGGCGGCAACACTCGAACGGATGCGTGCAATCGATCCGCATGTGACACCGCGCACATCGCAGACCCCGCGGGCAAAGAAGCCCGAGGGTCTCGTGTTTCTGGATGTCAGCTTCGGTGATGACGACCTGCCCTCTGCACCGCCGGCCGCAGCGACACCCAAAGTTGCCGGACTCGAGCCAACTGCACTCGTGGAGGACGAGCCTTTCGCGCCTCCGGCTACGGAGGAATCCGCAGTCGCCGGGCTGCAATCGCTGCGTCCGCCTGAGCCCACAGTAGAGTTTGTTACAGAGGAGACGGCCGAGGCTGAAGAGCCGGAAGTTGAAGCGGAAGCGGAACCAGCAGCCGAACCCGAGCGGGTGCCTGAGCCGGAGCGGATTCCGAGTGTAGCTGATCGTCCTCCCGTTGACCTGCCCTTCCTGCGGGATGAAGAACCGGAGACGACGAACCTTTCACCGGCGGCAGCAGCCGAGCAACCTGCCCCGGAAGCGGAAGACGACTTCATCGACCTGGGAGACTGGCTGCGCGAGGATGAGGAGACGAAGTCCTCCCGCATGGTCGCGCAGGACGACAAGCGAGTCGGCGATGAGCAGGCGGATTTTGCCGACATGCTCGCAAAGTTCAAGCAGGGTGTCGCCGCCAACATCGAAGCCGAGGATTTTGACAGCCACTACGATCTTGGCGTCGCCTACAGGGAGATGGGCCTGATCGACGAGGCCATTGCCGAGTTTCAGAAAGCTGTGCGGGGGCACAGCCAGCGTGTGCGCGCGTACGAAGCCATCGGCCAGTGCTTTATCGACAAGCAGCAGCCGGCAGTCGCGCACAGCGTCCTGCTGCGTGCCCTCAAGGATCCGGAGACTACGGCGCAGGCCACAGGTGAGCAGGCAACGATTGGAATCAATTACCTCCTGGGCGTGGCGTGCGAGAACCTGCAGCGGTATTCCGAGGCTGCATCGTACTACCAGAAAGTGCTTGCAGACGACATCGGGTTTCGCGATGTACTGGAGCGGCTGAGCGCGGTTACCGAACTGGCGCGCTGACAATGACCGCCATCGACGCAACACAAAGGTCACTCGCAGAGATCCAGGCACCCGTGCGCGAGCAGCTGGACCAGGTAAGCGCCGAGATGGCTCGCATCATCTCTCAGGATCTCCCTTTTCTCGATCAGATAAGCGCCCACCTGCTTGGAATGCGCGGCAAGCTCTTTCGGCCGACGATCGTGCTGCTTTCCAGCCAGACGGCCGGGTGTGCTGATCCCCGCGGCACAACGCTGGCTGCAACGGTGGAGCTCATCCACCTGGCGACGCTGGTGCACGATGACGCTATCGATCACAGTGTGCTGCGCCGCGGCATGCCGACGCTGAACTCACTCTTCAGTCACCAGATCTCGGTGATCATGGGCGATTTCCTTTATTCCACAACGCTGTCGGAGCTGGTCAACATCGGCGACATCGAGGTGCTCCGGGCGCTGACGCGGGCATCCACCGACATGACCCTGGGCGAGATGCGGCAGCTGTCGGTCAATGATTCGTTGAGTTTCTCGGAAGACGACTACTACGCGCTCATCAAGTCAAAGACAGCATCGTTGATGGCTGCGGCAGCCGAGATTGGCGCGCTGTGCGGCGCGCAGGCCTACAGGGCCAATCTGCTCGAGTTCGGTGAGGCGCTTGGAATGGTATTCCAGATTTCCGACGACCTGATCGACTATACGGAGGCGCAGGAGACCACCGGCAAGCCCACAGGTCTGGACCTGAAGGAGCACAAGGTCACGCTCCCCCTGATTGCTGCGCTGCGCACCATGCCGCCTGGTCATCGCAAGCGCGTGGATGCACTGTTTGCGAGCAAGGAGCCGACGGATGACATGGTATCCGACGCAGTTTCGATCGTCACTGAGAATGGCGGACTGGACTATGCGCGCTCCAAGGGTGAGTATTTCGCGGAGCGCGCGGCAAAAGCACTGATGCCTTTGCCGGATACCGTAGCGCGGAGGTCGCTGATGGACTCTATTACATATGTCATGGAAAGACACTCCTGATGCCTCCACGCGGCGCTTCGCGCCATTCTGCCCGTTTTCACGGTCTCGTACTGGCGAGCGGCTTCATTGCCGGTGGCGCGATGACCCAGGTGGCGCGTAAACTGCTCCCTCCCGGTGCTGCGAAGGAGTTCTTTACGACCGGAGTTACACCGTCTCTGGGTCCACTGCCGGTGGATCTGGTGATTCTCAAGTTCGCGCTCGGACCCGTAGCCCTCGATGTTTCACTTTTGAGTCTTGTCGGCGTGCTGATAGCTTATCTCATCGCGCGTTCGCTCTTCTAGGAGGCAGTAATGTTTGGTCATCTCGGATTTCCTGAAATACTGATCATCATGGTGATCATCCTGCTGCTCTTCGGCGCCAAACGCATTCCGGAGATCGCAGGTTCGATGGGAAAAGGCATTCGCGAGTTCAAGAAGAACATCAACGATGCATCACGTGATCTTACGAGTGACGCCAACCGGTCCATCCCGCCCGCGAACGAGGCCGAGAGAAGGCCAGTCGGGGAAGACGAGGCGACTCGCGAACCGAAGAGACTGCTCTAGGGAGCAGCTGTTCGCCATAGCCGAGTCATAGGCTTCAGGCGCGCTGTTGGTGTAGCAGGCAAAAAAAGAGCTGGCCCCGGATAGCTGATGCTATCGGCGGCCAGCTCTTTTTATCGGAGCGATCGTTACTGAGTTGCCTGGCTCTGAGCCATCTCGATCTTCTTGCGGTTGTCCTTGACGGTTGCTGACTCGCGAAGATTGGCGAGGAAGTCGCGAATCTTCTGCTGGCGGAGCCCGTCCATTACCTGGGCCTTCTGCTGATTCTTCTGTGCAACCCAGGTGGCGCTGTCGGCCATGACCCGGCGGTCGACGCGCATTACGACGACGAAGGCATCGGTCTTCACCGGCGCGCTGATCTGCCCGAGCGGAAGTGCGAACGCCGCTCCAACAGCTTCATTCGCGCGGCCGAGCTCGGGAATTCCGGTTGCCCGGGTGAACATGCCGGACTGCGCGACCTTCACGTTGCCCTTCGCGGCAGCGTTCTCCAGACCCAACGCCATTGCTGCGCGGGCGAAATCAGCGGCCGGCTTCTCGAGTGCGTCCAGCTTCTTGCGGCGCATGAGAACTTCACGAATGGACTTGGTGGCGGACTCCAGGGACGGGACACCGCCCTGGACCACGGAATCGAGTCGCGCGAGGACGTATGCATCATCCCAGTCGAACAGATCGCTCGTCTCGCCCTTTGACGATCCCTTGAATGCCCAGGACGAAACGCTCGGAATGAACTGGCCGTTGATCGTCAGCGGCTGGCCCTCGACCGCCACACCCTTTACAGGCGTGAGCTTTAGGATGCGCGCAGCTTCATCGAACTTCTTGGGATCTTCGGACGTGGCTGCAATGCGAGCGAGGGAATCCGCGCGGCGGTCGGTTGCGGCCGCATTCGCTTCGCTCTGCTGCAGCTTGAGAAGGATATGGCGAATCGCAAGCGTGTCGCCCTTGCGTTCATCCACGCGCATCAGGTGGTACCCGAACTGGGTTAGCACCGGTGGCGACAGCTCGCCCGTCTTGAGAGCAAATGCGGCTGTCTCGAAGTCGGGGACGAAACGTCCGCGCGGTCCGCGGCCCAGCGACCCGCCGCTCAGTGCGGAAACCGAGTCCTGAGATTCGGCGCGTGCGACATCTTCGAACTTCTCTCCGGCCTGAATCCGCTCACGCAGTTTAAGGAGACGGGCGCGAACTGCTGCGCTGTCGGCGGGACCGACGGTGCGCGGAATTATCAGGACCGAAACCATTGCACGGCCCGGAGCTTCCATCTCCTTCTTGTGCTTGTCGTAGTAGTCCTTGATCTCGCTGTTGCTGACCTTGACCGATGCATCGGCGATCCGGGCGGGATCGAGGCCCACGAACGAAACCTGGGCGCTGTCGGTCAGATCCTTGTATGAAGACCAGAGCTGCGCGTCGGTGACGTAAGCGTCGGCCGACACCTGCTCGAACAGCTTCTGCTGTGGAATCATGTTGCGGTAGTACTGCTCCAGCTGAAGGAGCAGGCCTTCCTGACGCGCTACCGGACTGGCGAGGAAGCGCTGGTATTTTTCCTGGTCGAACTGGCCGTTGGTCTGCAGCTCGGGGCTGCTCGTGAGCTGCGGCGGGGGATTGTACCGGGCGGCCTCGGTGATCTCCTCATCGGTGACGCTGATTCCGCGACGGCGGAATTCCTGCCGGAGAAGGGCATCGCGCACAAGCTGCTCAAACGCCTGATTGGACATCCGGTCGCGCTCCTCGAGCGTGATCGTCCGTCCCGAGCGCTGCATTTCTTCCTGTTCGATCTGCTGTGTCGCGGTATACCATGCGGTAACGGGAATGTCTTCGCCGTTAACTGTGGCTACTGCCGTATTTGTGGTGACCTGTGAGACGCCAAGAAGGCCAGATGTTTCAGCCAGCAGGAATCCGCCGACAAAGAAAATGACCAGGAAGACCCAGATGTACTTCGCGGCGCTCCGCATGGATTGCAGCACGGGGCGAAACTCCTTGAATGGTACTGTTGATGGACCGCCCAGAAAGGGCGTACAGCCTTGAAAGATAAGAGTTTATCGGCGAGAAATGCAAGTTGACTGCGTGTTTTCCGTTCTCCGTTTTCCATGGTCCGTTGTCATCTCTCTAAGGGCTGCACACTGTAGCTAAATCGGGAACGGAGACCGAATTAGGGAAACGGATAACGCACCATTGATTGACGGTTATCAGCGAAACACGGTATCTTCGACCAGATGGCTGAATCCCCCCGCATAATCGAGCTTCAGGAAAAATTCGAGGACAATCCGCGACGGTACTTCGCGAGCCTCGCCAATGAATACCGCAAGTCCGGAGATCTTCAGCGCGCAATCTCGGTTTGCCGTATTTATCTGGAGAAACAGCCAAGCCATACCGCCGGGCACGTTGTTCTTGCCCAGGCCCTGTACGGACTCGGGAAAATCGAGGAAGCCGCCGAGGCGTTCCGCACGGTGCTCGAGCTCGACCCCGAGAACCTTATCGCCCTCAAATGCCTGGGTGAGATCGCCCAGGCCGGTGGGAACCTCGAGCTGGCCCGCAGCAACTTCAGGCAGGTTCTGACCGCAGATCCGCGCGACCATGACACCAGCGGACGCCTCAAGGCAGTCGAACTCGCCCTGAAGGCAACGGAGGTTGAAAGTCCAGAAGACTGGGTACCGCCCCGTTCGGAAGAGTTTCCGGTGCCCATCGAGGCTGCCCCTTACAGGAGCGATCCCGTTCCGGAGCCCGAGGGGCCTGTCACCCGCGAGGATATGGAAGTCGACGTCGAGGTGGATCTGGAGTCGAATGTTGAGCCAGAATCCGCTCCTTTCGAAGCTATTGCAGAACCGTGGGTTTTTCCGGAGGCGGCAACGGACGACGCTCCTCACCTGTCTCCTGAGGTCGAGGAGCTGCCATCAATGGTGGCTCCGGCCAGCGACAGCGTAGTCGATGAAGATTTCCCGGACACCCTGCTGCCAAGTCCGGAAACTGACCATCAGCCTGTGATCGCGGAGCCCGTCGCGCTGGAATCAGCCGAGGAGTTACTGGCCGTGCCCGACCTGATGGAAGACGCTGACATAGCGCCTGCGCCGCCCATGGAGGACACTTTCGACGAGTATCAGTACCGCACTGCCGAGTTCAGTCTCCCCGACCATGCATCCATCGGCCTCGAATCGAGCGTGACATCTACAGAGATGGAGAATGAAGCGGAGGCACTCCTCGACGAAGTGGACGCTGCGACCTCGCTGCCTGGCTACGATGTCGGGGAGATGCCGCTGCAGGCGCGAACGGGTGAATACTCGCTGTCGCGCGACACAGGCGAATGGCACCGTGAGTCAGTTGAGGCCTCAGGCCTTTCGTCATTGGGAGACGAAGACCATTCCGATGAGATGGCAGGCGTCGAGCCAGCTGGTCCCTTCATTACGGAAACGGTTGCGGAGCTGTACCTGCAGCAGGGGTTCACCGGCGAGGCATTGCTTGTCTATCGGCAGCTCGCTCGCGCAAAACCTGATGATCAGCGCATTGCCGGGCGGATTGCCGATCTCGAGAGGCGCTTGTCGGAAGAGCACGAGAAGAGACAGGCTGCTCTCGAGACGGTGCCGGAATCAGTTCCCGCAGAGGTCGAACCCGAGCCCCCGCCGATAACGCCGCCAGCGCCTCTCCCTGTCGTGGTGCCGGATGATCAGGACGACTGGTTTGGGAGCGCACCCATTCCGCCCGTGCGCGCCCGGCAGAGCGTCCATGATTTCTTCGCTGTGCTCGGCCGCGCGAAGGCACAGGTCAAACAGAAGCCCGAGCGGGTGCGAGTGAATGCCGACGATATCCGTGCCGCTGCGGACGTTACCGCTGGATTCGGGGCGTTCGGGATCGAGCCTGACGCTCGTGTACCCAAGTCAATTGCAGAGCCGACGAGCCCCGAGTCGGGGCCGCAGGACGACGTGCGGCGCTTTCGGGCGTGGCTGGACGGTCTGAGCGAATCTTGAAAATCCATGTGCTTAACGGGCCGAGCCTCAACCTGCTCGGCACACGGGAGCCCCACATCTACGGAACGACAACTCTTCCGCAGATCGAAGCGCAGCTGCGCGATGTAGCAGTTGAGCTGGGCGTGGAGATCTCCTTTTCGCAGCACAACGGCGAGGGCGAGTTGATCGACGCTGTGCACGCGATGCGCGGAAAGATGGATGGCGCTCTGGTGAATGCGGCGGCCTACACCCACACCAGCCTGGCGCTCAGGGACGCGCTTGCCGCGGTGAGCGTTCCCTTCGTCGAAGTGCACTTGAGCAACATTTTTGCACGTGAACCGGAGCGACGGCATTCACATCTGGCGGGAGCTGCGGTGGGAATTGTTTGCGGGCTGGGCGCTTACGGATATGAGCTCGCGCTGAGAGGGCTGCACAGAAAACTGAGCAGTGACCGATGACTGACAGGCGGCCGGCACGTGTCGCGGCACTTCGTGCCGAGCTTGCGGCGGCGAATGTTGACGGCCTGCTCGTGAGCGCGCTGCCGAACATCCGCTATCTCACCGGCTTTTCCGGCACCAGTGCGCTGCTCTTCGTCACTCCCCGCGACCTGCATTTCGTGACTGACTTCCGTTACGAGACGCAGGTCAAGAGCGAGGTAGGGGATTTTGCGAACGTCAGGGTCGAAGGCTCGAGTCTCTGGATTGGACTGTGGGATATTCTGCATCGAGTGATTTCGCTCGACATAATCGGTTTTGAATCGACGCACCTGCTGCACCGCGATTTTCAGCGCCTTCTTACCGAAGGTTCACGGTACCAGTGGCGGCCGCAGAACGGGTTAGTCGAGAAGCTGCGCGAGTCCAAGGACGATGACGAAGTAGCTCTCATCGAGCATGCAGGCGGTATTGCAACGCGTGCGCTTGCAGTCACGCTCAAGGAGATAAGGGCCGGCGTCAACGAGCTGGAGATTGCGGGGCATCTGGAGAAAGCGCTGCGCGACGAGGGTTGTGAGGAGTTTCCATTCCCGACCATCATTGCTTCCGGTCCTCGGGCGGCACTTCCGCATGCCCGGCCGACTTCGCGAGTGCTGAAGACCGGCGATCTGCTGCTGATGGACTTTGGCGCTCAGTATCAGGGCTACTGTTCAGACATCACGAGAACCGTCGTGGTAGGCAGGGCGACGGATGAGCAGCGGCATGTTTATAGTATTGTACGCGCGGCTAACGAGATTGCATCGGAAGAAATTCGGGCCGGAATGTCGGGACAGGATGCCGACGCGATAGCTCGTAGCTACATTGAGGACCAGGGGTTCGGCAAGGCCTTTGGGCACAGCCTGGGTCACGGCCTGGGACTGGAAGTCCATGAGGCGCCGCGTCTTGCGAAAACTGCCGAAGCAGCGTTGAGTGAAGGAGCAGTTGTAACAATCGAGCCGGGGATCTACAGGCCGGGCTGGGGTGGGATACGCATCGAGGATGATGTGCACCTGGCACCTGAAGGTCCGCGGATACTAACCGACTTTACGCGCGAACTACTCGAGGTGGCATGATAGAGCCGAACCGCACATGATCGACCTGCGATATGTAAAGAAGCTGGTCGACATGCTAAACGATTCGACAGTCGATTCGATCGAAATGTCCTCTGACAAGGGGATAAAGATCCGGATCTCGAAACATCCGCAACAGCGCATTCAGCAGGTGCATATTCCGCAGATGCAGGCGGTGCCCGCTCCTGCTCCGGCGGCCGCGCCGGCTTCCTCGCCTGCTGCGGCACCCGACAAGCCGAAGACCGAAGCGAAACCGACGTATCTCGAAGTCAAATCGCCCATGGTGGGGACCTACTACGGTGCTCCGGAGCCGGGCGCGAAGCCTTACCTCTCGGTTGGGGACCGGATCCAGAAGGGACAGATTCTCTGCATCATCGAGGCGATGAAGATCATGAACGAGATCGAGTCGGAGTTCGACGGTGTCGTGAAGGAGATTCTCGCCCAGAATGCGCATCCGGTGGAGTACGGCCAGGTGCTGTTCCGTGTCGACCCGAACGGCTGATATGACCACTCCAGTCACCGGTTCGATACCGGTCGTTTCCAGCTTCGACTATCGAACCGTTCTCACCCAGATGATCCAGCGGAATGCATCCGACCTTCACCTGAAGGTTGGTCGTCCGCCGGCACTCAGAATTGACGGCGAGCTCATCGAACTCGAAATGCCGCCGATGCGGCCCGAAGACCTCCGGTTCATCGCCGAGCAGGCGATGGCGCCGAAGCACCTGAAGGAATTTTCCGAAGCGAAGGAAGCAGATTTCGCGCTTAGCGTCCCGGGAGTGGGTCGGTTCCGTGTGAACGCATACCAGCAGCGCGGAACGATCGCCTATGCGTTTCGGGTCGTCCCCTTTCAGGCAAGGACGATTTCGGAGCTGAATCTCCCGCCGGTTGTCGAGAAGATTTCGATGCTTCCGCGCGGACTTGTCCTCGTGACGGGAATCACCGGTTCCGGAAAGTCCACGGCGCTGGCGTCGATGATCCACTACATCAACCAGAACCGGCAGGCGAACGTAATCACGATCGAAGATCCGATCGAGTTCCTTCACAGGGACATCAAGTCGCACATCAACCAGCGCGAAGTTGGAACAGATACTGGCAGCTTCGCGCAGGCGATGCGCCGGGTTCTGCGCCAGGATCCGGACATCATTCTCATCGGCGAAATCCGGGATCTGGACACACTGGACACGGCGATGAAAGCGGCAGACACGGGTCACCTGGTCTTCTCGACGCTGCACACCACCGACGCGACGCAGACGATCAATCGCGTCATGTCCTTCTACCCGCCGCACCAGCAGACGGAAGTGCGCTTCATGCTGGCAAGCGCGCTGGCCGCCGTCATCTCGCTGCGGCTGGTACCGCGTGCCGACAAGGCCGGACGCGTCCCCGCGGCCGAGGTGCTCATCAACACCGAAGCGGTGCGTGACAACATCCGGGACACCAACCGGTCGCTCAACATCCCGGACCTCATCAAGGAAGGAAACGTTCAATACGGAATGCAGAGCTTCGATCAGTCGCTGATGAACTGGTACCAGAAGGGTGTGATCAGCTATGAGAACGCGCTCTTCAATGCGACGCGCCCGAATGAATTCGCGCTGCACGTCCAGGGCGTTGGGTCCGCGAGCGACACGAGCTGGGATAATTTCTCCCAGGACCTTCGCAGTTAGCTTCCTGCATGTTTAAAAAAGTCCTGATTGCAAATCGCGGTGAGATTGCCCTGCGGGTGATCCGCGCATGCAGGGAACTGAGCATCCAGACCGTCGCCGTGTATTCCGAGGCGGACAGGGAGTCGCTCCACGTCCGCTTTGCCGACGACGATGTCTGCATCGGCCCCGCGCCCGCGCGTGATTCCTATCTGAACATCCCGCGAATCATTGCCGCAGCCGAGATAGCTGGCGCGGACGCGATCCACCCTGGTTACGGGTTCCTGGCGGAGAATGCCGAATTCGCCGAGACCTGCGCTGCGTCCAACATCACCTTCATTGGGCCGACTGCGGCGCAAATAAGAGTGATGGGCGACAAGGCCGCTGCGCGAAAGGCGATGAGTGATGTGGGCGTCCCGATCATTCCCGGCACGCCTGGGCCGGTAGAGGACAGCGACGAAGCGCTCGAGTTTGCCCGCGAGATCGGGTTTCCCGTGATCATCAAGGCGGCGGCAGGCGGCGGTGGAAAGGGCATGCGCGTCGCGCTCGATCCCGATGACTTTGCCCGCTCGTTCCAGCTCGCGCGATCGGAAGCGCTCTCGGCCTTTGGCAACGGTGATGTGTATGTCGAGAAATATCTCGCACGACCGCGCCACATCGAGTTCCAGATTCTTGGTGACCGGCATGGCCATGTGATTCATCTGGGCGAGCGTGACTGCAGTGTCCAGCGCCGCCACCAGAAGCTGATCGAGGAGGCACCCAGCCCGGCGGTCACCCCCGAGCTGCGGGAAGCGATGGGAAGCGCGGCAGTGAAGGGAGCCCAGGCGATCGATTATGTAGGCGCCGGCACCATCGAGATGCTTCTCAATGAAGACAAGTCCTTCTACTTCATGGAGATGAACACCAGGATCCAGGTCGAGCATCCGGTGACCGAGATGATCACGGGCGTGGACCTGGTGAAGGAACAGATTCGAGTGGCCGCGGGTGAGGAGCTCCAGGTAACGACTCCTCTGCCGCTCAGGGGCCACGTGATCGAATGCCGGGTGAATGCCGAAGATCCCTCCAGGAATTTCCAGCCGTCGCCGGGTCGAATCGATGTGTTCCATCCGCCGGGCGGACCCGGTGTGCGGCTCGACACCCATGTGTATGCAGGCTACAGCGTTCCGCCCTACTATGACTCCCTGCTTGCAAAGCTGATCTGCCAGGGACGAGACAGGCAGGAAGCGATAAGGCGCATGCAGGTTGCACTGGAGAGCTTCATCATCGAAGGGGTCACCACGACCATTCCGTTCCTCGCGCGTGTCATGGCCAACGAGAAGTTCCAGGCCGGAGACGTGGACACCAAGTTCCTCGAGCGCGAGACACAGCTGATGAAGGAGCCTGTATAGATGCAGCTCGATGTGATCCTGACGCCGGGCGAAATAACTCCGGCGGACGTTTCGGGTCGCCTCGTGGCTGTGATCGATGTCCTGCGCGCATCCACGTCTATTGCGATGGCGCTGGGTAATGGAGCCAAGGCGGTCATTCCATTCATGACTGCCGACGAAGCGATTTCACGCTCGAAAAACCTGGATCGGGCCAGCCTGGTCCTCGCTGGCGAGATGGACATGTATCCCATTTCCGGTTTCGATCTTGGCAATTCTCCGCAGGCGTTCAGCGCGGAGGCCGTGGATGGAAAGACAGTGATGCTCACCACCACCAATGGCACGAAAGCATTGCTGATGCTGCAGGGAGCGAGCGACATCGTAATCGCCTCCTACGTCAATTTTGGAGCGATGGAAGCGATGCTTCGCGCGGCGGGGCGATCCGGCACAGACATTACTATTGTATGTGCGGGTCGCGAGGGACACTTTAGTCTCGAGGATGCGGCATGTGCAGGCCGCTATGTGCGAGCCATTTGTGAAACGCTCACATCCACCACAACGAACGATGCCGCTTCTGCATGCGTGCTGATCGATAGGAAGTATGGCGACAACATCCAAAAAATCTTCGAAGACTCGGTCCACGGCAAAGCGCTCGTCCAGGCAGGATTCGGCGACGACCTCGGAGCCGCGGCTGCCCTGGATTCGTTCCCTGTTGTCCCGGTCTACCGAGACCGACAGATCACCAGACTCGGAAGCGAAAGCGCCAGATAGCAAGCTGAAAAGAGAGGTCCAGGGAATCGGCCTCGCGCTCTTTGCCGTTTTCCTTGCCGGCGCGCTGATCGCGCAGAGTCTGGCCGATGTGCGGGGAAGTTTTGGATGGGTGGGCGAAAACCTGGCCCAGCCGCTCGCCAACTTCTTTGGATGGCCCGCCGCGGCGCTGCTCCCAATCGCGCCTGCCGCACACGCGCTGCGACTATTCGGGCGCATGGACGAGAAGACAGACAGGAAGTGGATGGTATTCCTTCTGGGACTCGTTCTGCTGCTTCCTATCGCACTTGCACACGCCGCAGGCGGAGACTGGCAGACCGATCCACTCTCTGGGATATGGGGCTCCTTTGCCGCTTTCTACCTGAAGCAGTTCGCCGGCAACACCGGAACGTGGATCATGCTCCTGCTGGCGCTCAGTACGCTCATGGCGGCGACACTTTCATGGAATCCAATCCGGGTGGTACTCGGGAAGCGGATAACCAGTGCAACGCCCGTCGGTGCGGGATCAGAAGCCTCCGCAGCGAGCACGATTGCAACGGCCACCATGCTGGAGCCCCCACCGGAAGAAATGCCCGCGCTCGACCTGTCGCTGCTGGATGACTCCGATGACGGAGTCGGGGAGGCGTCGCCCAAGCCGGAAAGAAAGAAGAAGGAAAAGAAATCGAAAGCCGAGGTAACTGCAGACATTGCCGACCGTGTTTCGGCGGCCATCCAGCTTACCGCAAACACTGGCGACCTGCTGGATGACGACGCTCTCCCGTCTCCGGAGCTGCTGACGCCGGCGCCGCCGCGCAACGCGGAAGCCGGCAAGCGCGAGCTCGACCTGATGGGGCAGAAGCTTATGGACGCGCTCCGCACCTTCAAGGTCGAAGGCGAGCTGATCAACCGCACTACGGGTCCGGTAGTGACTCAGTACGAAGTAGCACCCGCCGCTGGTGTGAAGGTCCGGCAGATTGCGAACCTTTCCAACGATCTCGCGCTTGCAATGCGTGCGCAAAGCATTCGCATCGTTGCGCCCATCCCTGGAAAGGGCGCAGTTGGAGTCGAGGTGCCCAACCCGAATCCGGAAATTGTCGCATTCAGGGAAATGCTGGAGTCGCCGGCATTCTCGGGAGCCCGTGCTGCGCTTCCCATCGCGCTCGGCAAGAACCTCGAGGGAAAGCCCATCGTCGCCGACCTCGCGAAAATGCCGCACCTTCTCATCGCCGGAGCGACGGGATCGGGAAAATCGGTCTGCATCAACACCATCATCACCAGTCTCATCTACAGGCACACGCCAAAGACACTGCGACTGCTGCTCGTCGATCCAAAGATGGTGGAGCTTTCCGTTTACAACGTGCTTCCTCACCTCCGGCACAAAGTGGTCACCGACAATCGCGATGCGGCCGCGGTTCTCAAGTGGGCAGTATTCGAGATGCAGGAGCGGTACGAGCTGCTCGCCGCAAATGGCGCGAGAAATATTCAGGACTTCAACCGCAAGGTGATCGAGGGCGCGAAGCTGAAGCGTCCGAAGTCGGTGGATGTTGCATTCGAGAACATGGAGTACGAGGGCGGAATTCTGCCTTACGTAGTTCTCGTCATCGACGAGCTCGCCGACCTGATGATGACGGTCCAGGGTGAAGTGGAGACTCCGCTGGCGATGCTTGCCCAGAAGGCCCGCGCGATCGGCATCCATCTGATTCTCGCGACGCAGCGTCCGAGCGTGAATGTCATCACCGGCCTGATCAAGGCGAATTTCCCAAGCCGCATCGCGTTCCGTGTTGCCTCGCAGGTGGACAGCCGCACGATTCTCGATGGAATCGGCGCGGAATCACTGCTGGGCAATGGCGACATGCTCTTTATCGCCCCCGAGAAGTCCGATCCTGCACGAATGCAGGGCGCGTACATATCGAGCGAAGATACCGAGCAGCTGATGAACTGGTACCAGAGCCGCCGTGACGCCAGAAAGCAGATGCTCGAGGATCATGGCTTCATGACCGCCGCCGATTCGCCGAGCGAGGAGGACATCCTCGAAGCAGTCCGAAAGCGCGAGGCCGAGGCCGGCGGTGGCGACAGCAGCGAAGAGATGAACTCGGACGATCGCGACAAGCTGTTTCGCGAAGCCGCGGAGATTGTCATTCAGCACCAGCAGGGAAGCACCTCTCTCCTGCAGCGGCGGCTGAAGGTTGGTTATGGACGTGCGGCGCGCATCATCGACCAGCTGCATGCCGCAGGCATTCTCGGGCCTCCGGACGGGTCGAAACC
>JAKFCC010000198.1:0-4033 GCA_036676795.1 Gemmatimonadota bacterium
GATTGTTCCCGAAAAGAGCTGAGTGTCCTGGGTAACAAAGCCGATCTTCTCCCGCAGCCTGTCCAGGTCGATTTCAGTTCCGGAAATTCCGTTGTAGAAGATCTTGCCCATCCTGGGCTGGTACAGACCGACCAGAAGTTTTACCAGAGTCGTTTTCCCCGCGCCTGAGGGGCCTACGAAGGCGATTGTTTCACCGCGCTGCACCGTGAACGAGATGTCGCTCAGCGCAGGCGTGCTTCCAGTCTGGTGCTGGAAGGTCACGTTCTCGAAGGTGAGGCTGTCGATATTCGCGATCGCTTTGGGCGACTCGGGCTTGGGGTCCTTTGGTGTGTTCAGGATGTCGCGAAAATTCTGCAGCGACACCTCTGTCTCCCGAAAGGTATTGATGATGTTTCCCAGCTCCTGGAGCGGGCCAAATATGAAGAACGAATAGATGAGCAGCGAAAAGAACTGGCCCACCGTGATCTTCTGGGCGAAGATGAGATAGAGCATCAGGAAGAGAATGCTGGTTCGCAGCAGGTTCACGAACGTGCCCTGAATGAAGCTCAGGCTGCGAATGTATTTCACCTTCTTGAGTTCCAGCTTGAGAATCTTTTCCGTGGTTGCGTTCAGCCTGGTGACTTCCTGATCCGCCAGCCCGAGGCTCTTCACGAGCTCGATGTTGCGCAGCGACTCCGTGGTGCTTCCGGCGAGCGCCGTGGTTTCGGCAACGATCACTTTCTGGATCTTCTTGATCCGCTTGCTGAGCACAGAGCTGAGGGTCCCCAGGAGCGGCACCGTAAGGAGGAACATCGGCGCAATTACCCAGTGGACACTGAACGCATAAATCATCACGAACACAACGCCGACTAGTGTCGTGAAAAGCATGTTGATCGAAAGCGATATGAACTTTTCGACGTCGGACCGCATTTTTTGCAGCCGTCCCAGGGTTTCTCCGCTTCGCTGATCCTCAAAAACGGAGTACGGAAGTTCCAATGAGTGGCGAATCCCGTCCGAGTACATCTCGGCGCCAACGCGCTGGACTATCACGTTGACGAAGTAGTCCTGAAAGTTCTTGGCAACGCGCGACACGAAGGCGACTCCCACCGCCATTCCCAGCAGGACGCCGACTCCCCTGAAGAATTCGGCTGTCGTGTATTCCTTGTACCTGGTTGCGTACTGGTCGATCACATGCCGAAAGATCAGCGGATCGAGAAGTGAGAAGACCTGATTGGTCGAGGCGAGAACGAGAGCGAGAAGTACGAGCTTCCAGTACTTCCGTAGATATGTATAGAGCAGATCCATGCGCAGAAATTAGCGCTGCTTCTTCTTGTTCGCTCCCTTCTCCCCGCCGAACATCCACGCTCCCAGCGCGGGCGGATTGTCGTAAATGAGGGACTCACCCCACTTGATCTTGAAGGCTGCGATTCGCGTCACGAGCATTTCGAACTCGCCTTCAGACATCCCATCACACACATGCCTGAGCCGAGCTGCTACTGCAGCCCTCATTTCTGCAAGCTTCTGTTCTTCGTGCTGGTTGATTTCTGAATCCCGCATCGACGCCAAATTACGGATATTCCTCAGGTAAACAAATCTTTTTTTTCATATGACCCGGTACAGCTCAGCAGGCGGCTTGGGAGGCGGTTAAGGCCCGCTAGAGGCACGGAACTGGCCCGCCGGGTCCTCTTCGGTACTTTTCAAGCATGTGCGGTCGATCTTCTCTCCATGAGGAGCCCAGCGAGCTTCTGCAGGCTTATGGGCTGCCCCCGCGGCTTGGCGGTTACCGGCCCAGGTTCAACATTGCACCGTCTGAAACCCAGTGGACGATCTTGAGGGCCGACGGGAAACTGGAGGCACGTGGACTTCGCTGGGGGCTGATTCCATCCTGGTCCACCGACCCCGCGATCGGCTCACGAATGATTAACGCACGAGCTGATACGATCGCTGTTAAACCGTCCTTCAGGGATTCCCTTAGGCGGGGACGGTGTCTCGTCATCGCCGACGGATACTACGAGTGGGCAAGAACTCCGGCGGGTAAGACGCCCTATCGCTTCTGCATGGCCGACAGGAAGCCGTTCGTATTTGCGGGCCTGTGGGACCGGTGGTCGCGCGCAGACTCGGTGATAGAATCGTGCACGATCATAACAACCGAGGCATCGCCGGCAACGGCACACCTGCACAATCGGATGCCGGCGATCCTCGACTTCGACGAATCAGTCGAGTGGATGCGCCCGGACGCGTCTCCCGCTGATCTGCTCGGCCTGCTCCGCCCTTACGAGAAAGACAACCTCGAGATGTTCGAGGTGTCTCGCGTGGTGAACAGTCCCAAAAACGACACCGAAGAGTGTATTCGTCCAGTCGAGGGCGATCTCTAGGCGACCGCCCTCACTTCAGTACCTGTACCGGCCGTCCCATGCTCCATGGCACACCTGCCGAATCCAGCTGCTGATAGAATGGCCGGATTCGGGTTGCGATGAGCGCGTTGAGTTTTGCGGCTTCACGCTGGAGATCCGCAACCGCCCGGTCCATGGTTTCGCGCTGGATCTGAGTCGCCGGCGATGTCA
The DNA here is from genome assembly GCA_036676795.1 of Gemmatimonadota bacterium. Classification (GTDB taxonomy): domain Bacteria; phylum Gemmatimonadota; class Gemmatimonadetes; order Gemmatimonadales; family Gemmatimonadaceae; genus UBA4720. The sequence continues at coordinate 2,544 of JAKFCC010000198.1, forward strand.
CCCCTCCAATGTCCCCCGCAACGTCGTCAACGCGGGCCTGTATCGAAGGCTCGGAACGGCTGCGATCATCCACATCATCCGCGGGAGTGCTGCTGTCTCTCCCGCGAAGCTTGGTGAGAATGTCATCTATCTCCTTCTCGATCGCTGTCCCTTCGGTGGTCAGCGCCTCACTTCCGCTCGAGTTCTTGAGAGCAGTGCGCGCCTCGCCAATCTCCGCCTTGATCTGTTCAGCAGACCTGACGGCTGCCTGCACGGCTGCCTGTGCCTGGCCGGATCTCAGACGCATTGCGTGCAGGTCCCTGTACTCTGCCGGCGTAAGCGGAATGAGCGGGTCCGGACGAACTTCGATCGCCGTTTCGCGAACGATCTCTGAACCGCCGCGGCCGATCGACAGCTTAGCGATGTAACGTCCGGGCAGAACGAAAGCACCACGCGGCTGCCGGTTCGCGGGAGTTCCGCGCGGCGGCGTGTAGGCGGGTGCCAGTCTCAGATCCCATGTGACACGGTGCATTCCCTGCTTCGCACTCGCCGTGAGGTCGCGAATTTTCCTGCCGGTCGAATCGAAGATTCCCAGAGTGACCTGCTGACCGCGCCCAACGGAATCGCGAATGAAGTATGTGAGCGAGCTGCCGAACGCAGGGTTCGGCGCGCCAAAGGTACGCTCGCCTTCCGCTGCAGCGCCCCGTCCTCCGGGGAATGAGCTGTTCTCGTTGTACAACGTCACGGGCTTCGCGGGAAACAGGTAGGCTCCCGGCGAAGCCGATGCTTCGGCCATCTTTTCGAGAGGCGTGATGTCGTCGAGAATGTAAATGCCCCGCCCGTGGGTCCCGATTACCAGATCGTTCTCACGGGGATGAATGACGATGTCGTGCACCGCCACAGTGGGAAGATTATTCGGAAGCCTGGCCCAGCTTGCTCCGCCATTGCTCGAATAGAAGGCACCGAACTCGGTCCCTGCAAACAGCAGCTTGGGCGTGCGATGGTGTTCGCGAATCACCTGCACCGAGCCGTTGGACGGGAGGTTGGAGGAAATGGATGTCCACGTCTTCCCGTAGTCGGCGCTCTTCACGATGTACGGCTTGAAGTCGTTGCTGCGGTGATTGTCCAGAGTCACGTACACCGTTCCTTCATCGTGCTTCGATGCGACAACGCGGCTGACATAGGTAAGCGTCGGCACTCCCGGAAACGAGGAGACCTTGTTCCATGTCTTCCCATCGTCGCGGGAGATTTGCACCAGGCCGTCGTCAGTGCCGACAAAGAGCAGCCCGCGCCGAATCGGTGACTCGTCGATTGTGCTTATGTTCCCGAACTCTGCGACCCCTGCGTGCCGCGCGACCGCGTCTTTCTTCCAGTCCTTCCTGCCCATAAGTGGCAGTGTGTCGCGATTCAGCTGCCGCGTGAGATCTCCTCCAAGACGCTCCCACGCGTCACCGCGTGACGTGCTCTTGAAGAGGATGTTCGCGCCGAAGTAGAGCGTCTTGTGGTCGTGC
>JAKFCC010000199.1:0-5154 GCA_036676795.1 Gemmatimonadota bacterium
CCATTCGACGAGAAGAAGTTTCTGGCGGAAACAGGTGCACCTTCACTTGGCGGAGAAAAGGGGTACACAATTCTCGAGAGATTGTGGACCAGGCCCACCTGCGAGGTCAACGGCCTGCTGAGCGGCTACACTGGAGAAGGAGCCAAGACGGTGCTTCCCTCGAAGGCCATGGCCAAGGTGAGCTGCCGGCTTGTACCTAACCAGACGCCTGCGCAGATCGAGAAGGTGATGCAGGCTCATGTTGCGAAGGTTGCACCAGCCGGCGTGAATGTCGACTGCCGGCACCTACATGGCGGCAACCCATGGAAGGCAAAACTGAACGGGCCCATTTACGACGCAGCGCGCCGCGCACTCGCGACCGCATTTGAAAAAGAGCCGGTGATCGTCGGTGAGGGCGGATCAATCCCTGTGGTCGGTCATTTTGAAAGCATTCTTGGCGCGCCGGTTCTGCTGGTCGGATTCGGACTGCCCGGTGAGAATGCGCACGCACCCGACGAGTGGATGGCCCAGGAGAATTACAGGGTCGGAATGCGTGCGATGGCCCGTTTATGGGACGAGTTCGCCGACGCGGGCGTTAGGTAGGCGAAACTTTCGGGCCGCATCTGCGTCCTGAGTCGCATGAACCTTCTTGGCTGGCTTCACATAGCCTGTGCGATCGCCGCAATGGTTTCGGGAGCTGTAGTCGTCCTGAGACCGAAAGGGACGCGGTCACATCGCGCAATCGGCTGGATCTACGCGCTGAACATGCTGGGACTGAATGTGACGGCGCTGATGATCTACAGACTGTTCGGCGGGTTCGGGCCCTTTCACGTTGCGGCGGTGGCGAGTCTGATTACACTCCTCGCCGGCATTTACTTCGTCGTCGTTCGGCCCACAAATAACTGGCTGGCGCTACACTACAGTCTTATGAGCTGGTCGTACGTGGGACTTCTCGCGGCGGCAGCATCCGAGGTCGGCACGCGGGTAGAAGGATTTCAGTTCTGGTGGGCCGTACTGATTGCCACGGTGATCATTATCGGCGCGGGAGCACACCTGATCAGGCGGAACAGGGCTTCGGCAATGAACCGCTTTGGACGATTGGCTACCGAGCGCGTTCCACGGAAACCTTTCTTTTCTCCCGGACGCTAGGCTACCACCCTTCGCGTTCGACCAGCTTCGTGATGTGCGCAGTATGATGTCTGCAGTGCCACGCGTACATCTGAAGCGCCTGGTCCAACTGGACAAAGCTCTTGTGTTCGGGATGCACAAACCCGCGGGCCCTGAATGCTTCCCGGGGAACTGACTTCCAGACGCGAACCCAGCGCTGGTGAAGAGCGTCGAGGATCTGGAGCGACAGATCGATAGGCATTTCACTGTCAGGCAGCCTGGCCCACGCGGCCTCATCGTACGGCTTGATGGTGGGCTTTTCTTCGGTCAACGCGAGCTTGGTGCGTATGAACGCATTCATGTGACTGTCAGCGAGATGGTGCACCACCTGCCGCACAGTCCAGCCACCGGGCCTGTAAGGTGTATCGAGCTGCTCCTCTGACAGCCCCTTCACCGCCGCCCGCAAAATCTCCGGCGCGTCAGCGATGGTCTGGATGTACTCAGGATAGTCCTTCTCATCGACAACATTGCCGAAGGTATAGCCGTTGCCGATCGGGTATCTCAGGTCGTCGCTCATTCGGGAATTATTGCCGTGGACGGGCCACTTCTCAAGTATGGTGAAATAATGATGGGAGCACGCGGAGGCACGGAGGTCACGGAGCAGTTAACCACAGAAGTAATCCGCGAACTCCGTGTCTCCGCGTGCTCCCATCGCTATTTCCCTCTACTCAGGGACGTGGCCCATCGCAGCAAGCATTTTCGCGGCGATCCCTTTCTCACTCTTGAACGCCAGCAGTTTCTCGGCGTTGCCTGCCGGTACCCATGCAGCTTCGTTAACCTCACGGTCGTGATCGGCAACATCTCCCGAGACGTACTTCATGAGAAAGAAGTAAACGAACTTGTGGTAGCGAACGCGGTGTCCGTCTCTGGTTGACTGATACCAGTATTCCACTTTCTCGAGCAGCTGTACCAGCTCGGCTTCGATGCCAGCCTCTTCGCGAACCTCGCGCAGAGCAGCTGCTTCAGGAGACTCACCCTTGTCGATCAAACCCTTGGGGAGCTGCCATCGGGGTGGACTGCCAACGGATATCAGTGCTACCTGGGCATCTGGCCCTTCGCCGCGGACTACGATCCCGCCTGCGGATACCTGTGTTTCGGTTAGAACCGCCACTCGCGAATCAGGAACAGGCCGAGCACCGAGGTGGTGGACGGCTCGCGCGGTGCGAGGGAGGGTTCCTTGAGCAGGAAGCGGGGCTCGAAGGAAGTCTCGAGTCTGTAACCGCGCAGACCTCCGAAACGGTGCTCGAGACGGAGACCCGGGCGCTTCAGCGCTTCCGGATCCGGCCGGGCCTGGATGGAGATGAATGTGTGCGTCTTGATGTACTTGCCGAACTCCACTTCCGTAGCGCGCAGGAAGGAGCCCACATCCGACTGCACGTCGGCAGGAGTGATGTTGAAGACATCGGCACCGAACGACTGGGCTGCTTCGCCTGCGAACTCGTCGGCTGCCACACCTATCGCTACTGCCGCGAGCTGCTTGGTTGCCAGGGCCGCGCTCGTTCCAACCAGGCCACTCCCGCTCGACACTCCCGAACCCTCGAGCTGCAGCAGAGATGCTGACGGCTTTCCGAATGCGAGATAGGCGAGCAGGTCGCTTTGAGGAATCGGCGGCTGCGCGTCGCTCTCGAGTGCGATCGACGGGTTCTGCATCGTTCCGCCGAGCACGATGCGGATGCGAATTGCTTCGCGCGCCGGAAGGCGGACTTCGTATTCCGCGGTTCCCTGAAGTGCGGGATTGATCTCCTGCGTATTCATGAACGTTGCGGAACCACGCTTGATCTGGAAGCGCTTGGTCAGGAAGTTGTACTCGCCGCGCTCAGAGAGAATTATTCCGTCAAAGCGCAGCGACTCCTTCGCGCGGTCCACGCTCACCAGCAGATCTCCGTCGCTGTAGATCTCGATGTTGGCATCCCTGTTCCGCACGAACACGTCGCGATCGATCCGCAGAGCTACATCCATCCGGAGATTCGCGAGCAGCGGTGACTGGGTTGGGAATATCTCGCGGTTAGCGACGACCGCGGTGTCGAGGACATTGAAGAGTGCCGGATCGTCTCGGCCTATGACATTGCTCTTCTTGGCTTCGGGGACATAGATGACGCCGTCGCGCAGGCGTACCGAACCCGTTACGTAAGCGTTGCCGAATGGACCGACAACGTTCAGCCTCGAGATCGCGCGGATATCACCAAGCTGGTTGTCGAGCACCCTCGCGTTGTCGGTCTGCAGTTGCAGGTCGAATGTCGGGCTCTTCATGTCGGCAATCCCGAGTCCGCCCTTTACTGCAATTCGTCCGGAGCTGCTGGCCGCGATGGAATCGATTACAACGGTGTCCGAGAGCAGGCGGATGGACGCGTAGACGTGGGTGAGATTGATGCCTGCCGGAACGAATCTCGCTCGTCCGTCAGTGAGCTTGAACTCACCAATGACACGCGGTTTGTTGAGCGTGCCGGCAATCTTTACGTTCGCGGTCGTCTTGCCGCTGATATTGGTGATGTACTCGTTGAACGAAGGAATCAGGTCGAGCGGAAGGCTGTCGGCCGTAACGTTCAGCGCCATCTCGCGATTGGTGGGGAAACGCGATCCTGTCACTCCCGTAAGGGCGAGGTTGATCGGAATCGTTCCCTCCGCGACCAGCAGGCCTGGATGCAGGTGCTGGCCTGCCTGCAGGAACTCCGCCTTTCCGGTCAGGGTCTGATTTGCGTAACTGACTGTCCCGTGGACTTCGGGGATTCTGGTGCCGTTATATACAAAATTCTCGGTGCCGAAGCTTCCGCTGAAGGTGGGATTCGCGGCAGTGCCTTGTGCTTTCATGTCGAGCGAGACAAATCCACTTGCAGCGATGTCGCTCTCGAGAAGAGCAATTGCATCGCCCACATTGAAATTGTCCACGGCGAGATTGAAGCTGGCCGGCCCTTCCTTGGGAATCAGACCGTCGAGAAAGATGCGGCCATTCGCCCGGTTCCTGAGCTCAAGGTGCTCGACGTCAACACCGGCTGATCCCCAGTGGATCGTGGATGCCTGGGTGCTTTTCCAGAGAGTAGTATCGAACTGCAGCTGAAGGTCGTTGAGCCTGACCTCGTTGCGGTTCTTGTCGAGCAGGTAGTCCGCATTGATTGCATAGTTCCGCGCGTTGTCCTGACGGATCTTGATTTCCGCACTGCCGCGCGGCTTCTGGTAGCCGACCTTCGCGGTGACACTGTCCATCTCGAAGCCGCCGGCAACAACGTGAGAGGCGATGGCATTGACCTTCACCGATGACCTGGGCGTACGCGCGTTGAGCCATTCGTAGTCTGCAGTAAACGCTTTCACTGTATTGCCGCGTGCAATCAGGTCCTTGCCGGCTGCCGTGCCGCGCAGGCCGAAATCCCTGATGTTGCCGGTCGCAACGCCGTCAGCGCGGAGGGTCCCGGAAAGAATCCTGTTCGGGATCACTTGCGGGGTATCCACGACAATCGGGGGCAGTGTGCGCCCGGTTACTGCACGCTCGACTTCAGTCTTCTTGTCGAGAGCAATGGAGTCGGCTTTTGCCTGGGCGACCCTGCGCGCGAGGATTCCGGGGCGGGGGACTGTCACGCCCGTGTCCTGCCCGGGAATCCAGCCGGCGAATTTCTGGAGCGAGTCGATTGCCACATGGTACCGCAGTTCGCCGGAACGGCCCGCACGCAGTCCAAAAGTTCCCGCAGCCGTTGCGATGCCTTCCCGGAGAACGACGGTCGCTGTATCGACGTTCGCCATGCCATTGGCCACGCGCACACGCACCTGTGCGCCTTCCACAGAGAGTGTGTCGTAGCTGGATGCAGCAACGTCCGCGATGATTGTCGATGTCATCGTGGCCGGATCAGTGCCGCGTCCATTCGCGGATGCGAATGCGGTAATGGAAGTCTTCGGCGCTTTATCTATGATGGCATTCGCGTTGAACAGCTTCGCGTTCGCCGTCAGGTTATATCCCTTCTGCCGGCTAGCCAGATCCATCCGTCCGCGCAGGCTCATCGAGCCGCCGTCGGAGAAACC
>JAKFCC010000200.1:0-2478 GCA_036676795.1 Gemmatimonadota bacterium
CTAACGCCTAAGTTAAGCCGCGCCGAAGGCGTCGGCTTGAATGATTAGTTAGGCCGCAGCCCGCGAAGAAAAAGCGTACAACGCCTCTTCCAGGCTGACGTCCCCTTCCTCAATGCGACGAATATAGAAGTCCGAGAAGTCAGGGTGCTCCATGATCTCTTTGATCCTGGTTACGGGCTGGACATAGAAGAAGTCGTTGGCAATAGATGCTTGGGGTGGCTCATTGCCAAGTAGGTGTGCCTTCCCGCGTTCAAGACAGTGCTTCGCTAGGCTAACTGAATCGCGCGCTGCCTCTGGCCGAACAATATCCCTTGGACTTCTGACCGATCCGTCCGCCAGGACCTCTGTATACATGGAGGGCTCTCTTCCGCGACGGAGATCGCCAACGAGTTCCAATGTTGCTTCCAGCGCCTCAGCCATTTCTGGCTTTTGCGTGAGATGCAAAGACGGTCCAAAGCCCGCGAGTATCTTGGATTTGTGGTCGAGCAGCTTATTACGGGCAGCTTTAGCGACTTGCGGATTGGTTAGATCTCTTCCTGCTGCATTGAATGCTAGTGATGCCTTGCCGATTTCTTCAATGCAGGCGACTGCCAAGAAATAGGCTCGCGAGAGGTGCCCGTTCGTCAGAAGTGCGTCTGCTTCAGCAAACAGCATTTCGGCATTCTCAAGTGCTGCCTTGGAAAGAGCCATGAGCGACGACTTATTGAGCTGCTTCATCTGCGGCCTAACGCCCGAGTTAAGCCGCGCCGAAGGCGTCGGCTTGAATGATTAGTTAGACGTGCTCAGGCCGACCAGCAATAGAGCGGCTGACCGAAGACGCCATGGGCGCCTAGGTTGCTCCGGGACTCGCCCCAGAAGCAACAGAAACGCTCCCGCGCCGGCTGGTACACGAGCCAATAGCCGTCGCGGTGGGCGACACATTGTCCCGAGATGGAACTGCCGATCTGTGCATCCGGAAATCCCGGAGCCATGACCGTGGCCGAGAGCTCGAACGGCGCACAAGTGTGCGCGCGGATGTCCGACGCGAGTTCTGCCAAGTACGTGTCTGCATCGACGTCAGGAGCGACGTAGACGCCGGTGGGATCCGAAAGCGCGAGTTCCAACTTTTTGATCGCCGGATGGATCACAGCCCGTCTAACGTCCGAGTTAAGCCGCGCCGAAGGCGTCGGCTTGAATGACTAGTTAGGCCGGGACTGCGCGGTATCGCAACTGCGCAGCCTCATGACCTCAGAAGTATCGTCAACCGCGCGCATGAAGACGCCCGGCTTGATGCCCTCGAAGCGTTCCCCCTTGAGCAATATCAATCGCTGCTCCGATTCCTGGGCGTGCGCTTCTTGGATCTGACCGAGACTGTAGTGGAGATGAGAGGCCAAGGGCACGAAGACTTCGTCGGGCACGTGGCGAGCGTTGGTAGCAATCACGACGTCGACGACGATTCGCAGCCTGATCTGATTGTTCAGGCCCGGACCTGTGCGTGCTTCGGGATCTGAGACTTGGTTCCCCGCCCCGTCGATCATGTCGACGCCGGTAACACGACCAATAAGCACGTGATCGGCATCTGTCGCCATCTCTTCGAGAGTTGCCTCGAAAGGGAATCCGGCGGTTGCGATTGTTGGAATCGCAAGCAGTAGAGCTAGCAGAATTCTTCGCATGTCTTCTCCCGGCCTAACGCCCGAGTTAAGCCGCGCCGAAGGCGTCGGCTTGAATGATTAGTTAGGCCCGCGAGACCACGGTGCCGTACGAACAACGTTGCAGATCGCTCCAGACCATAGACCCAAGTGTCCGCGATCAACACCGGAGAAGATGCCCTCGATTAGAATGTACTGGTCGTTCAAGTTATCCGGAACGTTGCTGCTCACCCAAAGCCCGTTCGGACTAAGCCTATTACGGAAGTCGTTCTCGGCTAGGTAGATCGCCGAGTGCTCAAAGGAGCCATGGTAGAAGCCAATAACCCGAACCGCTCGGCCGTGGAACTTCTCAGAGTTGCCGAGCAACGTCGCGATCGACACCGTCTCCGGGTCTTTCACTTCAAGAGTGCAGACATCCTTCGGAAGAGGGATCTCGTCAGGTTTCGATGCAGCGCACCCACCCAAGCCCACAAGCAAGAGCGCGAAGATTCTTGCGATCATGGCCTAACGCCTTAGTTAAGCCGCGCCGAAGGCGTCGGCTTGAATGACTAGTTAGGCTGATGGTAGCTCAATGACGCTCCAAGACACCTCCCACCCGGAGCTGGTGCTGTCAGGGACTCGCCGGAAGTGCGCCGAAGCCAAGACTGGAGGCGCGTCCAGGTCTTCTGTTGGGACGAGCTCGAAAATGTCAGCCGACTCGAAGTCATCCCGGTACTCGGTTACGTCGAGTCTGCGGGACCTGAAGATATGCGGATGGCCGAGATAGAGCGCGAGGCCATTGCGGGGGCCGTCGTACCAATCGTCCAGTCTCAGCACCTGCTCAAACTCGCGCATCTGAGGCCTAACGCCT
>JAKFCC010000201.1:0-24165 GCA_036676795.1 Gemmatimonadota bacterium
GGAAAGAACAACGGATCCTTCCATGTCTTCCAGGTGCTCGAGCAGAACTTCTACTTCGTCACCGGGCTTGAGGTCGGGAAGATCCTTGAATTCTTCGAGGGGGATCGTGCCTTCGGATTTGAAGCCGATGTCGAGCACGACCATGTTGTCGCGGATGTCCAGTACACGGGACTTGACGATTTCGCCTTCTTCGATCGAGGCCATCGTCCCGTTGTACATCTCCATCATTGCTTCGAGCTCATCTGACGAGTAGTCGTCTTCGTCGTACAGCTCGGGGCGGAGATTTGCTAGTGGGCGGAGCTGTGCCTTCTGGAGGTCACGCTTTTCACGCGCGGTAAGAGCGGCCGCGGCTTGGGTTGAGGTTTCTTCTACGTCGGTGGGCATGCAGCTGGGTTAAGGGTTTAAGGGTGTTCTGGTGTAGCCTTTAACCATAGTCAAATCACTGGCAATGGTCAACTTAGGGCCAGTTGGGAGCCTACGGTTTCAGGGGCCGCTTTGGGGGTCCCGGCGCCTCCACCCCGGTCGATCCGGGCCGGGCCCGGATCGGCAGTCCCGACCTGGACTCGCTGCTCGCGCTCTGCTACGCGGGCAGCAGCAGCCGCGCGACACGCGGCTCCACTGTGATTCGCAGGGGCGTCGGACCGAAAAGCTCACCGTCAGCCTGCGTCTGCCTGGCCGGCGATGTCTCCAGGATGAACTCGCGCCCGGACGCGTAAATCAGGCAGGGGTCGGGGTTAAAGTTGCGAGTCATCAGCCGCCAGGTAATGCGGATGAAGTCCCGCATCGAACGGGGTGAAAAGACGCACGCATTCAGAAGCCCATCGTCATGCTCGATGCCGGCCCCAAGGGTTATGAGGTCGTTCAACAGCGTTCCGAAGTTGGCCACCAGAACCGCTGAGGCCCGCGTGCTTATTACCTCTCCGTCCACTGTAAGGCGCACTTCGAACTGGTCGAAGCGAAGAACCGAACGCACGCCAACAATCACATAGGCCAGCACACCGAGCTTCTGCTTCAGAGCCGCCGGTGTCTCCGCGATCATGGTCGCATCGATCCCCACCCCGACTCCGATTGCAAACCGGCGCCCGTCGTCGAGCCGGCCCAGATCAATCAGTGCATCCCTGCCATGGAGAAGCATCGGAACCGCGCGCTTGAGAGAGATCGGGATGCGGAGCGACCGCGCAATGACATTTCCCGTGCCTCCCGCAAGAACGCCAACGGGCATTTCGGTGCCGGCGAGTGCCGCAATCACCTCCATTGCAGTTCCATCGCCGCCCAGCGAAAACACCGCGTCATAACCGGGATATTCGGCCGCCGCGATCATTCCCGCGTGGCCGGATCTCTCGGTAACGCGAATGTCCACATGCACTCCCGCATCCGCAAATGCCTTCGCGGCCGCGGCCCGAGCGCGCGCTCCCCTGCGGGACGCGGGGTTTACTATCAGCAGTGCGCGGCGAATCTCACTCACCGGTGTTCAGCCGGAGTCGCGTTCGGCCGCATGCGCGAGCGCTACGATTCGCTCTACCTGCTCGTCCTGGGTGAGGTGGGTGGTGTCGATGAGAATGGCATCCCGCGCCTGGACTGTCTGGGTCGCATCCTGGGCATCGCGGTGGACTATGCGCTCGGTTTCATCCGCGATCTCGTCCTGTGAAGGCTCGACTCCGGATTTCTGCACCAGCCTGCGGCGAGCGCGCTCCCATGGATCGGCTACAAGAAAGATCTTCAGGTTGGCGTCGGGAAAGACAACGGTGCCGATGTCCCGCCCGTCCACAACCACGCTGAACTCCTCTCCTGCGCGACGGACCTGTGCATCCACCCATGCACGCACAGCCTGCATTTGCGCAACGCGGGAAACATTGCGCGTAACACTCTCACCGCGAAGCTCAGCGTCTGCATCCGCACCATCCAATAGGGGCACAAACCCCGATTCCGACGCTTTGAGCGATACAATGCCCGCGGCGTCAACGACATCCGACTCTGTCCAGTTGTCGTCCGGATGCGAACGAAGAATTGCCGCAGTTGCGGCCCGGTACAGTGAACCGGAATCCACATGCCGGTATCCCAGCAGCCTGGCGACACGCTTCGCCGTACTGGATTTTCCGGAAGCTGCAGGTCCGTCAATCGCTATCACCATCTTGCTGCTCATTGAATTACCCGGTCGAGATCATTCCAGAATGCAGGGTACGATACTGCAACCGAGTCGCGCTCGTCCACAGTCACATCACCGCCGGTCACTTTCTCGAGGACTCCGAACGACATCGCGATCCGGTGATCTTCGTGAGTCTTGACGGTTCCCCGAAGCTTTTGCTTCCCTTCCTTTATGTGGAACCCGTCGGGCAGTTCTTCGACCTGGACGCCGATCGCACGCAGGTTGGCGGCGGTCACGGCAATCCGGTCACTCTCCTTTGCTCTCAGCTCGGCGGCACCGGTGACGCGCACTTCCACTCCCGCAGCCGCGGCAACACATGCAAGCAGGGGAATTTCGTCGATCATGGAAACGATGTCATCAACATCTACTTCCATCGCTCCAAGCTGCGCAGGACGCACAAGTATGTCGCCAACCAGTTCGCCGCCGCTGAGCCGTTCGTTCTCGTACTCAATGGAAGCACCAGCCGCGATCAGAATCATTATGAAGCCCGTACGTGTCGTGTTCAGGCACACATTTGAAAGCCTGAGTTCGCCGCTCTCTGAAAGGACGGCGGCGGCGATGAAGTACGCGGCCGATGATGGATCGCCTGGAACCTGGATGTCGAGCGGGTTGAGCGTCTTCACGGGCTTGAGCTCCACCCGCTTCTTCACCGTTTCCACTTTCGCTCCCATTGCGCGGAGCATTCGTTCGGTGTGATCGCGCGAGGCGATTGTTTCATTCACTGCAACGCGTGCCTTTCCGGTGAGGCCAGCGAGCAGAATCGCACTCTTCACCTGCGCACTGGACGTCACGTTGTCCCAGTCGAGCGCATGCAGCTTGCCGCCCGTTATGGTCACCGGAAGACTGTCCGCTTTGCCCGGATATTCGATTACCGCGCCCATTTCCGCCAGCGGCTCGGTCACGCGGCGCATGGGTCGCCTGCTCAGGCTCTCGTCCCCGACAATTCGTGCAAATATCTCGTTGCCTGCGATCGCACCCATTATCAGCCGAGCGGTAGTCCCGCTGTTGCCGCAGTCGAGATCTTCGCGAGGCTGGCTATAACCTCTCAGGCCGTTGCCGCGAAGCGTGAAATCAGCGGAGAGCTCCGGCACGTTCACACCGAGCGCACGCAGCACACTAGCAGTTGACTGAATGTCGCGGGAGTCGAGTATTCCGCGGATTCGCGAGTCTCCGTCGGCGAGCGAGGCAAGAATCAGCGAGCGGTGTGAGATCGACTTGTCGCCCGGCACCCTGATGGTGCCGCTCACCTTCATCGCAGCCAACCCTCCAGCGCCGTCGCGCTGTCGGTCTTGTCGTCCCTGTATTTCACGATCACCGGAGTCTGGAGCGACAGCTTCTGCTCACTTCCCCAGCCCGCATTCACCTGCCGGGCGCCGGGAACCACTACTGCATCGGCTGGGATTTCCAGCGGCGCGTCCACGCTGCCTCTGTAAACCCGTTCATTCACGAGATCGTACACCGGCGTCCCGCGGGTCAGCACCACTCCGGCGCCAATCACCGCGCCTCGTCTCACGACTGTTCCCTCATATATCCCGCAGTTGCCACCGACTATCACGTCGTCTTCGACCACAACGGGTGAGGCATTGATCGGCTCCAGCACGCCACCTATCTGAGCAGCTGCACTGAGGTGAACCCGCTCACCTATCTGCGCGCAGGAGCCCACGAGAGCGTGGGAATCGATCATGGTTCCGGTTCCCACATATGCGCCGACATTCACGTACATGGGCGGCATGCAGACTACACCCGGAGCGATAAAAGTCCCGCGGCGGATACTGGATCCCCCGGGCACCACACGCACTCCGTCAGTGAGCGCGAGAGTCCTTGGCGGATAGGTGCTCTTGTCAAAGAATTTCGTGGCTCCGTATCCTGGCATTTCGGCAATGGTGCCCAGCCTGAAACCCAGCAGTATTCCACGTTTCACCCAGGGCACAGCTCGCCAGCTGCCGCCCGCGTCACGCTGCGCCGCGCGAATCTCACCGGATTCAAGCGCGGCAAGCAGTGCTTCCACAACTTCGGGCGCTTTGGGTGCGAGCTCACTGCCGGCAGGAGTGCCGGCAAGCTTTTCAATTTCCCGTTCGAGATCTCCTGTCTTCACGAAGCAAGTGCTCCGGCAGCCATGAGCGCCTGGCGAACGGTAACCATGTGCGCCTCGGCGAGCGGTACCAGCGGGAGCCGGAGGACATTCTGCATCCGACCCATCATGGCAAGCGCGGCTTTCGCTGGAATCGGATTGGATTCAACGAATGCGGCTTTTGTCCACGCAAGCAGCCGCGCATCTATTTCACGCGCCTTGTCGAAATCACCCTTTGCGCAGAGTTCGGTGATTTCAGCTACGGCCCGCGGCACGGCGTTGGACGTGACCGAAATCACGCCATGTCCGCCCGCCTGCATGATGTCGACGGTCATTGGATCATCCCCTGAAAGCACAGCGAAATCCGCCGGCGCGCCGCGAATGATTTCCTTGATCTGCTCGATGTTGCCCGAGGCTTCCTTCACGGCGACAATGTTCGGGTGCTCGGCTAGTTCGAGAGTAGTCGCGGCCTCCACGTTGCTGCCGGTTCGTCCGGGGACGTTATAGACGACTATCGGGAGATCAACCGCGTCTGCAATTGCACGGAAGTGCGCGACGATGCCGCGCTGCGGCGGCTTGTTGTACATCGGTGAAACGTGCAGCAGATGAGTCGCGCCGGCGGCCTTCATGTCCCTGGAAAGCGCGATCGCCTTCTTGGTATCGTTGCTCCCTGAACCGGCAATCACTGGCACCCGGCCAGCTACCGTTTCAACCGTAATCGCCACCACTCGCCTGTGCTCATCCAGGCTCATGGTTACCGCCTCGCCCGTGGAGCCGCAGGGAATTACCGAATGCACACCCTCCGTGACCTGCCATTCGACAAAGGCGCGGAGCGCCGCTTCGTCAATGGAGCCGTCGGAGTTGAAAGGAGTCAGGAGTGCTGTTCCGCACCCTTGGAGCATTGTCATAGCACGTCCGCCATTGTGAAGACACCTTTTTTTCCAGCAAGCCATTTCGCTGCACGGAGCGCTCCTTCCGCAAACACTCTCCGGTCGCGCGCCACGTGCGTGAGAACTATCTGCTCGAACCGTCCGTCAAATACGATTTCGTGCGTTCCGGGAACGAAGCCCGTGCGAACGCTGGTGATCGGCACGGTGCGGCCGAGGGCAGCCTCGAGCGCACCTCCCAGAACTTTTGCCGTCCCCGATGGCGCATCCTTCTTTTCGGAGTGATGTGTTTCGACAATGTGCGCGTCGAACGCATCGGTCTTCTCCAGCAGCTCGCCCGCGCGGCGCACGAGTTCCAGCATGACGTTCACGCCCAGCGAGAAGTTCGCGGACCAGAGCATCGCTCCGTCGCGCTTCTTCACCTCGTCAGAAAGTGAGGGAAGCTGGTCATACCATCCCGTAGTCCCGACTACCACGGGAACGCCGGCACTCAGGCAGGCCCGAATATTTGCGACTGCTGCATCGGGCTGAGTGAACTCTATCGCGACGTCGGCGCCTCCGAGTGTTGCGGCGGAAATGCCGCCTGCACCGGAGTTCCTGTCTTCACCGATGAGCGCTACAACCTCGCATCCGCCTGCCGGAGCGAGCGACGCGATCGCCTGGCCCATCTTTCCGTCGCCAATTATGGCAATACGTGTTCGGGCACTCACTCCTTCACCTCCGGAAAGAACTCCTTGTGCAGCCGCTTCATGGCATCGGGAACCTTCTTGCCGTCCACTATCATCGTGAGGTTGATGCCCGTCGCGCTCAACGACATCATGTGCAGCTTCATTCCCCCGAGCGCTACGAGTGCGCGCCCCATCACCTCGGCGCTGTCGCTGATTCCATTGCCGACGACGGCAACTACTCCACGGTTCCGTTCGACCGACACATCGCCCAGCGGTGCGAGGTCAACCAGGAGCGCCTCGAGATTCTGTGCGTTGTCGATCGTCACCGATACGGATACTTCCGATGTCGCGACGACGTCCACAGAAGTCTGGTTCCGGGCGAAGACATCGAAAACCTTGTGAAGAAATCCTGGAGCGAGGAGCATTCGCGCAGCCCTGACCTTCACGACCGTCACATCGGACTTTCCTGCAATTGCACTCACGCCGCGGCGGGGCGCGTCGAAAGTGATTCGCGTGCCCTTCCCTTCGGGACGATGTGAATTGTAGATGAAGACCGGAATGCCGAGCCGCACGGCCGGCGCGATTGTGTTCGGGTGCAGGACCTTGGCACCGAATGACGCGAGCTCGGAAGCCTCGTCGAACCGGATCTTCTCGATCACCTGTGCACCTTTGACTACACGCGGGTCTGCGGTCAGCATTCCATCTACGTCGGTCCAGATCTCGATCGCCTCACTCTTGAGAGCGGCCCCTATGAGCGAGGCGCTGTAATCGGACCCGCCGCGCCCAAGAGTTGTTGTGATGCCTTTCGCGGTGGATCCGATGAACCCGCCCAGCACCGGGACTTTCTTTGCCTTGAGCAGAGGAAGGATGATCTCGCGGGAACGCTCCGCAATTGCATCGGGCTGCGGTTCCGCGGACATGAAGTTGTCATCGGTAATCATCAGCTCACGCGCATCCACGTGCTCTGCGGGTATGCCGCGCTGCCGGAACGCGGCCGCAACAAGGAATGACGAAAGCTGCTCGCCGTGGGCGGCAATCGTATCGAGACTCCTCCCTGTGACGTGCCCCAGCACCGAGAGCGCTTCGGCGAGGCTGGCAAGCTCGTCAAAATGCGCGCTCAGCTCGGAGCTGACTTCGGGCTCATCGCTGCAGCCCTTGAGCAGTGCCGAACAAACCTCCATGTGCCTGTCACGAAGGCTTTCCACGGCGGCCAGCGCACCAATGAGATGACCCTTCCCTGCCTGTTCACCCAGCGCGAGAAGTGTATTTGTGGCGCCGCCGAGGGCGGACACGACGACGACGGGTTTCTTGTCGAGGCGGCCGTGAACAATCCTGGCGGTTCGCTCGATTGCCTCGGCAGTCCCGACCGACGTGCCTCCGAATTTTACGACTATCACGCTGGTCTGATTACGCCGGTTGCAGCGAGCAGCTCCGCATTCAGCACCGAGCCTCCAGCCGCACCGCGAATTGTGTTATGCCCCATCGCAACCAGACGGAGATGGAAGAGCGGATCCTCGCGAACACGCCCCACCGTCACCGTCATGCCATTGCCCAGATTTACATCGCGGCGCGGCTGGGGCCGGTCCGGCGCGTCAGTGTAAACCAGCGGCATTGCGGGAGCGGATGGCAGGCCGTGCGTATCCTCCGAGCCTCGCCACGCTGTGAGGACATCGATCGCGGCCTGCACTGATGGCCGTTCGTGGAATTCCACGCTCATGCACACCGTGTGTCCATGTTCGACAGGCACTCGATTCGTGTGCGAACTCACCTGCATCTCGCTCAGTGTGATTTCGCCATTCGCGAATCCGCCGAGCAGCTTGCACATCTCGCGTTCGAGCTTGGGCTCTTCGTCGGCGATGTAGGGAATCACATTTCCCAGGATGTCGAGAGATGCGACACCTGGGTAGCCCGCCCCGGAAACGGCCTGCATCGTTGCAAGAAAGAGCCGCTTTATCCGGAACTTCTCGTGGAGCGGTGCGAGTGCCATCGCTGCGACGGTCGCCGCGCAGTTGGCATTGGTGACGATGGCTCCTGTCCAGCCGCGATTGCGCTGTTGTGACGCAATGACCGCGAGCTGCCCGGGGTTCACTTCGGGTATCACCAGCGGGACATCGGGCTCCATCCGGTGGTTCTTTGCGTTGCTGAGCACGAACTTGCCCGCTTTGGCAAAAGCCTCCTCGAGAGTGCCCGCCACCGATGAATCCATCGCGGAAAAGACGACAGGAGAAGTGACATTTGCAGGGTCCACGATCACGACGTTTTTATCCCGCACCGAATCGGGCATGCGTCCTTCGATCCACCGGGTTACTTCGCCATACTTTTTCCCCGCCGACCGTTCAGATGCTGCGACTTCGGCGAGTTCGAACCATGGATGGTTTTCGAGGAGGCGGATGAAGGTCTGCCCCACCGCACCCGTCGCGCCCAGGACAGCAACCGGCCACTTCTTTCCGCCGAATGGCGTTCGGGAAGGTGTCATGACTCCGCCAGCAGACTGCGGGCGAGCCGCTCGTAGGTATCTACGCTTGCACGCAGCTCGTCAACCGGAACGAACTCGTCGGGCGTGTGGGCCACATGTATCGAGCCTGGACCAAAGAGCAGTGGCGTTCCCCACGCAGAGAGGAGTGGAATATCCGAGGTGTAGGCGACCGGACCCGTTTCAAATCCCGCGACCGTGTGAAAATATTGCGGCGGGATATAAGACCCGTATTCGATCTCTGCGCGGCCGGCGACCCACTCGACCAGCTTCGACTTCACTTCTTCCACGTCGCTGACCAGTCGAAACATCAACTCCGCTTCCGCGTGTTCAGGGATGATGTTGGCTTCGCTGCCGCCATGAATCACGCCAATATTTACGGTAGTGTCGCCTAGCTTGGAATCCTTCGGCCAGTCAACATTGCGAAGCGTAGGGAGCAATTCGATCAGCGGCTCGATCGCCGACTGCCCGAGGTGCGGATAAGCGGAGTGGGCCGCCCGGCCGCGTGTTCGAAGCGTGGCGCGAAGCGATCCTTTCGCCCCGCTGGCCAGCTTGCTCTCGGTGGGCTCACCGTTGATCAGGAATCTGGAGGTCGCCGAAAGATTGTTGGCCGCACGGGCGCCATCCGAACCTTTTTCTTCGCCGACCACGAAGAGGAGATCGACCCGCTCTTCTCCCGATTTTACGAGACGGTCAGCCGCGACCAGCATGGCTGCGGCGATGCCCTTGGCGTCGGACGATCCGCGCCCGAAAAGCTTCCCCTTTTCCTTACGCGGCGGGAGAAAGGGTGGAACAGTGTCCAGGTGGGTGGAGAAGCACACTCCCCCACCTGCCCGGGATGCCCAGATATTCGCTCGTCCGGGAGAAACCTCCTGGAGCGTGACATTCCAGCCGTCCTTGATCAGACGCTTGGAAACGAGCTCTACGATCGGGCCTTCGTTCCCGGTCAGGGACGAAACTCCGACAAGCTCCGCGGCGAGTGCGACGACGTCGTCTTTCATTGGGAGAACATAGCGTTAACTCCCTCGAATCGGCAGACCGCATGCCGCTCCGCTCAGTCACGCCGTCCGGCACCGTCAGGTCGGCGAACTCACCCCCGGTCGAGGGGCACAGTGAGCCGCCGTGAAATTGCGAGAAATGCAGGAGCGGATGCAGCGAATGCGGCGAGAAGATTCATCCAGAGCGGGCGCCTGTCGGGGTACCAGTAGGTCACAATGGCGGCGAGGACTATCAGGAGCAGAGCCAGAACGAGCGAACGCGTTGCACGTGTTCCAAATCGCGGGGCTCCTTCCTGACTCCTCATGAGCACGAAAAGATCGATGCCCAGTGCCAGTGACATTGTGAGCGTGACCGCATCGATCCCGGAATTGCCAAGCACCTTCCTCACCACGAAGGAGATGCCGAGTAGTCCGATGGCCAGAGTGATCGAGGCTACAAGCGGCGGGAGCCGGAAGAATGCGTCACGCATTTGCTACTCCTTAAATGAGTTGAATGGCCCTGATCAGCGACTTGCTTCCGCCGACCCAGAGCGCGTATTCAGGAATTGCAGCTTTTGCCAGCCTTGCACCTACACCACCGCTGATCGCGCCCTCCAGATCGGCCTTGGTCACGTCCCAGACGTTTCCCCAAAAGGAATAGCGGCGAGTCAGGGGAACGTCAGTGAATCCATCGTCGCTCTTCAGGTACGCGGTGGCAGGAGCGAGCGTGGACGCCCAGTAGCTGAAATTCGCATTCCAGTATTCGAACGAGCTGACAGCGACCGACGTCGCCGATGTGACTATTTGCGCTTCCTCGGCATCGAGTTCTGCGAAAGCCGCGGCATTGATTCCGGACAGGTACGACTGGAGCTGGCCGGCGCTGTACGACACTGAAACCAGGTACGCGGCGGAGTTCAAAAGCTCAGTCGCTCGCGGTGAGAGTGCGTACTCCTCGTACAGTGGCGCTCGTGCCCCCGCAGCCTGAATGGCGGTGCCGCCGGCGGCGCAGAAATCCTGCTTCTTCACCACGCTGACCGCCTCTCCCGGATTTTTCGCAGTCTTGCGGACGTATTCAATCGCCGACTCCTCCACGAGCCTGCACAACTTCTTCTGCGAGCCCTTGGAGCGTTTCTTGGCGACATCCCTGAGCACCGCGTCCACCATCAGGTTGTGCGCTTCCCCGACCGATCCTTCCTGCGTCACTACCGCGGCCCTGTCCGGGGCAACGGTGGATGTCGGCGCGTCGGTGCAGGAAACCAGTCCTGATACCGCCGCAACCGCCCCGACCGAAAGAAGCAGGAAATATCTTTCGATGGGGCGTCCTGCCCTCCTCACTAGGGACATGTGTCCTCCTTGTTGGTGAGGTGACAGATTCTAGATACGGTACGTCAGCAGGCAGTCAGAAAAAACCAACCGATTACGCGCGTGCTTGAAGGGTGACGGCCACTGACATAGGTTGCCTTGCATGCGGGAATAGCTCAGTTGGTAGAGCACAACCTTGCCAAGGTTGGGGTCGCGGGTTCGAGTCCCGTTTCCCGCTCTAAGCTCGGGTGGCGAAACGGGTAGACGCGAGGGACTTAAAATCCCTTCCCGGCAACGGGGTCCCAGTTCGAGTCTGGGCCCGAGCATGCTCCAGAAACTCCCTGTTACCCTCTGGCTAAACATTCGTCTTATTGACGAGTGTTTCCCGACGAACAATGATCCCGTAACACTCGACCCTGGTCCCGGTATATGGGCCCAGCGGGCAAGACCGGAGCGTGTTGGGACGCTGCCGACCCCTCGCATGACACTCCCGTGTCGAAAAACTTGCTGGCCTGCCTCGTGGCAGGCATCGGGCTCGCCTGTTCGGGCCCGACGGCGCCTGAGCGAACCGCGCCGCCTCGCACCGGACTCACAACGTCGTCATCAGGTCCAACTCAGACACCGACTTCGCCTCCGGCCCCACCGGAACCGGCTCCCGCTGCGCCATCTGCTCCGGTTCCGATGCCAGCGCAATCGCCACCTCCTTCGGCGGTTGCAGCATCCATGGCCCTTATTTCGGGCAACAACCAGACGGCACCAGCTGGCCGCCTGATCCGGGGCGACATAACCCTGCGCGTCGCTGATGCCAATGGAAATCCATTCGCAAATGCCACGATCATTCTGACTCCAGGGAATGGGGGCTCGGTTTCCCCATCCATCGTCCTCACAAACAGTTCCGGGGTCGCTCTGGTTCGCGGGTGGACGCTTGGGACCACAGCCGGCGTACAGACACTGACGGCACAAGCGGGAAATGGCTCAGTGAATCCCACGGTCGTCATCACCGCAACTGCAACGGGCGTTCGCACCGTGACGTTCGGCGACCCGACGCCCGATGAGGTGTATCAGCAGCGCTGACGACACCGCGATAAAAGCGTGAAAGCACTGCATATTTAGAGGGCGTCTCCTTCCGGAGGCGCCCTTTGCATCTCATACACGGACCTGACGAATTTCAACGACCGCTTTTGGCCGCAACATGCGCGTGGGCCTCGCGCTCTTTGCTGCCTCTTCACTCCTTGCTCAAAACGCGGATGGCCAGCGCTCACTGCCCTTCAGTGAGGACGCCCTCGTGCTTGGCTTTGGCCAGGTGCGAACCGGCGTGCGCGGGTCGTGGCAGTTCTACGACCAGGTCTTTACGGGAAATGGACGGGTGGGATCCTACGGGTCACAGTTTTCCTTCGATGCAGCCGGCAGCGACGCGTTCCCCGCGCTCGCTGGATACGAGAGTGCAATTCGCACGGTGACCGGCCAGAATGCATTTACCATGTCCCTGGGCTCTACCGAGGTAAACGCGACCCACCGGCTCGGATCGACATCCATCCTGTTCGACGTTGGGCTGCCCGGCCGGCTCATGGTCTCCACGGAAATTCCCTTCGTGAGAGTCGAGACAACGGCGAGAATTTCGGCGAATACAGCCTTGGGCAGCGCGAACGTCGGCCTCAACCCCGCGCTCACATCGCTCTCGGCGTTCAATGCTGACACCTCGCTCGCAAACCAGATATCCCGCGCGCGCGCAGCATTGAGCGCGCAGCTGGCGACCTGCGCGGGAAGTAGTGCATCGTCCTGCGCAGCGGTAAATGCAAGACGAACCGAAGCAGAATCGCTCGTAAATACATCGGGGACTCTGTCTGCGGGTATCCTGCAGCTGGCGACATCTCCCTTCGTTCCACTCGCCTCGAGCTCTGCACACGCCGCCATCACCGCGCGAATCACGGCCATGGCCGCAGCATACCGCGATTTCGGCATCAACAGCGTGACCGGCACGTCGATTGTCCCCGCCGCGCTGCCCATTACTGGCAGCCAGTATCGGGATCTTCTGGCGAATCCAGCCATTGGACCCGGCGGGTTGCTTCCAGCTTTCAAGTCCCTGACGCGACTTGGCGACATCAGTGTCACCGCGAAGTTCAGGATCGTTGAATCAGAGAAGCTTCGCGCAGCAGGGTTCGGACGCGTGTTTTTCCCTACAGGAGGCAAGCCGGGAGTCGGCGAGCTCCTGCCGCTCGGGGCAGGCTCGGGATCATCACGCGCAGAACTTGGCGGTATCGCAGACATCTTTCTTTCGCGCCGGCTCTTCCTGACCGCTTCCGGCTCGAGCCTGCGAGTTCTGTCGGACAGCGGCGTCACGGGAATTCACCTCTCCGCAACGCCAGGTTATGCCTTCAATCGCTGGTTGTCGATCGGCGCACAGATCCAGATGCGAAAGATCGGGGACGCGAGCGAGAACAGGATCGGCGGAGGCATCTCATTCTCCAACGTCTCGGCATCGCGCACCGCGGGGCCACGCTTCCCTGTGGAAGCTTCCTTCTTCCATTCACAGGGTGTGAGTGGCGGCGGATTTCAGCCCAAGGTTTTCAGCGACGAGATTCGAGTCCGGGTTTTCGCCCGGAGGTAGCTAAACGGCTGCTGAGCTGAGCAGCTCTTTTGCGTGGGCCTGACTCACCTTGCTCTCGGGATCTCCACCGAGCATTCGCGCAATCTCCGTCACGCGGTCCCTGCCGGAGAGAATGGTGATGTCAGCAGATGTGACACCCGTCTTCGCCGCTTTCGCCACGACAAGATGGTGGTGGGCCCGCGCAGCGATCTGCGGCAGATGTGAAATGGCGAACACCTGATGATGTGCGGCGACCTTCCGGAGCATGTCGCCAACCTGAAGCCCTACCTTTCCACCGATTCCCGCATCCACTTCGTCGAAGATGAGCGTTGGGACTTCATCGGCTCGCGCCAGAATGGTCTTGAGCGCAAGCATCACCCGGGAGAGTTCACCACCGGACGCCACTCGTGCCAGCGGACGCGCGTCGTGCCCGACATTGAGTGCGACAAGAAACTCGACATCCTCCGCACCGGTCGCCGCTATTTCCTCCAGCTGCACAAGCCGAACAGTGAACCGGCCGTCGTCCATTCCAAGATCAGGCAGTATGGCGTCAACTGATTTCGCGAGCTTGCGCGCCGCGCTTTTTCGCAGGTCGGTAAGCTTCGAGGCCTCGACTCTTAGTCTCTCCAGCGCGGCCTTCTCGCGCGTCTTCAGCTCTCCAATATCCAGCGAGCCCGATTCAACCAGGTCAAGTTCCGCGCGCAGCTTCCTTCCTGTCTCGATTACATCCTCGAGCTTCGGACCGTACTTCCTCGTCAGTTCATATATCAGGTCGCGCCTGCGACGGACATTTGCGAGACGATCGGGGTCGAGGTCGATGGCGGCCAGATAATCAGCTAGCGAGCGCGACAACTCGTCCAGTGCATAGAAGCCGTTGTCGTACAGCTCCTGAAATCTTGCTGTCGAGGAATCGATCTTCTGGAGACCGGCGAGCGGGCGCGTCATTCCGCTCATGGCGGGAATCACTCCTGCCTCATCTTCACCCAGAAGGGCAAGAACACTCTCCACCAGAGAACGCAGCTCGTCAGTGTTCTCCAGTATGCGCGCTTCATCTTCAAGGGTGACATCCTCGCCGGCCACGAGCTTCGCACCCTCGATTTCCGCGCAAACGTGACGCAGATAATCGGCGCGCTTCTCTGCATCCTCCTTCCGCGTGCTGAGCGTCCTGATTTGCCGCTGTATTTCGGCGAGCTCTCCGTGCGCCTGTGCAACCCGACGAACCTGCTCTTCGGCGCTGGCCGACTTATCGAGCAGCATCATTTGTGCGGCGGGATCGAGCAGCGTCTGCGCCTCGTGCTGTCCGTGCAGGTTCACGAGCATCCTTCCGATCTCGGCGAGGGCGGCTGCGGTGACTGAAGTTCCATTCACCCATGCGCGGCCGCGGCCTGCACTGCTGATCTCGCGTTTGAGAACGAGCACCGCCCCATCGACGTCGATGCCCCGCTCATCGGCCGCCGCGAGGATTTCCTTCCGGTCGGTGATTTCGAAAGTGCCTTCAACCGTCGCCTTGTCGGCACCCGTACGAATCAGGTCGGAGTTGGCGCGCTCACCAAGCAGAAAGCCGAGCGCTCCCACGATGATCGATTTTCCGGCGCCGGTTTCGCCCGACAGCACATTGAATCCCGCCGCCAGCGGAAGCGTGACGGATTCGATGATTGCAAAATTCCGGATTCGAAGCTCGGTCAGCATGCGCTGCCTAGTTTCTGTCGGGTAGCCCGCCCCATCCAAACTTCACGCGAATTTTCTCGAAGAACGTGGTCTTCTGGAAGCGTACGATCAGCACCGATTCCGAGGCCCGCTTTACCACGAGGCGTTCATGATCGCGGAAATTTGCCCCCACCTGCCCGTCAACAGTCACCAGAAGCTCCGTGGCGGAATCATCGGCCTGCACGGAAATCTCCGCTGTCGGCGGGACCACCAGGGGACGCACCGCGAGCGTGTGAGCCGAAATCGGAGTGATGATTATCGACTCGACGGTCGGCACGACGACGGGTCCGCCGGCTGAGAGACTGTAAGCTGTTGATCCGGTCGGCGTCGATATCACGATTCCATCGCATGCATACGATCCAAGCGAATCGCCGTCGATTGAGATGCCGAGCCGCACCACGCGCGCAAAGCCGCCCTTGTGCAGGACAAAATCGTTGAGCGCACGCCACTCCTGCATTGTCTCGCCGCTGTCGCTGACTGCACGCGCGCCGAGCACCATCCGGGCTTCTGCAACGAAGCGCCCGGCCGCAAAGTCCTCGAGTGCTATCGCCAGGTCCGAACTCTGGCAGCTTGTAAGAAAGCCCAGTCTGCCGAGATTGACGCCGAGAATTGGAATCTGCCTGCCCTTGAGGAAACGGGCACCGCGCAGGAGCGTGCCGTCGCCGCCGAGGGTCAGAAGTGCATCGAGTGAGTCGGGCGATTCCAGCTTTTCCTCGCCCGGTTTCGCCCGGCTTATGTCCTCTTCGACCACCAGCTGCATGCCGAGCGACTTCGCGGACGCGCGAATCGTTCGCAGGGCCTCAGGCACACCTTCATATCCCTTGTGTCCGATAACCCCGATTCGCATCAGATAGCGCGCAGGTGTCCGCGCGCCGGAAACTCGCCGCGAAGTGAGAGGCGCGCCCAGCGCGCGATACCAGCTGCGTCCAGCTCGGTGAGCGCAAGCTGCCTTGCACGCGATGCCTGTTCGATGAAGCGGTCGGGCACGCCGTGGGCAATCACCCGCACAGCCGGCTTGATGGAAGCAATGGTCGCAGCCATGAATGCGCCGAACCCATTTACCACAGTTCCCTCTTCAACCACCAGCACGCGGGAATGTTCATCCAGGATCGCGCGCAGTGTCGCTTCATCGTAAGGTTTCATGTAGCGGCAGTTAACGACCGTGATGTCGATCCCCTCGGCTGCCAGTGCCGATGCTGCTTCGAGCGAGGGAAGGACCATCGTTCCCACTGCCAGAATTGCAAGGCGTTCGCGCGATCCATCACCCGCGGGTGAAGCCTGCCGCAGAATCTCCCAGCTCGCGTACGGGACCGCGTCGATCTCCGCGATCTGCGGGACAACCTCTGGCGAGGCATCGCGCGGATACCGGATGCTGAAAGGCCCACCCTCGTGATTCACGGCCGTGCGGAGCAGCCCGAGCATCTCCGTTCCATTCTTTGGCGCCGTCACTGTCATTCCGGGCACAGCGAGCATGTATGCGATGTCGTACAGTCCCATGTGGGTAGGACCATCCTCACCAACCAGCCCCGCGCGGTCCATGCAGAATGTCACCGACAGATCCTGAATGGCGACATCGTGGATCACGTTGTCGTACGCACGCTGCAGGAAGGTTGAATAGATCGCGCACACAGGCTTCAGCCCGCGAGTCGCCATCCCTGCGGCGAATGTGACCGCGTGCCCTTCGGCAATTCCAACGTCGAAGAATCTCTCCGGAAATGCCTTGGCAAATGCGCCGGTTCCCGTTCCGCTCGGCATTGCGGCAGTGACAGCGACGATCTTTTCGTCCTCTGCGGCCAGTTCGGTGAGTCCTTTCCCGAACACCGCGGTGTATGCCGCGTTCGCCGACGATGTCTTGAGCTGCTTGCCCGTGGCGGGATCGTGTCCCGGAGGCAGCGCGTGCCACTTTTCCGTGTGCTCCCCTGCTGGGAATCCCTTCCCCTTCTGGGTGATGACATGGACAAGCCGCGGACCTGTCATGTCGCGCACTGCTTCGAGCGTGTCCACGAGCATGTCGAGATCGTGTCCATCGATCGGTCCGAAGTACCTGAAACCAAGCTCCTCGAACAGGACTCCGGGCGTGAGCAATGACTTCATGCTCTCTTCCCACTTGCGGACCAGAACACCCATTGCTGACAGGGGGCCCGGCGCGTGATCGATCACGTTTCCGATTGCAGATCGTACACGATTGTAGAGCGGATTCCGCTGGATCGACGTGAGATACTTGGACATGGCGCCCACGTTCGGCGCAATGGACATCTCGTTGTCGTTCAGGATGACGATGAAATCGCGACCGGAAGCTCCGGCGTTGTTCAATCCCTCGTATGAGAGGCCACAGGTGAGCGCGCCGTCGCCGAGCACCGACACGACCTTGAATGATTCGCCCTTGATGTCACGAGCGGTGGCCATACCCAGCCCTGCGGAGATCGCGGTCGCGGCATGACCTGCCCCGAAGGTGTCGTACTCGCTTTCACTCCGTTTCAGGAAACCTGAAAGGCCGCCCTCCTGGCGCAATGTTTCCATTCCCGCATCGCGGCCGGTAAGAAGCTTGTGCGGGTAGCCCTGGTGACCGACATCCCAGAGGAGCTGGTCGCGCGGTGTATCGAACACCCGGTGCAGCGCTATCGAAAGTTCGACGACGCCAAGTCCGGCTCCGATGTGACCGCCGGTACGCGCACACACCTGAATGAGACGAGCCCGCATAAGCTCTGCAACCTCGCGAAGCTGATCGCGGGTCAGTGGCTTGAGATCGGCCGGAGATGCTATGCGTTCGAGGAGATTTGAGTCTGAGGAATCCATTTCGTTTTTAGAATGTCATGAAGCGCGTGCCACGGCAAACTCGCCAAGTGCCGACAACCGGCCGGTCAGGAGGTGCGCACCGGCTAGTGCGGACTTTCCTTCCTCTATCAAGCGCCGCGCTCGTCTTGACGCCTCGTCCACTCCCATCAGCGATGGGTATGTACTCTTGCTCAGCGTTACATCACGTCCTGCCGTCTTGCCCAGCACATCACTGGTACTCGTCACATCCAGTACGTCGTCCACAATCTGAAAAGCGAGGCCTACACAATCGCCAAAGGTCTCCAGCGCAATCTGCTGCGTCTTGTCGCACCCTCCGGCCAGCCCTCCCACGACAACCGAAGCACTGATCAGCGCCCCTGTCTTTGCCGCGTGGGTTCGCTCCAGGTCCGCAACGGAAACTTCGCGCCCTTCGGCCTCCAGATCGCTCAGCTGGCCGGCGATCATTCCCCCGCCGCCTGCCGCCTGAGCCATCCTCCTAACTATCGTACAGGCGACCCCCTCCGGCAACCTTAGAGCGTCACAGGATTTCATGGCCGCGTCCACGGCGATGGGCAGCAGCGCAAGCCCCGCACGCATGGCTGTTCCCGTTCCATGCACGCGATGGACGGTCGGGGTACCGCGCCTCAGGTCGTCATCGTCCATGCAGGGAAGGTCATCATGGACGAGCGAATAGGCGTGGATCATCTCCACGGCGGCCGCCAGCCCGCTCACATCGCCGGTGCTGCCAACGCTCTCTGCCGCTGCAAAGACAAGGCGGGCGCGCAGCCGCTTTCCACCAGGCCGCATCGCATACCGTATGGCGTCGCCGATCTCGCCGGGCTGGTAAGAACTCTCCAGAAGAATCTTCTCGAGCGTTTGCTCGAAATTGGCAGGCAGCTCGCCCGAAGGAGGCAGGTCGCTCAGGCGTCCAGCTCGCGCAGCTCCAGGGTTCCGTCTGCCGCTTCGACGAGCTGACGGACCCGGGTTTCCGCAACATTCAGGGCTGAGGACGCATCGCGCAGCACCGCGATCCCTTCTTCAAACAGACGGAGCGACTCGTCGAGATCCACCGATTCCATTTCCAGCCGCTCCACGATCTCTTCCAGTCGCTTGAGGTTATCCTCGAACGAGGGGGCGTCGGGCTTTTTCCTGCGCGGTTCTGCCATACCTCAAACTAATCGCGTTGAGCGGCCAGATAACGGTCCTTCAGCACCTGACGGTGGTGGCGCTCATGCCCCGCCAGGATGTAGGCGATGGCCCTTACGCTGACTCCGCTCCCATTGGCGATCCCCATGCGGGCCCAGGCCTCGGCACTGAGGTTCTCGAAGAAGGAAAGCGTTGCCGCCCGAACTGTCTCGAACTCAGCAACAATGCGGGCAAGGGGAAGCGAATCGAACGAGGCTGCGCGGACATAGCTGTCTTCCTCGAATCCGGGAAGGGACTGGCTGTCGCCACGTGCGATGCAAAGCGCGCGATAAACGAAAATACGCTCGGCGTCAGTCACATGCCCCAGCAGTTCCCTGATGCTCCACTTGCCATCGGCATACCTGAAACCCGCTCTGGCTTCCGGGATCGACTCGAAAGTGGCCAGCGTGTCCGCCGTCTGGTCCCGAATCGTCCCGATTATGTCTCCATCGGGTACGAGACCTATGTACTTGCCGTAATAGGGATTGAATTCACCTTCCTCTGGTCGCGCTTTCATTGCAGGGCTCGCTCCGTGTTCTGTGTAAAGACTGTCCGCAAAGCTGTTCTCTGATCGCCCGAAAGTCCCATTCGCCCCAGCAAGCTCCTGAAGCGCGGAAGCTCACGAAGTGGATCCAGAATTGGATGCACGCCGATATATGCCAGCCATCCTCGCCTGTCCGCCAGTGCTTCTTCCATCCAGTCGAGCGTGGCGTCGAAATTCCCAAGTCCCAGTTCGATTGTCGCGAAGGCAACCGGCGAGACGTAGCCCTTTTCCGCAGTCGCGCGAAGCTTGTCCCTGATCGCAATCGCCTCGTCGCGCTTGCCGCTTCGTGCCAGCACAAAACCAAGCGTCGCCAGCGTGTGTGTGCTCGATGCAGGCATCCGGACAGCCTGCCGGAGAACTCGCTCGCCCTCACTATTGTCGCCGCCTACTGCGAGCGTCAGGCCGAGTACGCGGTATGTCTCTTCCGCCTCGGGATTCATGGCTGTCGCCAATCTCAGGTGGTAGGCGGCCTGTTCGTATTTGCGGGCGTAATAGTACAGCCATCCAATGGAGCGCCGGACCGACACGGACGTCTGGTCCAGGTCAACAGCTGTGTGACCCTCCTCCAGTGCTTCATCCAGCCTCCCCTGTGAGGCAAGGAGGAAGGCATACCACTGGTGGGCGGTGGCGTATTGCGGCTGAAGCTCAATTGCCCTGCGGAACTCACGTCCAGCCGCCTCCCAGTTCCAGCCGTAGATGAAGGTCGCCCATGCGAGGGAGGTATGCGCCTCAGCGAGAGTCTCGTCGAGCTCGATCGCACGAAGCGCATATTCAGTGGCCTTTTCGAACCCCTCGACCACGGGGACGCTGCGGTAGTCCACATGCAGGGCGAAGGAATCGGACAGACCCGTGTAGGCGAGAGCATAGTTTGGATCGACTGCGATTGCCTGACGAAACAGTTCGATCGCTTCAACTATTCCTTCGTTGGTCCGCTTGTTCCATGCGTACCGGCCGCGAAGGTACAGGCCATACGCCTCGATATTCTCCGTGTATCGCTTGGGCTGCGGGTCTGAAATGTCAGCCAGCAGCGTTGCGCGCAATGTGTTCACTATGGTCTGCGCAATTTCATCCTGAATGGCAAAGACATCGACCAGTTGCCGGTCATACCTCTGTGACCAGAGAACCTGTCCGTCACCTGCAGATGAAAGCTGTGCGGTGATCCGAAGCTGGTCGCCGGCCTTGCGAACCGTTCCCTCCAGGATGACCGAAGACCCGAGCGCGGCGCCGATCGATCGTACGTCCTGCGCCTTTCCCTTGAGGGCAAAAACCGAAGTACGCGAGGCCACCCGGAGACCTTGCACCTTGGTGAGAGCGTTGATCAGTTCGTCTGTGATTCCATCGCTGAGATACTCGTTGTCCGAATCAGCGCTCGCGTTTACAAATGGAATCACTGCGATATTTCTGGTCGCTTTTCTTGCAGGACTATTGGCCGCTACATCCACGGCGCGCGCCGCGGCCACGAACTCCGATGCTGATCCAAATCTGTCGGCTGGGTCTTTTGCCAGAGCTTTTGCCAGCGCCCGCTCCACCGTTAGTGAAGCATCGGGGCGAAGAATTCTTATCGGCCTCGGGATTTCAGTTACCTGCCTCGCGATGGTCGTTCGTCCGTTGCCACCGCCGAAGGGCGATTCACCGCCCAGCATCTCATAAAGAACGCAGCCCAGTGCATAGATGTCGCTCTGCGCACCTATATCCCGGTCGCCGCTCGCCTGCTCGGGACTCATATACTGGGGGGTACCCAGGGCCATGCCTCCCTCGGTTATCTGGTCGGCGTCGGAGACGGTGAACGCCCGTGCAATGCCGAAGTCGGCAAGCATCGCATGACCTTCGGCAAAAAGGATGTTTTCAGGTTTTACATCCCGATGCACGAATCCCATTCTGTGTGCGTAATCCAGTCCGTCCGCCACCTGTTCGACAATGCGCAGTGCGTGATCGCATTCCAGGGTCCATTCCTTTTTCAGAAGGTCACGCAGTGATCCGCCGGACACATAGGGCGACACGTAATACAGAAATCCTCCGGATTCACCCGAGTCGATGAGCGGAAGAATGTGTGGGTGGGACAGTCTGGCAACGATGCCGATCTCGAGCAGGAAACGCTCGGCGCCCACGGACGCTGCGACTTCCGGTCTCAGGACCTTTACGGCGACCTGGCGACCGTGCTTCAACTCGTCTGCGAGGAAAACCGTGGCCATTCCTCCGCGCCCAACCTCGCGAAGCAACCTGTAGCGGTCGCCCAGTGTCGCGCCCAGCCGGTCCATCTCCATCCCCTAAATCTAGAGTTTTGGCCGACCTTCGCAGAGGGGCGCATGGATTGCAATCTGGACGGCCATGAGCGCGAAGAAACGCAAAGGGATCAGGGAGCAGGTCCGGGGAGTCTTTGAGGACCTCCGGAAGTCGATCGAGGACATGTCGGACCTGGCCGGCTTCGACGTGGGCAGCGACCCCTACCAGATCATCCCGTATCGCGGCTACGGAACGCCCGAGCGGGTCCTGGTGCACGGGCGGGTCCTCGAATGCGAGAACATTCAGGCGTCGAGTGCCGAAGACAGTCTCCGCATGAATCTTGTGAATACGCTCAAGAGGATCGAGAGTGATCCTGTTCCCTCTGCGACCGTGCGTGCCGTCATCGGTACCACAACCCGCGAGCTGAAATGCGACGAGGAAGGTTTCTTCAGGGAATGGATAGACCTTGAGGATCCAATCACACCCTCGGAACCATGGCAGAAGGTTTCTTTCGAGCTGCTGTCTCCGCTCAGGGATGGTCACGGCGCGGTCACCGCTACCGGGCATGTCCAGCTTCCGACCGGTAGTCCGTCATTCGGCATCATCAGCGACCTGGACGACACGGTCATCCAATCCCGGATCACAAATTTCTTGCAGGCCGTTCGAACCGTAATGCTGGGGAACTCACGAACCCGGCTTCCCTTCCCGGGGGTCGCCGCATTTTATCAGGCCCTTGAAAAGGGCGGCGATGGGAGGGGCAACAACCCGATTTTCTATGTGTCGAGCAGCCCCTGGAACATCTACGACATGATCTCGGAGTTCATGGAGGTTCAGCGCATTCCGTCCGGTCCGATCCTGCTGCGCGACTGGGAGGTGAAGCTTTCTGCCCTTTCAAGTTCGCGCCTCAAGACCCACAAGGATCCGCTGATACGTGAGATCATGGACATGTATCCTGAAATGCCCTTCATCCTGATCGGAGACAACAGCCAGAGGGATCCGGAGATTTACCGCGCTATCCTGGACAGCTACCCCGGGCGCGTCCACGCGATCTACATCCGCAATGTTCACCAGAATCCTGAACGTGCGGCCGCGCTTCAGGAGCTGGCCCATGACGTTCTCGCGGCCGGATCTGCATTCGTCCTGGCGGATGACACTCTAGCCGCCGGCCAGCACGCAGCCGAACAGGGCTGGATAAACGCAGAGTCGCTTCCATTCATCAAGGAAGAAAAGAAAGCCGACGAGGGTACCACCGGTACGAAGGCGGATGCACCCGGAACTACAGACGACGCGAAGGTCCCGACGGTAGTAGTGGAGTAACGAGCGCCATCAGCGCCCCTCCGATAATGGCGGCAGGAAGGACAG
Organism: Gemmatimonadota bacterium; assembly: GCA_036676795.1. GTDB lineage: Bacteria > Gemmatimonadota > Gemmatimonadetes > Gemmatimonadales > Gemmatimonadaceae > UBA4720. Next base: position 22,908 of record JAKFCC010000201.1, read on the forward strand.
CAAGAAAAATCCCAACTGCCCTCCCTCCCCGTCCGATCGGGACGGGACCCGCCATTGCCATTACCAGCAGCATCGTGGCAACGGCTCCAACAATGACTCCACGCCGATTGTGAGTTCGTACCCAACCGAGAATCCCTCCCACGGTGACTGCGAGAACTACCGCAACACCGACTGCGAGGAGCTCCATTCGCGGGGCGATGCCTGTGTATCGCAGCACCGCATCTGCAATACTCACTGGCGCCACTATCACCCAGAGCAAGGCGCCGAACAGTGCGCCCCGTTGCATGCGGCGTAGTGAGCTGGATGAACCACCCTCCGAAAACAATTCTGCGAATGCCAGTCCCGCTCCCGCTCCCGCGAGCGCGCCGAAAACCAGGCCGCTCGTCATTCGGTCCCAGATTGGAACGATGATGAAGGCATGGAGCGTTGCGAACACAAGTCCACCTGTTACACCGCCTATCGCCCCGGCAATCACCGCCGCCAATGTCCGGGTTGGCACGCTACATCCCTGGAACGAACATGCTGTCTGCGATGATGCCTATCACGGTTGCGTCATCGAGAAACCGATCCGTCGATCAGGGCGCGCAGCCGCGGCAGCTCCCTGTAGACATTTCTGCCGGGACATGAGGTTTCTGCAAAATCCTTGTGAGATGCGAGCCGCGTGGCCGGGATGTGAAAGTGTTTCGCCAGCGCAGGAACGAACAGCTCCACTGTCTTCCGCTGCGCCGTGGTGAGCGTGTCCGTGTCGAAGCTTCCTTCTATCACGACCAGGAGGTGGCCGGTCGGATCGTAAGGCGTGTTGGAGTCGCCTACGTATTTCCATTCACGGCCCTCAGCTACCCGGCCATCGACACTTATATAGTAGTGATACGGGACGTCGGCCCATGCCGGCTTCTTCCTTCCGCTCGCGAGTGAATCCTCGCGTTGTGAAAACTGCTGCAGCGCCTTGATCTTGGCTTCGAGGGTCCGGTCGAAACGCATCTGCGTTCCCGTATGATGGATCGTCAGGCGCACCGGCAGATGCTCCTTCATGGGAAGGACCGGAGCATGTGCTCCCCACGCCGCCCGCGGCACATAGGTCACGCCCGGCGGTATTGGTGACGTCTCGATTGCGGGCTTGCATGCGGCCAGAACTGTCAAGCCCAGCACCAGAATGTTTTTCACGCTTGAAGGTCAGGAAGACACTCGAACCTGTCAACCTGAGCGAGTTATCTTTGAATTAGATGAGCGCCGCCAGCGAACTACTTCCCCTCGATCC